>NZ_BCUU01000059.1 GCF_001591385.1 Variovorax soli NBRC 106424
CCGGCACCGTGCCGGGCTTCGGCGGCAGCGCGCCGGCCGAGGCCATGGGCGGCGCGGCGCCCACTCCCCAGCAGCCTTCGCAGTCGCCGGACCGCAACTGGATCCTGGATCTGTTCAGGCGGTAGGCGCCAGGATTGAAGTTGGACTAAACTAACTTGACTTAGTCCATATAGGGAGCGCCATGCAAACCATCAACATCCACGAGGCGAAGACGCATCTGTCGCGCATTGTCGAACGCGTTGCGCGGGGGGAGTCCTTCGTCATCGCCAAGGCAGGCAAGCCGATGGTCAAGGTGGTTCCGCTCGACGCGCAGGAGGCGGCGCCGCCCAAGCGCCTTGGATTTCTTGCTGGACAGATCGAGGTGCCGGACGACTTCGACACCATGGGTTCGACCGAGATCGAGCATCTGTTCAGCAGCGGCGCCTGATGAAGCTTCTTCTGGATACGCACCTGCTGCTGTGGGCAGCGGGCACGCCCAAGCGACTTTCCGCCGCAACGCGCAAGATGATCGAATCGGCGGACAACACGCTGTGTTTCAGTGTGGCCAGCATCTGGGAAGTTGTCATCAAGCGGGGGCTGGGCCGGCCGGATTTTCAGGTGGACGCGAATCTGCTTCGGCGTGGCCTGCTCGACAACGGCTATGCCGAACTGTTGATCACCGGGGCGCATGTGCTGGCGATGGAAGGGCTGCCATCCATTCACAAGGATCCGTTCGATCGCCTGCTGGTTGCGCAGGCGACGGCCGAAGGGATGACGCTGCTGACCGCGGACTCGAATGTCGCGCTCTATCCTGGACCGATCCGGAAAGTGTGAAGCGTCGACCCGAGGCTTCGTTGCGAACCGCAGACGGGCCGCGGCGTCTTGGCATTTGATCTTTTAAACCTTCGTTTTCATCTCTGCCCACTCTGGGCGTATTCCTTGGTTCGCGCTGCGTGCGCACGGCGATACTCCTCTCTCTGAAAGGAAAGAGGACGATGAGGAAGAAGTCGCTGATCCCGCTGCTGGCGCTGGCGGCCTGCCTGGGCGCGCATGCGGGCTGGAGCGTCGTGGCGCCGCTGGAGGCGAACGATGGCAAGTGGGCGCTCTACATGGACGATGCCGACGTGCAGAAGGAAGGACAGCGCGTGCGCGTCTCCACGCTGTACGACCTTCCGCCGACGGCGCGCCTGGACGTCAAGGACAGGGAAGTCCACTCCATCCGCGACCGCATCGAGCTGGACTGCGCCCGGTCCACCTACAGCTCGGTGGGCTCCAGCTACATCGACGGGCCGATGGGCAAGGGCGACGTGGTCTTGACGCTGGGGGCCACGGCCGAGGAAGAGATCGGCACGAACGTGGCGCTGGCCACCATCGCGAAGAAGGCCTGCTCCGCGCGCTGAGGCGCAGCGCATCGGCAGAACTAGCTCGACGCCAGAGGCAGGCTCAGCGTCGCGATCGCCCCGCCGCGCGGCGCGTTGTCCAGCGCGATGCGCCCGCGGTGCAGGCCGGCGATCTCCTTCACGAAGGCCAGGCCCAGCCCGGTGCTCTTCTTCTGGCTGTGCGGCCGGGCCAGCGAATAGAACTTCTCGAAGACCTGCTCGCGGGCATAGTCCGGAATGCCCTGGCCGTGATCGCGCACGGTGATGCGCGCCTCGCGCGAGCCCACGTGCAGGGCCAGCGCCACCTCGGCGCCGGGCGGCGAGAAATCGATGGCGTTGTCCAGCAGGTTGCTCACGGCGCGGCGCAGCAGGAACGGGTCGCCCTCCACCTTGGCATTGCTGTCGATGGCCACATGCAGGCGGATCTGCCTGGCGGCGGCAGCGTTCTCGGCGCTGGCCGCCACCTCGTGCAGCAGCGGCGCGAGCGACACGGTTTCGCTGCGTTCCAGCGCGCGCTGGGTTTCCAGCGCGGTGAGTTCCATCATGCGGTCGACGATCTCCTGGATGCGCTGCGTCTCGCCGGCGATGTTGGCCAGGAAGTGGTCGCGCTCGGCCTGCGGCATCGAGGGCTCCTGCAGCAGCTCGGCCGCGCCGCGGATGGCCGAGAGCGGGCTCTTGATCTCGTGCGTGAAGGTCTGCACGTAGTCGGCCACGTAGCTGCGGCCGGTGAGGGCGTCGCGCATTTCGCGCAGGCCGCCGCGCAGGGTGTCGACGGCGCGGCGCAGCATGCGAGACAGCGTCAGGCTGCGCTGCTGCCGCAGCCAGCGCAGGTAATCCGAGATCAGGCCGAAGGGCCGCACCAGCCAGATGGAGACGATGACGGTGAGCAGCAGCAGGGCCAGCGCCGAGCCCACGCCCACCCACAGCGTGCGCGCCCGCGCGTCCTGCACGAACTGGCCGAAGCTCTGCACCGGCTTGCCCACGCTCACCACGCCCACGATCTCGCTGCCCCAGCGGATCGGTGCGGCGGCGTACATCACGGAGGTGAGCGGATCGCCCGGCAGGTCGCGCGTGGTGCGTGCGCCGTACTGGCCGGCAAGGGCGCGGCTCACATCGCTCCAGCGCGAATAGTCGGCGTTGAGGTCGCGGCCGGTGGAGTCGAAGATCACGCGCCCATGCTCGTCGGTAACCACCATGCGCAGCTCCACCCGTGTCTTGTGCAGGTTGTAGATCTGCGCCGAGAACTCGCGGGCATACACCGAGCGAAAGAGCGGCTCCAGCCGCTGCGTGTTGATGGCGCCGGCGATCACGTCCTGTTCCACCATGCTGGCCATGAGCTGCGAGATTTCCACCAGCGACTCTTCGGCCGATTCGCGGTAGCGCGGGTCGATGTCGGCCACCACGCGATACAGCAGGAAGGCGATGCCGGCAAAGTAGATCAGCAGCACGCCGAGGAAGATGCGCGTGCGCCGCGAGAGGGCGCCGCGGCTCGTGGCCTGCTGGCGCTGGCGCCGCGTGCCGTCGGGCGAGGGCTTCATTGCGGTGTGGGCGGCAGGTCTTCGTTGAGCGCGTAGCCGGTGCCGCGCAGCGTGCGGATGGGCTCGACCTGCGGCGCCACCTCGCGCAGCTTGGCGCGCAGCGTCTTGATGTGCGCGTCCACCGTGCGATCGAAGCTGTCGCTGGCGTCGTCCCACACCAGTTGCAGCAGTTCTTCGCGGGTGAAGACCCGGCCGGGCCGCTGGATCATCAGGCGCAGCAGGCCGTATTCGTAGCGAGAGAGTTCGAGCAGGCGGCCGTAGTAGCGGATCTGCATGCGCTCGTTGTCGAGCGCAAAGGGCTGGGCGGGTGCTGCAGCGGTGGGCGCTGGCGCGGTTGCGGCGGGAGCGGGCGCGGCACTCGCCAGCGCGCCGCTGCGGCGAAGGATGGTGCGCACCCGCGCCACCAGCTCGCGCGGCGAGAAAGGCTTGGCGATGTAGTCGTCCGCGCCCAGTTCCAGCCCCACCACGCGGTCGATCTCGTCGTTGCGCGCGGTCAGGAAGAGCATCGGCACGTCCGGCCCGCCGGCTGCGCGGCTCATGGCCTGCAGGCGCTTGAACAGCTCGAAGCCGTTCATGTCGGGCAGGCCGATGTCGAGGATGACGATGGCCGGCGGCTGCGACGCGAATTCGGCGAGCGCCGCCTGCGCGGTGGCGCACCACACGGGCACGAAGCCGTCGCTCTTGAGGACGTACTGCAGGGTGTCCGCGATGCCGGACTCGTCTTCGGCGATCAGGACGCGTGGCTGCGAAAAGGACATGGCGCCATGGTAGCGGGGCGTTTCGCGCCCCACGCCGTCAGCGCAGGTCGAAGCAGCAGCCGGCGTAGAAGGGCTTGTCCCCGCCTTCCACGAACGGCACCTCGATGGGCTTGCCTTCATTGCGCCAGCCGTCGAGCCGCTTGTAGCCTGCCGCGGTGAGTTCGGACAGCAGTTCGCTGTGATGCTGGATACGGTACGGGCACGTGGCAAAGCCGATGCTGTTGATCGTGAAGATCGTGCGGTCCGGGTGGACGGCCGCGGTGTTCACGATGATCCGCCTGGGCTTGACCGGCAAGGTGGCAAGGATTTCGGAGAGGCGCTGCGGCAGGTACTGCAGGCTGCCCGAAGCAAAGAGCACGTCGAAGCCCGAGGCATCACCGTATTCGGTGGTGAAGCTCAGCTGATGCGCGCTGCCGAGTTCGGCCGCGAGCTCCCTGCCGGTCTGGGTCACGCCCTTCACGTCGCACACCATCCAGCGCAGGTCGTCGGGGTAGGTCAGCAGGCGGTTGAAGGCGTAGTACTTGATGCCCACGTGGCCGCCGAGGTCAAACACGCTGCGCAAGCCCTCGGCGATCGAGCGGCCGATCCAGAAAAGGGCCGGATAGTCGTAGAAGTAGATCTGATGGGAGTAGAAGTTGCGCGCCTTTTCGGCGTTGTCGTAGCCAACCGGTTTGGCGGCGGGCGCACCCGCTTGTGCGGCCGCGAAGCTCTCGAACGAGCCCATGAACAGGTTGTCGGTCGTGTTCTGGATGAAGCTTTTGCGGTAGCGGGCTTCGCGGATCGCTTGCGGCACCAGGCGCCTGAGCATGAACAGTCTCCAGTTTTCAGATGCGGGAATCGCGCATTCTGCATTTGGATACAAAAGTGTTCAAGAGATACGTGCTAGGTCGTCCAGGATAGGGCAATCGGGTCGCTGGTCCCCTTGGCAGC
This sequence comes from Variovorax soli NBRC 106424, assembly GCF_001591385.1. Classification (GTDB taxonomy): domain Bacteria; phylum Pseudomonadota; class Gammaproteobacteria; order Burkholderiales; family Burkholderiaceae_C; genus Variovorax; species Variovorax soli. The sequence goes on from NZ_BCUU01000059.1 coordinate 4,585, forward strand.
AATGCACCAGGTGCGCCAGCGTGCGCTGCATGCCCTGCATGGCGGCGATGCGGCGCTCCAATTCTTCGAGGTGGCTCTGCGCAATGCGCTTGACGCTGGAACTGGTGCGGCGCCGGTTGTGCCAGAGGTCGACCAGCTCGGCCACCCGCTCCATCGAGAAGCCCATCTCGCGCGAGCGCTTGATGAAGCGCAGGGTGTGCACGTCGGCCGGGGTGTACTGGCGGTAGCCGCTCTCGGTGCGATGGACTTCGCCGAGCAGGCCCAGCCCTTCGTAGTGGCGCACCATGCGGGCGGAGATGCCCGACAGGCGCGCCGCCTCGCCGATGTTGACCGGCAGGGCGTTGTTCTCCACTGCGCCGTGCGGGGCGCTCGCATGTACGGCGCTCATTGCACCGTGTAGCCGGCGTCGGCAATGGCGGCGGCCAGCGCTTCGCGCGGCTGCTGGCTTTCCACCTGCACCTGGCCCTGGGCGAGCTCGACCTTGACCTGCGCGTTCGCGTCGATGCTCTGCACGGCTTCCTCGACGGCGCGCACGCAATGGCCGCAACTCATGCCGGCGACCTGGAATTGATACTGGCTCATACGATCTGCTCCTTGGCTTGATTGAATGTTGAAAGTGTTATCCATGACACCATGTCAAGGTCAAGCATCTTCCGAAAAATCAAAAAGATGTTGACTCTCACATGATGTGAAGGTCTAGCCTTCATCCCATGAACACAACGACGCAATCCTCTTTGCTGCAAAGCACCGACTTCCTGGTGGGCGGCATGACCTGTGCCTCTTGCGTGAGCCGCGTGGAGCGCGCCCTGATGCGCGTGCCCGGCGTGCAGGAGGCTTCGGTGAATCTCGCCACCGAGTCGGCCCGTGTGGTGGCCGCGCCTTCTCCCGACCTGCAGGCGCGCCTGCGCCGCGCCGTGCGCCAGGCCGGCTACGAGCCGCGCGAGGCTTCGGCCGAGGACGAGGCGGCGGCCGCTTCGCCCTGGGCGGGCTTCATGCCGGTGGCGGTGGGGCTGCTGCTGTCGGCGCCGTTGTTGGCGCCCATGCTGCTCGAACCCCTGGGCGTGCATTGGATGCTGCCGCCGTGGGCGCAGTTCCTGCTGGCCGCGCCGGTGCAGTTCTGGCTGGGCGCGCGCTTCTACCGTGCCGGCTGGCATGCGGCGCGGGCCGGCACCGGCAACATGGACCTGCTGGTGGCCCTGGGCACCAGCGCGGCCTTCGGCCTGTCGCTGTGGCTGTGGTGGCGTGCGCCGGCCGGCGGCATGCCGCACCTGTATTTCGAGGCGGCGGCGGTGGTCATCACGCTCATTCTTCTGGGCAAGTGGCTGGAGTCGCGGGCCAAGCGCCAGGCCACCTCGGCCATCCGCGCGCTGCAGGCGCTGCGACCGGACATCGCCCACGTGGTCGACGCGAAGACGGGCAAGGAGTCCGATGTGCCGGTGGCCGAGCTGCTGGCCGGCGACCGCCTGTCGGTGCGCGCCGGCGAACGCGTGCCCGCCGACGGCGTGGTGATCGAGGGCCGCTCTTCGGTGGACGAATCCATGCTCACCGGCGAGCCGCTGCCGGTGGCCAAGGCGCCGGGCGAAGAACTGACGGGTGGCTCGGTCAACGGCGAAGGCCGCCTGGTGATGGAAGTGCGCACGGTGGGCGCCGAGAGCGTGCTGTCGCGCATCATCCGCCTGGTCGAGGATGCGCAGGCGGCCAAGGCGCCGATCCAGCAGCTGGTCGACAAGGTGGCCGCGGTGTTCGTGCCGGTGGTGCTCGTGATTGCGCTCGTGACGCTGCTGGGCTGGCTGGCGATGGGCGCGGGCATCGAGCAGGCGCTGATCCACGCGGTGGCGGTGCTGGTCATTGCCTGTCCGTGTGCGCTGGGACTGGCGACGCCCGTGGCGGTGATGGCGGGCACCGGCGTGGCCGCGCGGCGCGGCATCCTGATCAAGGACGCCACGGCGCTCGAACTCGCGCATCGCGTCGACACCGTGGCTTTCGACAAGACCGGCACGCTGACCGTCGGCAAGCCGACCCTGACGCAGCTGCTGCCCTTGCCGGGCGTCGGCATGGACGAGCGCGCCTTGCTGGCTGCGGCCGCAGCGCTGCAAAGCGGCAGCACCCACCCGCTGGCGCGCGCGGTGCTCGACGCGGCCAATGCGCAGGGCGTGGCCTTCGAAGGCGCCGTGCTCGACCTGCGCGCGGTGGATGGGCGTGGCATGCGCGGCCGCCTGGGCATCGGTGCGGATGAGGGCGGCGACGAATGGGCGCTGGCCAGCATGCGCTGGCGCGAGGAGCTGGGCGTGCCGGTGCCGACCGAACTGCTGGCGCAGCTGCAGTCGCAAGGCGCGACCATTTCCGCGCTGCTGCGCTTCGACGCAGCCGCCACCGGACAGGCGCAGGCCATGGCGCTGCTGGCCTTCGCCGACGAACCCAAGCCCGAAGCGGCGCAGGCCGTCGCCAGGCTGCGCGCCCGCGGCCTGCGCGTGGTGATGATCTCGGGCGACAACCGCCGCGCGGCGCAGGCCATGGCCGAGCGCGTGGGCATCGCCGCCGAAGATGTGCGTGCCGAAGTGCTGCCCGGCGACAAGGCGGCGGTGGTCCAGGCCCTGCGCGCCGGCGGCCACGTGGTGGCCATGGTGGGCGACGGCGCCAACGATGCGCCCGCACTGGCCGCGGCCGACGTGGGCATGGCCATGGCGCACGGCACCGACGTGGCAATGGAAGCCGCCGGCATCACGCTCATGCGCGGCGACGTGTCGCTGGTGGCCGATGCCTTCGACCTCTCGGCGCGCACCGTGGCCAAGATCCGGCAGAACCTGTTCTGGGCCTTTGCCTACAACGTGGCCGGCATTCCGCTCGCGGCCATTGGCCTGCTCAGCCCGGTGGTGGCCGGCGCGGCGATGGCGCTGTCGAGCGTGAGCGTGATGGCCAATGCGCTGCTGCTGAGGCGCGCGCCTTGAATAGCTACACCCGTAGCCAGCAACACACCGAGGAACCGGCTTTGCCGGGCCTCAGGTGTGGCCTCCCCCTTGGGGGGTGGCGAACTACACGCCGCGCGTAGCGGCGTGAGAAGCCGGGGGGCTCATCTCCGGATAGTCGATGTAGCCCTTGGCGCCGCCACCGTAGAAGGTGGACTTGTCCCAGGCGTTGAGCGGTGCGTCTTCGCGCAGGCGGCGCACCAGGTCGGGGTTGGAGATGAATGGCTTGCCGAATGCCACCAGGTCGGCGCCTTCGGCCAGGGCCTTCTCGGCCAGCACCTTGTCGTAGCCGTTGTTCACCATCCAGGCGGCCTGGCCGCCGGCGTTGCGGTACGCGGCCTTGAGGGCGGCGTAGTCGAAGGGGCGGTCGGCCAGCTCGCGCGGGCCGCCGGTGGCGCCCTCGATCACGTGCACATAGGCCAGGCCCAGGGGCGCCAACTCGCGCAGCACGTATTCGAACAGCGGCTGCGGATCGGCGTCCACCACGTCGTTGGCGGGCGTGACGGGCGACAGGCGGATGCCGGTGCGTCCACCGCCCACGGCCTGCACCACCGCGCGGGCCACATCGATGAGCAGGCGGGCGCGGTTCTCGATGCTGCCGCCGTAGGCGTCGTCGCGCTGGTTGCTGCCGGTCTTGAGGAACTGGTCGAGCAGGTAGCCGTTGGCCGCGTGGATCTCGACGCCGTCGAAGCCGGCGCTCTGCACCGCGTAGCGGGCGGCGCGCTCGTAGTCATGCACGATGCCAGGCAGTTCGGTGAGTTGCAGGGCGCGCGGCTCGGAGGTGTCGACGAAGGTCGGCACGCCGTCCTTGATCAGCACGGTCTTGGTCTTGGCCGCAATGGCGGAAGGCGCGACGGGCTGGCCGCCTGCTGGCTGCAGGTCGTTGTGCGAGACGCGGCCCACGTGCCAGAGCTGGGTGACGATCTTGCCGCCGCTGGCATGGACGGCGTCGGTGACGCGCTTCCAGGCCAGCAGCTGTTCGGGCGCGTACAGGCCCGGAACGTCGGCGTAGCCCTGGCCTTGCTGGCTGATGGCGGTGGCTTCGCTGATCAGCAGGCCGGCGCTGGCGCGCTGCGAATAGTAGGTGGCGGTGATCTCCTGCGGCACCGCATTGGGGGAGCGGTTGCGCGTGAGCGGCGCCATGGCGATGCGGTTGGCGAGTTGGAGGTCTCCCGCCTGGACTGGGTCGAACAGAGTTTTCATATGGGGAAATCGCGGTGAGCCAAAAGCATTAGGGTAAACCCTTGGCTCGCCGCGCGCTGTCACCTAGCGGTCACGGCCCTTATTTCAGGAGGCCTTCTGCCTTCATGGCCGTCTGGACGGCCGGGCGGGCCGCAATGCGCTCGCGGTAGGCCAGCAGGTTCTTCAGGCCGCTGATGTCCACATTGGTGGGCTTGGCCCAGTTGGTGACGGTGAACAGGTAGCCGTCGGCCACGCTGAAATGCTCGCCCATGAGGTACTGCTTGCCTTCGAGTTGGCCGTCGACCCAGGTCAGGCGGGACACCAGCTTGTCGCGGCAGGTGGTCTTGTATTCCTCGGGCGTGTCGGGGCGGAACAGGGGGCTGAAGGTCTTGTGGACTTCGGTGCCGATGAAGGTCAGCCATTCCTGCAGGCGGTAGCGCGGCAGCGTGCCGTTGGCGGGCGCCAGGTTCTTGGTGGGCGCCTGGTCGGCGATGTATTGCACGATGGCCGGGCCTTCGCGCAGCAGGGTGCCGTCGTCCAACTCCAGCAGCGGCACGTAGCCCAGGGGGTTGATGCCGTAGTAGTCGGTCCCGTCCTGAAGCTTGTGGGTCTTGGTGCTGGCCAGCACGGGCTCGAAAGCCAGGCCGGCTTCATGCAGCGCGATGTGCGGCGACAGCGAACAGGCTCCGGGCGAGTAATACAGCTTCATTGCGGAATCTCCTTCTTGGATGGTTTTGAAGTAATGAAGAAAAAAGCCGGTCCATCCTAGCGGGTTCGGTCGGCGGACTTGTCCTACGGGGCATTGCGGGGACGGCCGATGCGGTGCTCGGCTGCGCCTGTCTACGCTGGGCGCACGTGGAACAGGCGAATGCGTGTTTCGCGCCGTGCAGGAGGCAAGTCCATGTTGAAGTACGCCATCATCTTTGCGCTCGTCGCGCTCGTGGCCGGGGCACTGGGTTTTACCGGGCTGGCGGCCGCGGCGGCGGGGATCGCCAAATTCCTGTTCGGCGTGTTCCTGGTGCTGGCGTTGATCTTCCTGGTGCTCGCTGCATTGGGCGTGGGCGCCGTGAAGAGGGCGATCGACTGAGCATGCCGCCGCTCTTGTTGGGGCCGCGGCTGCGGCACGATGGGCGGCGCGGCGATGCGTCGCCGTCTTCGTCATCCCCGCGGCCCAGCCCCGCGCAGCGCGTGGTGCGGGTGTTGCAGGTGACCCGGGCCAACTGGTCCGTGTTGCCGGGCGGGCGACGCAAGGCTCGCCGCGAAAGAGATGGCGGCCCGCGTGGATGAGCCATCGATTGCTATCAAAAGAATAGCATTCGATCGAGGAATGGCGAGGCTCCGGCGACCGAGGGGTTGAAGGGGGCAAGGGGTGCGTAAATTTTGCGCACCGACTAAAATTGAGGGTTCTCCCCGATCCGCAGCGCAAGCGATATTTGCGCCCCCCTTTCCACATGCTCTATCCAGAAGAATTCGACGTCATCGTCGTCGGCGGCGGTCATGCCGGCACCGAAGCTGCCTTGGCCGCGGCCCGCATGGGCGCGCGCACGCTGCTCCTTTCTCACAACATCGAGACGCTGGGGCAGATGAGCTGCAACCCGTCGATCGGCGGCATCGGCAAGGGACACCTGGTGAAAGAGGTGGACGCGCTCGGCGGCGCGATGGGGCTGGCCACGGACGAGGCCGGCATCCAGTTCCGCATCCTCAATTCCAGCAAGGGTCCGGCGGTGCGCGCGACCCGGGCGCAGGCCGACCGCATTCTTTATAAGGCGGCGATCCGTCGCCGGCTGGAGAACCAGCCCAACCTGCAGCTCTTCCAGCAGGCGGTGGACGACCTGATGGTGGAGGGCGACCGGGTGGTGGGCGCGGTGACGCAAGTCGGCATCGCTTTCCGGGCCCGGACGGTGGTGCTGACCGCGGGCACCTTCCTGGACGGCCGCATCCATGTGGGCCTGGACAACTACCAAGCCGGCCGGGCAGGGGACCCGCCGGCGGTCAGCCTGTCGGCGCGGTTGAAGGAACTGAAGCTGCCGCAAGGCCGCCTGAAGACCGGCACGCCACCGCGCCTGGACGGCCGGACCATCGATTTCTCGAAGTGCACCGAGCAGCCCGGCGACGGCATGCCGGGCGGGGCCACGCCGCATATGCCCGTGTTCAGCTTCATGGGCCGGGCCGACATGCATCCGCAGCAGATGCCCTGCTGGATCACCCACACGAATGCGCGTACGCACGACATCATCCGCTCCGGCTTCGACCGCAGCCCGATGTTCACCGGGAAGATCGAGGGGGTGGGGCCGCGCTACTGCCCGAGCGTGGAAGACAAGATCAACCGTTTTGCCGACAAGGACAGCCACCAGATCTTCCTGGAGCCCGAAGGCCTGACCACCAACGAGTACTACCCGAACGGCATCTCCACGAGCCTGCCTTTCGACATCCAGTACGCGCTGGTGCGCTCGCTGCCCGGGCTGGAGAATGCACACATCCTGCGGCCCGGCTACGCGATCGAGTACGACTACTTCGATCCGCGCGCGCTGCTGAGCAGCTTCGAAACCCGTTCGATCAAGGGCCTGTTCTTCGCCGGCCAGATCAACGGCACCACCGGCTATGAAGAGGCGGCGGCCCAGGGGCTGTTTGCCGGCATCAATGCGGCGCTGCAGTGCCGCGGCGAAGAGGCCTGGGTGCCGCGACGCGATGAGGCGTACCTGGGCGTGCTGGTGGACGACCTGATCACCAAGGGCGTGACCGAGCCCTACCGCATGTTCACCAGCCGCGCCGAGTTCCGGCTGCAGCTGCGCGAGGACAACGCCGACATGCGCCTGACCGAGATTGGCCGCAAGCTTGGCTTGGTGGACGACGCCCGCTGGGATGCTTTCTCGCGCAAGCGCGATGCTGTTTCACGTGAAACAGAGCGGCTGAAATCCATCTGGGTGAATCCCCGCAACCTGCCGGCCAGCGAATCGGAACGCGTGCTGGGCAAGGCCATCGAGCGCGAATACAACCTGGCCGACCTGCTGCGCAGGCCGCAAGTGAGCTATGCCGACCTGATGTCCCTGGACGGCGGCAAGTACGCGGCCGGGGAGGGCGTCGAACTCAACGCCACCGAAATCGAGCAACTCGAGATCAGTGCCAAGTACTCGGGCTACATCAACCGCCAGCACGACGAGGTGGAACGTTCCACCCACTTCGAAACCATGAAGCTGCCCGCCGACCTGGACTACTCGCAGGTTGCCGCGCTGAGCATCGAAGTGCGTCAGAAGCTGAGCAAGCACCGCCCGGAGACCTTGGGCCAGGCCTCCCGCATTTCGGGCGTGACGCCCGCCGCCATTTCGCTCCTGCTGATTCACCTGCGCAAGGGCGGCTACCGCGCCTTTGCGGCGCCAGTGGACACGGCTGCGGCGGAAGCGACGGCCGAATGAGCGCCCGCTTCGAGCAAGTTCGCGCCCTCTCGGGAGGAAGCGACAAAGCGACTGAGCGCGGGCGCCAAGTGCCCGCGCCGGGTCGTCCCGAGCAAGCTCGCGTGTTCTTGAGGGAAAGCGAGCCGCACAGAGCCGGCGAGGGCGGAGGCCAAGAATGAGCGCCGATCGCGAGGCCATCCTCCGCCAGGGTGCCGAGGCGATGGGCCTGAATTTGTCCGACGGGCAAACCGCCAAGCTTCTTGCCTACGGCGACCTCATCCTGAAGTGGAACAAGGTCTACAACCTGACGGCGCTGCGCGATCCGGCCCAGGTGCTGACGCACCACCTGCTGGACAGCCTGTCCATCATCGCCCCGCTCCAGAGGCAGTGCCCGCAGGCGTCGCGCCTGCTCGACGTCGGTTCGGGTGCCGGCCTCCCTGGGGCGGTCATCGCCATCATGCGGCCCGAGCTGTCGGTCAGCTGCGTGGATGCCGTGGCCAAGAAGGCGGCCTTTATCCGCCAGGTGTCGGCAGAGCTAGGGTTGCCCAACCTCAACGGCATGCACACCCGGGTGGAGACGATGGGCGGCAGCTACGACGTCATCAGTTCGCGGGCCTTTGCCTCGCTGGCGGACTTCTTCTCCGGCTCGCAGCAGTTGCTGGCGCCGGGCGGGATCTGGATGGCGATGAAGGGCAAACTGCCGAGCGATGAAATCGCGCAACTCGGTGCGGGCACAGTCGACGTGTTTCACGTGGAACAACTGACCGTTCCGGGCCTGGATGCCGAGCGCTGCGTCGTCTGGGCACGAAAAAGCGCGGGCTGAAGCGCAAACAGGGCGCGCGAGGCGCCCCGCAAGCGAGTGCCTCGCGTAGACTCGAAGCACTCCCCCACAATCTTTTCTCAGACCCCATCATGTTCGGCATTGCTGACTATGGCGCCTTTGTCGCCGCCATCATCGTTTTCCTCCTGATCCCGGGGCCGGGCAACCTGGCGTTGATCACCTCGACGGGGAAGGGCGGCATCCAGGGCGGGCTGGGCGCCGCGTTGGGTCTGATCCTGGGTGACCAGTGCCTCCTGTGGGCGGCAGTCGCGGGCGTGGCGGCGCTGCTGGCGGCGTATCCGGCCGCCTTCCATGCGGTCCAGTGGCTCGGCGCCGCCTACCTGGCATGGCTGGGCTTCAAGATGATCCGCGCCAAGCCGGGCGCCGGCCCCATCCTCCATATCCGTCCGGGCCAGTACACGCGGCAAGCCTTTCTCATCACCTTGCTCAACCCCAAGGCCATCGTCTTCTACATGGCCTTCTTCCCGCTGTTCATCGATCCAGCGCAGCACCAGGGCATGACGACCTTCGGCGTGATGGCCCTGACCATCGCGACGCTGACCTTCGCCTATTGCCTCACCATGGTGCTGCTCACGCACTTCCTGGCCGAGCGCATCCGCGCCAATCCCAAGCTCTCGGGCGCGCTGGAGAAGCTGGCCGGCATCTTCCTGGTCGGCTTCGGCGTCAAGCTGGCCATTTCGAACTGACGGCGGCACATGGCAAGAATCTTCTGCATCGCCAACCAGAAGGGCGGCGTCGGCAAGACCACCACCACCGTCAACCTCGCAGCCGGCCTGGCCCGCCTGGGCCAGCGGGTGCTGATGATCGACCTGGACCCCCAGGGCAATGCCACCATGGGTTCCGGCGTGGACAAGCGCCAACTGGAAATGACGGTGTACGACGTGCTGCTGGAGTCCGCTTCCGTGGCCGAGGCGCGCGTGCGGCCCGAGCGCCTGGTGGAAGGGGGGTGCGGGTACGACGTGCTGGGCGCCAACCGCGAGCTGGCAGGTGCCGAAGTCGAAATGGTCACCCTCGACCGGCGGGAGAAGCGCCTACGCACGGCGCTGGCCGCGGTCGGGGCCGAATACGACTTCGTGCTGATCGACTGCCCGCCCAGCCTGAGCCTGCTGACCTTGAACGGCCTGTGCGCCGCGCATGGGGTGATCGTGCCGATGCAGTGCGAATACTTCGCGCTCGAAGGCCTGACCGACCTGGTCAACACCATCAAGCAGGTGCATGCCAACCTCAACAAGAACCTGCAGATCATCGGCCTGCTGCGGGTGATGTTCGATCCGCGCATCACCCTGCAGCAGCAGGTGAGCGACCAGCTCAAGGCGCACTTCGGCGAGAAGGTCTTCGACACCGTCATTCCGCGCAACGTCCGGCTGGCCGAGGCGCCGAGCTACGGGCTGCCCGGCGTGGTCTTCGACGCGTCCGCCAAAGGCAGCCAGGCCTTCGTCAGCTTTGCCGAGGAAATGATCCAGAAGATGCCGCCGGCGCAGCCCGCCTCCGTGGCCGCACCCGAACCACCGGAGGCGCCGGCCGTGCTGCCGTCCGTCGCGGTGGCGGCGCCTGCTGAAGTTGAACAAAAGTAACGCCAAGGCCTTGCCCGCAAAGGCTTTGTCGCTATCAATTTAGTAGCAAAGATGAGCAATACCCAAGTCCTGCTGCTGCCGGGCTGGCAGAACAGCGGACCGGAGCACTGGCAAAGCCGCTGGGAAGATCGCTACGGCGACCGGCGCGTCCAGCAGCATGACTGGATGCGTCCGCTGCGCGGCGACTGGCAGATCCAGCTGGAAGAGGCGGTGCTGGCGGCCAGCCAGCCCGTCGTGTTCGCCGCCCACAGTCTGGGCTGCATCCTGGTCGCCTGGTGGGCCCAGCATTCGCGGAACACGCACAAGGTGCGCGGCGCCTTGCTTGTGGCACCTGGCGACGTGGAGCGCGACGACCTGCGCCAGATGATCCCCGGCTGGGCGCCGATTGCGCGGCAGCGGCTGCCTTTCCCGGCGCATCTCATCGCGGCCGACGACGATCCGTACTGCGAGGCGGCCCGTGCGCGCCAGATGGCGAAGGACTGGGGCGCCAGCTTCACCGACGTCGGCCCGCGCGGCCACGTCAATGCGGAGTCCGGCCTCGGCGACTGGCCTGAAGGCCGCCGTTGGCTGCAGGAACTGCAGGAATCGAACCCGAAGAAAGACTGAAGAAGACGATGGTCACCAAGAAACCCAAGGGACTGGGCCGCGGCCTGGAAGCGCTGCTGGGGCCGGCCACCGGCGCCACATCGATCGATGACGCGCCGGAAGAGGGCACCACCAGCAAGGCGCCGACCGACCCCAGCACCCTGGCGCTGGACCGCATGGTGGCCGGCGTCTACCAGCCGCGCACGCGCATGGACGAGGGCGCGCTGTACGAGCTGGCCGAGAGCATCAAGGCGCAGGGCATCATGCAGCCCATCCTGGTGCGCCGGCTCGACGAGGAATCGGCCCGCGCCAAGAACGCCGAATTCGAGATCATCGCCGGCGAACGGCGCTTTCGTGCCGCCAAGCTGGCGGGATTGGCCGAAGTGCCGGTGCTGGTGCGCGACGTGCCCAACGAGGCCGCCGCGGCCATGTCGCTCATCGAGAACATCCAGCGAGAAGACCTCAATCCGCTGGAAGAAGCGCAGGGTTTGCAGCGACTTACCAGCGAATTCGGCCTGACGCACGAACAGGCCGCGCAAGCCGTGGGCCGCTCGCGCAGCGCCGCCAGCAACCTGCTGCGCCTGCTCAACCTGGCCGCGCCGGCGCAGGAGATGCTCATGGCGGGCGACATCGACATGGGCCATGCGCGCGCGCTGCTGTCGCTGGACAAGGCCGCGCAGATCACCGCGGCCAACCAGATCGCCGCCAGGAAGATGTCGGTGCGCGAGGCCGAGGCGCTGGTCAAGCGCCTGTCGGCCGAGTTCAGCCTCAAGGCCTCGCCGCGGCCCGGGCGCGACGGCGCGGAGAAATCGCGCGACGTGCTGCGGGTGGAAGAAGAACTGGCCGACCTGCTCACCGCCGAGGTCGAGGTGCGCGTGAAGAAGCGCAGCCGCCGCAATGGCAAGGTGGAGGAGAGCGGGGAGCTCGCCATCCACTTCGGTTCCATCGAAGCGCTCAACGGCCTGATCGAGCGGATCCGCCGCACGGCCTGAACATCGGCCGCCCCGGCGGTCAGGCGGCGCAGGCCATGAGCCTGCGCGCGCTTACAGGCTGAAGATCTTCCCGGGGTTCATGATGTTCTTCGGGTCGAGCGCGCGCTTGATCGTGCGCATCATGTCCACCGCGCCCACGCCGGCCTCGTCGACCAGGAAGCCCATCTTGTGCAGGCCCACGCCGTGCTCGCCGGTGCAGGTGCCTTCCAGGGCCAGGGCGCGTGCCACCAGCGCGTGGTTGAGCTGCTCCGCCTTCACGCGTTCTTCCGGCGCATTGGGGTCGAGCAGGTAGCCGAAGTGGAAGTTGCCGTCGCCCACGTGGCCCACCAGGAAGTAGGGGATGCCGCTGGCGTCCGCTTCTTTCACCGAGTCGAGCAGGCAGTCGGCCAGGCGCGAGATCGGCACGCAGGTGTCGGTGGAGATCACGCGGCAGCCGGGGCGTGACTGCACCGCGGCGAAGTAGGCGTTGTGCCGCGCCGTCCACAGGCGCGTGCGCTCCTCGGGCGTGCTGGCCCATTCGAAGGCCTTGCCGCCGTGCTCGCTGGCAATGTCCTGCACCGTCTCGGCCTGCTCCTTCACGCCGGCGGGCGAGCCGTGGAACTCCATCAGCAGCATGGGCTCTTCGCGCAGGCCCAGCTTGGAGTGGGCGTTGACCATGCGCACCGTGTGCTGGTCGATCAGTTCCACGCGCGCGATCGGCACGCCCAGCTGGATGATCTGGATGGTGGTGCGCACCGCATCCTCGATGCTCGGAAAGGAGCAGATCGCGGCCGACACCGCCTCGGGCAGCGGATAGATGCGCAGGGTGATTTCGGTGATGACGCCCAGCGTGCCTTCGCTGCCCACCAGCAGGCGCGTGAGGTCGTAGCCGGCCGAGCTCTTCTTGGCGCGCGTGCCGGTGCGGATCACCTCGCCGCTGGCCGTCACCACCTCCAGTGCCAGCACGTTCTCGCGCATGGTGCCGTAGCGCACGGCATTCGTGCCGCTGGCGCGCGTGGCCGTCATGCCGCCGATGGAGGCGTCGGCGCCCGGGTCGATGGGGAAGAACAGCCCCGTGCTCTTGATCTCGTCGTTGAGCTGCTTGCGCGTCACGCCGGGCTGCACCGTCACCGTGAGGTCGTCCGCGTTCACCGACACCACGCGGTTCATGCGCGAGACGTCGATGCTGATGCCGCCTTGCACCGCCAGCAGGTGGCCCTCCAGCGACGAGCCCACGCCGAAGGGAATCACCGGCACCTCGAACTGGCTGGCCAGCTTCACCGCATCGGCCACGTCCTGCGTGCTTTGCGCGAACACCACCGCGGCCGGCGGCGGCACGTCGAAGGAAGACTCGTCGCGGCCGTGCTGGCTGCGCACGGCCATCGCGGTCGACAGCTGCTGGCCGAAGCGCGCCTTCAGCGCCTCGATCAGCGCTTCGGGCACTTCGCGCTGATGGAATTCGGGCACCAGGTGGTTGACGGCGGTGGGGGCGTTCATGGGGCAGGTCTCCGTGGGGTGGGCGCCGCCAATGGGCGCCAAGCTTTTCATTCTACGAATGCAAACGCGGCCCGGCAGGCAGTCAAACCCTGTCACAGCTTGGGGGCTGGCGCGCGAAAAAGAAAGGCTATAGAATCGTTTAGAACTGAATCATTTAACACTAACCTACCGTGCGGCGGCCTTGCACAACCGCCCTCGGCTTCGAGCAACTGGAGACGCGATGAACATCGTCTGCATCGGCGGCGGTCCGGCCGGCCTGTATTTCGCCCTGTTGATGAAGCAGCAGGACCCCTCGCACGAGGTCACGGTGGTGGAGCGCAACCGCCCCTACGACACCTTCGGCTGGGGCGTGGTTTTTTCGGACCAGACGCTGGGCAACCTGCAGCAGGCCGACCCGGTGAGCGCGCACCAGATCCTGGACGCCTTCAACCACTGGGACGACATCGAGGTCAACATCCGCGGCCACAAGACCCTGTCGGGCGGCCACGGCTTCTGCGGCATCGGCCGCAAGCGCCTGCTCAACATCCTGCAAAAGCGCTGCGAGGACGTGGGCGTGAAGCTGGTCTTCGAGACCGACGTGCAGGACGACACCGTCTATGCCGACGCCGACCTGATCATTGCCAGCGACGGCCTGAACAGCCGCATCCGCACCAAGTACGCCGCCACCTACGAGCCGGACATCGACCTGCGCGACTGCCGCTTCGTCTGGCTGGGCACCACCAAGCTGTTCGACGCTTTCACCTTCGCCTTCGAGGAAACCGAGCACGGCTGGTTCCAGGCGCATGCCTACCGCTTCGACGACACGCACTCCACCTTCATCGTCGAGACGCCGCAGGCCGTGTGGGAACGCGCCGGCCTGGACAAGATGGAGAAGGAAGAGGCGATCGCCTTCTGCGAGAAGCTCTTCGCCAAGTACCTGGACGGCAACCCGCTCATCTCCAACGCCAGCCACCTGCGCGGCTCGGCGCAATGGATCCGCTTCCCGCGCGTGGTGTGCAAGCGCTGGGTGCACCACGACGGCCAAAACGGAGGTCGGCCCGTGGTGCTCATGGGCGACGCGGCGCACACGGCGCACTTCTCCATCGGCTCGGGCACCAAGCTGGCGCTGGAAGACGCCATCGAGCTGGCCCGCTGCATCGGCCAGGCGCCGGGCGACTTGCAGGCGGCCCTGCAGCACTATGAGGAAGTGCGCAGCGTCGAGGTGCTGCGCATCCAGAACGCGGCGCGCAATTCCACCGAGTGGTTCGAGCATGTCGACCGCTACGTCAACCTGCCGCCCGAGCAGTTCGCCTACTCGCTGCTCACGCGCAGCCAGCGCATCAGCCACGAGAACCTGCGTCTGCGCGACAAGCACTACGTCGAGGATTTCGAGGACTGGCTGGCCGAGCGCGCCGGCAAGCAGCGCGGCAGCGCCCAACAGGCGGTGCCGCCCATGTTCACGCCCTTCAAGGTGCGCGGCGTCACATTGAAGAACCGCGTGGTCGTCTCGCCCATGGCGCAGTACTCCTGCGAAGACGGCATGCCCGCTGACTACCACCTGGTGCACCTGGGCGCGCGCGCCATGGGCGGCGCCGGCCTGGTGATGGCGGAGATGACCTGCACCTCGCCCGACGCGCGCATCACCCCCGGCTGCCCGGGCCTGTGGAACGAGGCGCAGCAGGCTGGCTGGAAGCGCATCGTCGACTTCGTGCACGCGCAGAGCGACGCGAAGATCGGCATGCAGATCGGCCATGCGGGCGCCAAGGGCTCGACCCGGCTGGCATGGGAAGGCATCGACCAGCCGCTGGAGTCGGGCAACTGGCCGCTCATCTCGGCCTCGCCGCAGCAGTACCTGGACGGCGTGAGCGCCTGGTCGCGCGCCATGACGCGCGAGGACATGGACCGCGTCAAGGAAGACTTCGTGCGCGCCGCCCGCTTCGCGGCGCAGGCCGGTTTCGACTGGCTGGAGCTGCACTGCGCACACGGCTACCTGCTGTCGTCCTTCATCTCGCCTCTGACCAATCACCGCACCGACGAGTACGGCGGCTCGTTGGCCAACCGCTTGCGCTACCCGCTGGAGGTGTTCCACGCGGTGCGCGAGGTGTGGCCGCAGAACCTGCCGATGTCGGTGCGCATCTCGGCGCACGACTGGGTGGAAGGCGGCATCACGCCCGACGATGCGGTGCAGATCGCCCGCATCTTCAAGGAAGCCGGCGCCGACCTCATCGACTGCTCGTCGGGCCAGGTGAGCAAGAAGGAGCAGCCGGTGTACGGCCGCATGTTCCAGACGCCCTTTGCCGACCGCGTGCGCAACGAGGCCGGCATTGCCACCATCGCGGTGGGCGCCATCTCGGAAGCCGACCACGTCAACAGCATCATCGCCGCCGGACGCGCCGACCTGTGCGCCGTGGCCCGCCCGCACCTGGCCAACCCGGCCTGGACGCTCATGGAATCGGCCAAGATCGGGTATCCGGACATCGCCTGGCCCAAGCAGTACCGCGCGGCCAAGATGCAGCTGGAACGCAACCTCGAGCGCGAGCGTGCGGCCGCCGCCCAGGCGGCCGGTGCATCGCCGCTGGAGCAGGCCAACCGCGCCCTCGGCGTGTAAGAGGGGCAAGACAACAAGAGGGGAATGGCAATGAAACAGAACGATCCGTCGCATGAACTGCTGAGCGAGGCCCACCAGCTGGGCCACGAGGCGCGCGCCCACAGCGGCGACCACGCGGCGCTCAAGCTGTGGCTGCGCATGCTGGCCACCACCACGCAGATCGAGGCGGAGATCCGCAAACGCCTGCGCGAGCAGTTCGACATCTCGCTGGCCCGCTTCGACTACATGGCGCAGCTGTATCGCCAGAAGGACGGCATGAAGATGCGCGCGCTGTCCAAGTACCTGATGGTGACCGGCGGCAACGTCACGGGCCTGACCGACGAGCTGCAGCGCGAAGGCCTGGTGGCGCGCGAGGCCAGCCCCACTGACCGCCGTGCCTGGATCGTGCGCCTCACGCCCAAGGGCCGGCGCCTGTTCGAGACCATGGCGCAGGAGCACGAGCAGTGGATCCTCGAGCTCTTCGCCAGCATGGACGAAGAGGCGATGCAACAGGTGCATGC
This sequence comes from Variovorax soli NBRC 106424, assembly GCF_001591385.1. Taxonomy (GTDB): domain Bacteria; phylum Pseudomonadota; class Gammaproteobacteria; order Burkholderiales; family Burkholderiaceae_C; genus Variovorax; species Variovorax soli. The sequence continues at coordinate 20,680 of NZ_BCUU01000059.1, forward strand.
CCACCTCGGCGAACTGCGCGTTCGCCTGCTTCAGAACAACGACCCCGCTTCGCAGGAGAAGGAATGAGCACGAACGACTCCGCCGCCACGCCACGTGTGGACCCGGCCCTGGCCGCAGGCAACTTCAAGACCGCCGCGGCCTATCAGCCCCAGCACTTCGCGCTGCAGGTACAGGACGGTGTGGCCACCATCACGCTGCACCGCCCCGAGCGCAAGAACCCGCTCACCTTCGACTCGTACGCCGAGCTGCGCGACTTCTTCGGGCAGCACCTGAAGTACGCCACCGACGTGAAGGCGGTGGTGGTGACCGGCGCCGGCGGCAATTTCTGCTCGGGCGGCGACGTGCACGAGATCATCGGCCCGCTGGTGCGCCTGAAGGCGCCCGAGCTGCTGGCCTTCACCCGCATGACGGGCGACCTGGTCAAGGCGATGCGCGCCTGCCCGCAGCCCATCATTGCGGCGGTGGACGGCGTGTGCGCCGGCGCCGGCGCCATCGTGGCCATGTCGTCCGACCTGCGCGTGGGCACTGCGCGCAGCAAGACCGCGTTCCTCTTCAACCGCGTGGGCCTGGCGGGCTGCGACATGGGCGCCTGCGCCATCCTGCCGCGCATCATCGGCCAGGGGCGTGCCAGCGAGCTGCTCTACACCGGCCGCGCCATGGGCGGCGAAGAGGGCGAGCGCTGGGGCTTCTACAACCGCCTGGTCGCGCCCGAGGAACTGCTGGCCAACGCGCAAGCCTGGGCGGCGGACCTGGTGCAAGGCCCGACCTTCGCCAACGGCATCACCAAGACGATGCTGCACCAGGAATGGGCCATGACCATCGAGCAGGCCATCGAATCCGAGGCGCAGGCCCAGGCCATCTGCATGCTCACCGAAGACTTCTCGCGCGCGTACCACGCCTTCGTGGCCAAGCAGAAGCCGAAATTTGAAGGGAACTGATGCCATGAGCGACACGAAGTACCTGGACTGGCCCTTCTTCGAAGAGCGCCACCGCACGCTGGCCCGCGAGCTCGACGCCTGGGCCACGCAGAACGTGCCGCATGCGCACGGTCCCGACGTGGATGCCGAATGCAAGTCGCTGGTGCGCGCGCTGGGGCAGGGCGGCTGGCTCAAGCATGCGGTGGGCGAGCGCATCGACACGCGCGCCATCTGCATCATCCGCGAAACGCTGGCACGCCATTCGGGCCTGGCCGATTTCGCCTTCGCCATGCAGGGCCTGGGCTCCGGCGCCATCAGCCTGGCCGGCACGCCCGAGCAGCGCGAGCGCTACCTCCAGCGCGTGGAGCGCGGCGAGGCGATCAGCGCCTTTGCCCTGTCCGAGCCCGAGGCCGGATCGGACGTGGCGGCCATGCAGTGCAGCGCCAAGGTCGAAGGCGACCAGGTCGTGATCAACGGCGAGAAGACCTGGATCTCCAACGGCGGCATCGCCGACTTCTACGTGCTGTTCGCGCGCACCGGCGAGGCGCCGGGTGCGCGCGGCATCTCGGCCTTCATCGTCGAGGCTGGCACGCCGGGCTTCGAGATTGCCGAGCGCATCAACGTGATCGCGCCGCATCCGCTGGCGCGGCTTCGCTTCACCAACTGCCGCATTCCGCTCACGCAGCGCGTGGGCGCGGCGGGCGAGGGCTTCAAGGTCGCGATGCGCACGCTGGACGTGTTCCGCACCTCCGTCGCCGCTGCCTCGCTCGGCTTCGCGCGCTGCGCGATGGATGCGGCCATGGAGCGCGCCACCACGCGCAAGATGTTCAACCAGACGCTGGCCGACTTCCAGATCACGCAAGCGAAGCTGGCGCAGATGGCGCTCACCATCGATTCGTCGGCACTGCTGATCTACCGCGCCGCCTGGCAGCGCGACCAGGGGCAGAACGTGACGCGCGAAGCCGCCATGGCCAAGCTGGCCGCCACCGAGGGCGCGCAGCAGGTCATCGACGCGGCGGTGCAGATGTTCGGCGGCCTGGGCGTGGTGAGCGAGCAGACGGTGGAGCGCCTGTACCGCGAGATCCGCTCGCTGCGCATCTACGAAGGTGCGACCGAAGTGCAGCAGCTCATCATCGCGCGCGAGATGCTCAAGGCGCATGCGCCTTCCTCGCACTGAACGACGACAACACACAGACAAACGAGACAGGAGAACCTCATGCAAGTGCTTCTTCCAGAAGGCTGGCCGCGTCCCAAGGGCTACGCCAACGGCGTCAAGGTGCGCGGTACGCAGGTCTTCATCGCCGGCATGATCGGCTGGGATGCGCAATGCGTGTTCCACACCGACGACTTCGCGGGCCAGGTGCGCCAGGCGCTGCAGAACATCGTCGACGTGCTGCGCGAAGCGGGCGGCAAGCCCGAGCACATCATGCGCATGACCTGGTACGTGACCGACAAGCGCGAATACCTGGCTGCCGGCCGCGAGGTGGGCGCGGCCTACCGCGAGATCATCGGCAGCTACAACGCGGCCATGACGGCGGTGGAGGTGAAGGCGCTGATCGAGGACCGCGCCAAGGTGGAGATCGAAGTCACGGCGGTGCTGCCGGACTGATTGACCCGTCTGCGGCGCGCACAATGCGAGACCTGAAAAGGAGCATACGCAATGGGCAACCGCCTCACACAGATCGCCACCCGCACGGGTGACGACGGCAGCACGGGCCTCGGGGACAACACCCGTGTCCCCAAGAATCATCTTCGCGTGGCCGCCATGGGCGACGTGGACGAACTCAACTCGCACATCGGCCTCCTGCTGTGCGAAACCATGCCGGCACCCGTGCGCGAGCTGCTGGTGGATGTGCAGCACCAGCTGTTCAACCTGGGCGGCGAACTCTCCATGCCGGGCTACACCCTGCTCAAGCCCGAGGCGCTGCTGCAGCTGGACAACGCGCTGGCCGAGCACAATGCCACGCTGCCGCGCCTGGCGGAATTCATCCTGCCGGCCGGTACGCGCGCGGCGTCGCAGGCGCATGTGTGCCGCACCGTGGCGCGCCGCGCCGAACGCGCCGTGGTGGCGCTGGGCGCCACCGATGCCGTGAACGACACCCCGCGGCGCTACCTCAACCGCCTGAGCGACCTGATGTTCGTGCTCGCCCGCGTGCTCAACCGCGTGGATGGCGGCGACGATGTCTACTGGAAGAGCGAGCGGCTGGCTCGCCAACAGCAACAGGAAGATTGATTTTCCGGCGCCGGCCTACGCCCATGCGGCCGGGCCATGGCTAACATGGCATTCGCGGGCATGCAGGCATGCCCGGTTCCAGATCCAATTCATTCCTCACGATCATCATGAAGACACGCTCTCCACGCATTTGCATCGCGCTGGCCGCACTGCTGATGGCGGGCGCCGCCGCAGCGCAGGCTCCGAACACCGACACCAAGCCGGCCCCGAGCCGCCCCGCGCAGACCATCAAGCCCGTGCCGAAGAACAAGGTGGGCGACAGCATCCAGCATGGCACCGACGCGGCCGGCCGCAGCATCGCGCGGGCCGACAGCGCCACGCGCGACGGCATCAACCGCGGCTCCGAAGCCGCCAGCCGCCCGGTGCGCAACCTGGGCGATTCGCTGGGCCGCAAGCTGGGCCTGGGCCCGACACGCTCGGCACCGCCCGTGGGGCCGCAGGGCCAGCAGCCCTGACCACTTGACTGCCGGCTAGCCGGCCGCCTGGTCGAAGGCCTGCTGCGCCGACACCAGCTTGGCGATGTTCGCCTCCGCCCACTGATCCACCACCACCAGCGTCCGGCTGAGCGAACGGCCCAGGGCGGTGAGCTGGTACTCCACGTGCGGCGGCACGGTCTGGTAGTCGATGCGCTCGACCAGGCCGTTGCGCTCCAGCTCGCGCAGGGTCTGCGTGAGCATCTTCTGCGAGATGCCTTCGATCCGGCGCATGAATTCGCCGTTGCGCACCGGGCCCTCGTCCAGCAAGGGCACGATCAGCAAGGCCCACTTGCTGCCGATGAGCTCGAGCGCCACCCGCGAAGGGCAGCTGGCGCTGTAGACATCGCCGCGTGAAGAAGCGCTGCGCTTTTTACCTGTCATGCCGGGCCCTTTTCTAGATAGGCACCAAAAGGTGCGTACTTGTCTTGTGGGAAGTGTAGACCCAGACTCCGTTCATCTCAATTGCTCATGGATCGAGCTGAAAGGAGTTCCTCATGGCGTGGTTGATCCTGCTGCTGGCAGGTGCTGTTGAAATCGTGATGGCGTCGGCGCTGAAGGCCGCCGACGGGTGGAGCCGGCCGCTGCCGAGCGCCATCGGCATCGTGGCCGCCCTGGCTTCCATCTTCCTGCTGACGCACGCCATGAAGGCGCTGCCCGCCGGCACCGCCTACGCGGTGTGGACGGGCATCGGCGCCGTCGGCGTCACCTTGATGGGCATGGTGGTGCACGGCGACAGTGCCTCGCCCGTGCGACTGCTGTGCGTGGGGCTCGTGGTGGCCGGCGTGATCGGCCTGCGGCTGGTGGAGGCGGCGTGATGCGCGAAGCAGACAAGGAAGAAGGACAGCGCATGCCCACCACGCTGCTGCACGTGATCGCATCGCCCGGCGGCAAGGCTTCGCATTCGACGGCCGCCGCCGCCGAACTGCTGGCGGCCTACCGCGAGCGCAACCCAACGCACCAGGTGCGGACCGTGAACGTGTGGGACCTCGCCATGCCCGAGTTCGACGCGACCATGATCGCCGCCAAGTTCGCCGTCTTGCGCACGCAGGACGCGTCCGATGCCCAGAAGGCCCAATGGGCCAGGGCGGTGGCCATCTCCCGGGCCTTCAACGAGGCGGACCGCTTCGTCTTCAGCCTGCCGATGTGGAACTACGGGGTGCCCTATCGCCTGAAGCACTACATCGACATCGTGACCCTGCCGGGGCAGAACTGGGCCTGGTCGCGCGCCGAGGGCTACCAACCGCTGCTGCGAGACAAGCGGGCCGTGCTGGTCTACTCCAGCGCAGGCGATTTTTCTGCGGAGGCGGCGGCACTGCCCGGTGCGTACGCGGACTTCCAGAAGCCCTTCATGCGCCAATGGCTGCGCTTCACCGGCGTCGACGTGGTCGGTGAAGTCGACGTGGCGCCCACCCTGACCGACCTGCAGCGCCTGGCACGGGTCAAGGAGAGCGCCGCCGAACAAGCGCGTCGCATGGCAACGCTGCTTTGAGCATGCGCGGCGGGGGCGGGCGGCGCGGGTGGCGTTTTTGATGCCACACTCGCGCCCCATGCGCCGCCTGCCTCTGCTCCTCGCCTTCCTCTTCCTGACCGCCTGCGCCACGCTGGCCAGCCTGGGCAAGTTCGACGAACTCTTCGGCCCGCCCCAGCCCACGCGCTTCGACCAGCCCCGGCCGCCGGCGGCCAACGACATCTCCTACACGCAGACCATCCAGCCGATCTTGGACAAGCGCTGCGTGGTCTGCCACGCCTGCTACGACGCGCCGTGCCAGCTCAAGACGACCAGCTGGGAGGGCATTGCCCGCGGCGCGAGCAAGACCCGGGTGTACGACGCCACGCGCCTGCTGGCCGCGGAACCGTCCAGGCTCTACGAGGACGCGGACAAGGCCTCGCAGTGGCGGGGCAAGGGCTTCTTCCCGGTGCTCAATGAGCATGCCGACCAGACGCCGGAGGCCAACCGCACGGCCGGGCTGATGCACCGGCTGCTCATGCTCAAGCAGCAGCACCCCATGCCCCCGAGCGGCACCGCGCCGGCGGACCTCGACTTCTCCATCGACCGTCCGCAGACCTGCCCGGCCGACGCGGAAGTCGAGAGCTTCGAGCAGCGCAACCCCCAGGCCGGCATGCCCTTCGGCCTGCCGGGTCTCACGCGCGCCGAGCACGACACGCTCACCCGCTGGCTGGAGCAGGGCGCGCCGGCCGAGCCGTCCGGCCCGCCATCGCCTCTCGCACAGCAGCGTGTGGCGCAATGGGAGCGCTTCTTCAACGGCGACAGCCTGAAGGAGCAGCTCTTCGCGCGCTATGCCTACGAACATCTGTTCCTCGCGCACCTGTACTTCGACGACGACAAGTCGCGCCAGTACTTCAAGCTGGTGCGCTCCAGCACGCCGCCGGGCCAGCCGGTGCGCCAGATCGCCACGCGCCGCCCGGTGGACGACCCGGGCGTGCCGCGCGTGTTCTATCGCCTGGTGCCCGAGCGGGAAAGCATCGTCGCCAAGACCCACATGCCTTACCGGCTGGGCGCCGAGCGCATGGCGCGCTGGCGCTCGCTCTTCCTGCAGCCGTCCTACGCCGTCGAGCGCCTGCCGGGCTATGACGCGCAGGCGGCGGCCAACCCCTTCAAGACCTTCGAGGCGCTGCCGGTGGCGGCCCGCTACAGTTTCATGCTGGACGAGGCGGAGTTCACCATCATGGGCTTCATCAAGGGCCCGGTGTGCCGCGGCCAGATGGCGCTGGACGTGATCGACGACCGCTTCTGGGTCTTCTTCCAGGCGCCGTCGCAGGGTCATGACGAATTGCTGGCGCGTCGCCTGGCGGAAGAAGCCGACCTGCTGCGGCTGCCCACCGGCAACAGCAACACCGGCCTGCTCGCTCCATGGGTGCACTATGCCAACCTGGAGAAGGGCTACCTGGAGGCCAAGTCGGAGGCACTCGCCCAACGTGCGGCCGCCGGTACCCGCGTGGACCTGGACCTGGTGTGGGACGGCGGGCGCGAACGCAACCCGAATGCCGCGCTCACGGTGCTGCGCCACTTCGACAGCGCCAGCGTGGTCAAGGGCCTGGTGGGCGAGCAGCCGCCCAAGACGGCCTGGGTCATCGGCTATCCGCTGCTCGAGCGCATCCACTACCTGCTGGTGGCGCTGTACGACGTGTACGGCAACGTCGGTCACCAGCTCAATTCGCGCCTGTACATGGACTTCCTGCGCATGGAGGGCGAGTTCAACTTCCTCATCCTGCTGCCCAAGGACCAGCGCGAAGCGGTGCGCGACGCCTGGTACCGCGGCGACAGCGCCTCGACCCGCCAGCAGGTCTACGGCGGCCCGGCGCGGCTGGATGCCGACAGCAGCATCCGCTACCGCACGCAGGACGCCAAGACCGAGCTGCTGGGCCTCTTGGAGCGGCGCGTGGCGCCCCTGGCCGCGGCGCAGTTCCCCGACCTGCGGCGCGAGCCCGATGCGGCGCTGCGCAGCCAGCTCCTGCGCCTCGCGCAGGTGCGCGGCGCATCGCTGTCCTGGGCCAACGAGAGCAGTGTGCTGGCCGTGGAATCGCCCGGCCAGCCCACCCGCTGGTTCAGCCTGCTGCGCGACACGGGGCACAACTCCGTGTCGTACTTCCTGCGGGAAAAGGCACAACTGCGGCCCGACGAGAACACGCTCACCGTGGTGCCCGGCGTGCTGGGCAGCTACCCCAATGCCTTCTACCGCGTGCAGCAGCGCGAGCTGCCGGCCTTCACCGAAGCGCTCGGCAGGCTCGCATCGGAGACCGACTACGCGGCCTTCTCGCAGCGCTTCGCGGTGCGCCGCACGGCCGCCGACTTCTGGGCCTTCAGCGACGCGCTGAACGATGCCTACGCGCGCGAGCAGCCGCTGGCCGCCGGCATCCTCGACTACAACCGGCTCGAGAACCGCTAGCACGGTGCCCGCCCTGCCGCGGGGGTGTACCGGCCGGGTGCTTGAACCGGCCGGGGCCGCACTTGTATGCTGTCCGGTCCGACGTGAAAGGAGGCCCCGGACAACAAGAACTCATCCAGACACCACACCCGCAAGGCCGGCCGCAATGGCTGAGCCCGCTGTCACACACATCCAATCAGGGAATCAGAACAAATGAAATTTTCACGCTTCGTGAAGGCTGCCGCATGGGCTGCCCTCATCTCGCCCCTGGCCGCCCTGGCTGCTGGCCAACCAGGCGCAGCGTTGCCGTCGATCAATTCGCACGTGTACACGCAGACCAATGAAAGCGACAACAAGATCATCCACTTTGCACGCCGCGCCGACGGCACGCTGGTCGAGGTCCAGCGGGTGGCCACCGGCGGCAAGGGCAACAACGGCTACAAGATCATCACCGGGGAGAAGTCGGCGCCCGATCCGCTGGTGAGCATGGGGCCGGTGACGATGAGCGGCGACCACAAGCTGCTGTTCAGCGTGAACGCGGGCGACAGCAGCGTCAGCAGCTTCGCCGTGGGCAAGGACGGCAAGCTGCAGCTGCGCGACCACCAGCCCACCGGCGAGCGTGGCGTGCCGACCTCGGTGACCTACAACAACACGACCGGCACGCTGTACGTGATGCATGCCACCGGGCCCAACCACATCCGATCCTTCCAGGTGAAGGACGGCAAGCTGGCTGCCACCGGCAAGGCCTACACGGTCAACACCGAACGGTTCAAGCGGCGCTTTGCCACGCAGATCATCACCTCGCCCGACGACCGCTTCGTGCTGGTGAACGTGCTGTACAACGACTTCCCGGAGCCGGTGAACGGCTTTCCGAAGGTGGTGTCGGCCAACGACGGCACGCAGGACGGCGTGATGGTGTTCCCGGTGAATGCGGACGGCAGCCTGGGCAAGCCGGTGGCCAACGATGCCGGCGGCAAGACGCCCTTCGGGCTGATCTTCCTCAACGGCAGCAACACCACCTTCGTCAACACGCTGTCGGACCCGAACGGCGCCATCCTGAGCACCCTGGGCGCCGACGGGAAGATCACCAACTCGGCGCCGGCCTTCGTGCGCGGCGCCACCCGGGACGGCGCCTCCGACACCTGCTGGATCAGCATGAGCCCGGACAACCGCTATGCCTACGCCACCAACTTCGCCTCCAGCGACATCACCACCTTCGAGATCGCGGGCGACAAGATCTCGAACGCGGCCAATAGCGAGGGCTTCGTGCAGGGCACCTACAAGTCACTCGGTGGCGTGGTCACCAGCGGCCCGGTGGATTCGTGGGCCAGCAAGGACGGGTACTTCTACCAGCTGTATCCCAACGCCCGCCAGCTGGTGGCCTACCGGATGGACGGCCCCCACCTGAGGAAGATCGCGGACTATCCGGTGCCCTTCAACAGCACCGTGGGCCTGGCCGGCTTCTGAAGCCCGGCGCCCTATTTGGTGCGCAGCAGCTTCTTGACTTCGTCCACGTTGCTGGCAATGCGCCCGCGCACGATCTCGAAGGCCTCGGCCTGCGACTGGGCGGCCATGTCGGCCAGCTCGCGGATGTCGTCCAGCGCCTGCTTGAAGGCGGCGCGGCCCATGGCGTCGAGCTTGGCGATGTTTTCCTTCGGGTCGTTGCCGGGCATCGACTTCACCGTGCCCTGCCAGGCGGCGATGGAGTCGCGCAGCATCTCGGTCTGGCGCTGCACCACGGCCTGCAGGCCCTGGTAGGACTTCTGGTTCGCCTTCATCAGCGCTTCCAGGTCCTTGCGGCCGTTGGCGGCAATCGCGCCGGCCGCGCCCGAGAGCTTGAGCTGCTGCAGCCGCTCGCCCATTTCCTGCAGCGGCTTGGCGAAGGCCTGCTGCATCTTCTGCATGTTCTCCAGCGGGTCGGCCGCGGGACGCTTCGCGCTGGTGCTGCCAGCGGTGCCGGCGCTGCCGCCGGCCGGCTTGGCCGCCGCTGCGCCGGCCTTCTTGGCGGCCGTGCGCTTGGCGGCGGTGGTCTTGCTGCTCGTTGCCATCGATCGTCTCCTTTGCTTCTTTCGTGGTGGAAGACTGGGCAGACGATACGCTTTCGCAGCCCGTTCGTGAACGGGCTGGCGCGACTCCCCAACGAAAAAGCCCGGCGCGCGGCCGGGCTTGGCAAAGAAGGCGGCCGCCGGGTGGCGCCGCCTGGCCGGGCGCTCAGGGCCGCGCCGGCTGGCCTTCGGGCAGCTCGATCTTGACCTCGAGCACCTCCAGGTCGTCCTGCTTTTCCAGGTTGAGCTTGATGTCGTCGGGCTTGATCGAGACGTACTTGGCGATCACCGCCACCAGTTCGCGCTGCAGGTCGGCCAGGTAGTCGGGCCGGCGCGCACCGCTCAGGCTGGAGCGCTCGTGCGCGAGGATGATCTGCAGCCGCTCCTTGGCGACGCTGGCCGTCTTCTTCTTCTCGCCGAGCAGAAAGGAGAGAAAGGACATTGCCGCTTACCTCCCACCGAAGATGCGCTTGAAGAAGCCGGGCTTCTCGGCATCGACAAAGCGCATGGGGCGCTCTTCGCCCAGGAAACGCGCCACCACGTCGGCGTAGGCCTGCGCCACGTCGGTCTCCTTGTCGTGGATGGCCGGGATGCCCTGGTTGGAAGCCTGCAGCACCGATTCGCTCTCGGGAATGACGCCGATCAGCTTGATGCGCAGGATGTCCTGGATGTCCTCCAGCGACAGCATCTGCCCGCCGGCCACGCGGTTGGGGTTGTAGCGGGTGATGAGCAGGTGCTCCTTGATCGGATCGCCGCCTTCCTTGGCCCGCTTGGTCTTGCTGCTGAGCATGCCCAGGATGCGGTCGGAGTCGCGCACCGACGAGACCTCGGGGTTGGTCACGATCAGCGCCTCGTCGGCGAAGTGCATGGCCATCATGGCGCCGGTCTCGATGCCGGCGGGCGAGTCGCACACGATGTAGTCGTAGCCCATCTCGTCCAGTTCCTTGAGCACCTTCTCCACGCCTTCCTGCGTGAGCGCTTCCTTGTCGCGCGTCTGCGAGGCGGCCAGCACCGAGAGGTTCTCGCACTGCTTGTCCTTGATGAGGGCCTGCTTCAGGTTGGCCTCGCCCTGGATCACGTTGATCAGGTCGAACACCACACGCCGCTCGCAGCCCATGATCAGGTCCAGGTTGCGCAGGCCGACGTCGAAGTCGATCACCGCCGTCTTCTTGCCGGCCAAGGCCAGGCCTGAAGCGAAGCTGGCGCTGGTCGTCGTCTTGCCGACGCCGCCCTTGCCGGAGGTCACCACCACAATTTTGGCTGCCATTCGTCCTATTCCTTCTTTTTCAAATCAATCAATGGTTTTCTGCTGGTTGCCCGGGCCATCAAGCGATGGGTTCGAACACCAGCTTCTGTTCATTCAGCCAGACCTGCGCGGCCCGGCCTTGCACGTCGGCGGGCAGCGCCACTTCCGATGTGCGGTAGATGCCGGCAATGGCCACCAGCTGCGCCTCCATGCAGGTGCTGAAGATGCGCGCCTCGGTGTTGCCGCGCGCACCAGCAATGGCCTTGCCGCGCAGCGGCGCGTACACGTGCACATGGCCGTCGGCGATGACTTCGGCGCCGAAATTCACCACGTCCAGCACGATCACGTCGCCGCCGCGGGCGTACACCTGCTGGCCCGAGCGCAGCGGCCGGTCGATCACCAGCGTGCCGCTGGCGGGCACCGGCACCTCGCGCACGATCTGCGGTGCGGGGCTGGGCGCCTCGG
>NZ_BCUU01000060.1 GCF_001591385.1 Variovorax soli NBRC 106424
CTGGCCCGTGGCGCCGGCAGGTGCAGGCTGCCGCGTGCCCGCGCCGGCGCGTGCGGGCCACAGCACCGAAGCAATAGCCACCACCATCAGCGCGACGGCCGCGCAGTCCTGCCAGTGCACCGTCTCGCCCAGCCAGACGGCGCCGCTGAACACGCCGATGACAGGAATCAGCATCACGCTGAGCGTGGAGGCCACCGGCGGCAGCCCGCGCGCCAGGTAGAACCAGGCCGCATGCGCGAAGCCGAAGATGAGCACCGCGTTGTAGAGGATCGCGCCCCAGGTGGCGGTGCCGGGCGCCGCCGCCGCCTGCCACTGCCCGCGCTCGAAGATCCAGGCCAGCAGCGTCATCACGACGGCCGTGAGCGCGGTCATCCAGAAGGAGATGGTGAGCGTGGGCACGGTGAGCGAGGTGCGGCGCAGCAGCTGCGTGCCCAGCGCCCAGGTGGCGGCGGCCACCAGGGCGAGCGCGACGTAGCCGGGCCGGCCGGCCAGCGTGCTGAACTCGTGCCACAGCAGCAGCGCCACGCCCAGGGCCGCCGCACTCACGCCCAGCCAGCCGCGCCTGCCCAGCGCCGTCTTGAACAGCAGCGCCCCGATGAGTGCGGAGAAGATGGGCATGCTGTAGCCCAGGATGGCCGAGCGCCCGCTGGACAGGTGCTTGACCGCCACGATGATGCAGGCGTGCCAGACGAACATGTTGGTGGCGGCCAGCCACAGCAGCTGCGGCCAGTCCTTGCGGGCCACCTTGAAGGGCACCTTCATCATCACCAGCGCCAGGCCCAGCACCGGCAGGCCCAGCCAGATCGAGAGGCTGCGGAAGGTGAGCGGCGGATAGTCGGCAATGCCCAGCTTCATCACCGGCCAGTTCAGGCCCCAGACCAGGGTGAGCGGTATGAGAAGGGCGAGCTGGAGTCGGGTGAGGGCAGGCATCGGCGGCTATTGTTGCAGTTGCCGCCGATGCGCGTGCGCGGCGGGGCATGCGCCGCGCGCAAGGCCCTCAGGGCAGCTGCGTGATGCGCGGAATGTCCAGTGCCGGCAGGCTCGGGTCGTAGGGCGCCCGGGGCGCCTTGTAGCCGCTGCCCAGGTAGGCGGTGAGGGCATCGATGTCCTGCGCACCGCCCAGCACATTCGTGCCGCCCAGCAGCACGGTGAAGCCGTCGCCGCCGGTGGCCATGAAGTTGTTCACCGTCACGCGGTAGGTCTTGCCGGGGTTCTGCACCATGCCGCCCGCCACGATGACATCCGGCGCGCCGGTGGCCACGGGCGGCACCGGCGTCACATTGGTGGGCGTGAGCACCACGCTCACGACCTTCGAGCAGGGCGCGGCCGCCGCGCTCCACGAATACTTCAGGCCGTTGGACACCTGCAGGATGCGCTGCTGCGCCTGCCCGTGGCAGCCCGCGAACTGCTGCTCCAGCAGGTCCTTGATCTGCTGTGCGGTCAGCGTCATGGTGACCAGGCTGTTGCCGAAGGGCTGCACCGTGAAGGCGTTGCCGTAGGTCAGGTCGTGGGGATACGCGGCGCCGGCGCCGAAGGAGAAGCCGGGGTTGCGCACGCCGCCCGGGTTCATGAAGGCCATCACCGCGCCGCCCAGCGCCGGCGGCTGCGTGGCCTGCAGCTGCGAATCGGCGATCAGGCTGCCGGCCGGCATCTCGCCCGCGGCGTTGGCACTGTTGGGCAAGGCGGTGGCAATGGTGCCGATCACCTGGTTGGCCAGCGGCGACACCAGCTGGCTGTAGCCCTCCACCACGTTCTTCACGCTGGGGTCGGCCGCGATCATGGTGTTGATCACCGGGTCGGTGCGGTCCACCAGCCGGTTGGTGGCCGAAACCGACAGCACCTTGTGCGAGCGCGGATGCACCGTGAGGTCGATGTCGGTGAGCACGCGGCCGAAGGCGCCGGCGCTGGTCACCGGCACCAGCCGGCCTTCGGCATTGGGCAGGCCGGTGGGGCGCGGCGTGCTCACGGCCGTGCCGTTCACGTTCTTCACGTCCACCGTGTTGGCCGAGCAGTTGTAGGCCGAATGCGTGTGGCCGCTGATGACCAGGTCCACGCCGTTCTTCAGCCGCGAGACGATGCTGCCCAGGTCCGAGTCGCTGCCGTCGGTGTTGCGCAGGTTGCCGTCGCAGCCGTTGATGTCGCCCACGTTGGGGCTGGTCTGGAAGCCGCCCTGGTGCAGCAGCACCACGATCACGTCCACGCCCTGCCTGCGCAGGCGCGGCACCAGCGCGTTCACCGTGTCGGCCTCGTCGCGAAACTCCAGCCCCGCCACGCCGGTGGGCGTGACGATGGCCGGCGTGCCCTTGAGCGTCATGCCGATGAAAGCCACCTTCACGCCCTCGAAGGTCTTGATGCCGTAGGCCGGCAGCAGGGGGCGGCCGGTGGCCGTCTCGATCACGTTGGCCGACAGCCACTGGAAGCGCGCGCCGTCGAAGCTGCCCGGTGCGTTGGAGCCCACGCCCCTGCAGCTGTTGGGGTCGGGCACGCCGCCCACGGTCTTGCAGCCGCCGCCCTGCAGCCGCTTGAGTTCCGCGGCGCCCTTGTCGAATTCGTGGTTGCCCACGGCGTTGAACTCCACGCCGATGCGGTTGAGCGTCTCCACCGCCGGCTCGTCGAAGAACAGGGCCGAGATGAGCGGCGAGGCGCCGATGAAGTCGCCCGCACCCACCACCACGTTGTTGGCGTTCTGCGCCTTCAGCCGCTGCACGTAGGCGGCCAGGTATTCGGCGCCGCCCACGGCCGGGCGCTGCGCCGGCGGCACGATGGTGTTCACGCCGTAGGTGCCGGGCGACTGCAGGTTGCCGTGGTAGTCGTTGAAGCCGACGATCTTGATGCGGATCGGCGTCTTGCTGCCGTGGCCATGGTCGTGTTCATGGGCCGGTTCGCGGTCCTGGGCGGTGGCAAGGTTGGCCGCGAGCCCGCAAGCGGCCAGGGTGGCGGCCAGCGTGCAGGCCAGCGCAAGTCGGCTGAGCGTCATGGCGATGTCTCTCCTCGTCCGTGAAGTGGGCGCGGCGAAACGGCGCCGCGGCGCGACTATGGGGACGGGCGGTGACGGATGCATGACGAGCCGGGCGCGGTGCCAGGTGAATAGTGATTTGTTCTGTTGGAGCATGAATCTTCGAACAGAAATTCGTGGAAATGACGAGCACCATGCGCATATTCACAGCCATCCGTTGAGCAGCCCGCCATGCCTTCCGCCCCTTCGTTCGACCCCGCATCGCTCTTTCGCGGCTTTGCCGGCGCCCCCCATGACCGATCGCCATGGCGCGAGCGCATCACCGGCGCCCATCGCATGCCCGAGGCGCAAGCGGTGGCCGACCTGCTGCCGCAGGCCTCGCTCGCCCCCGAGGCCGCCGGCCACACCAACGCCCTGGCATTGAAGCTGGCGCAGCGCCTTCGCGAGCGCCGCAATTCGGCCGGCCGTGCCGGCATCGTGCAAGGGCTGCTCCAAGAATACGCGCTCTCGTCGCAGGAAGGCGTGGCGCTGATGTGCCTGGCCGAGGCCCTGCTGCGCATTCCCGATGCGGCCACGCGCGACGCGCTGATCCGCGACAAGATTGCCCGCGGCCATTGGCAGGAACATTCGGGCCGCAGCCCCTCGCTCTTCGTCAATGCCGCCACCTGGGGCCTGCTGCTCACGGGCAAGCTGGTGGCCACGCACAGCGAGTCGTCGCTGTCCGCGCTGCTCACGCGACTGATCGCCAAGGGCGGCGAGCCGCTCATTCGCAAGGGCGTGGACATGGCCATGCGGATGATGGGCGAGCAGTTCGTCACCGGCGAAACCATCCACGAAGCGCTGCATAACGCGCGCGAATTCGAGGCGCAGGGCTTTCGCTACTCGTACGACATGCTGGGCGAAGCGGCCATGACGGCGGCCGACGCCGACCGCTACCGCCAGTCGTACGAGCAGGCGATCCACGCCATCGGCAAGGCCGCCCGGGGGCGCGGCGTGTACGAAGGGCCCGGCATCTCGATCAAGCTGTCCGCATTGCACCCGCGCTATGCCCGCGCGCAGCAGGCGCGGGTGATGGACGAGCTGTACCCGGTGGTGCGCCACCTGGTGATGCTGGCGCAGCGCTACGACATCGGCCTGAACATCGATGCGGAAGAGGCCGACCGGCTGGAGCTGTCGCTCGACCTGCTGGAGCGGCTGTGCTTCGAGCCGGCCCTGGCCGGCTGGAACGGCATCGGCTTCGTCATCCAGGCCTACCAGAAGCGCTGCCCCTTCGTGGTCGACCATGTGATCGACCTGGCGCGCCGCAGCCGGCGCCGCCTGATGGTGCGGCTGGTGAAGGGCGCCTACTGGGACAGCGAGATCAAGCGCGCCCAGGTCGACGGGCAGGAGGGCTTTCCCGTCTACACGCGCAAGGTCTACACCGACGTGTCGTACCTGGCTTGCGCGCGGAAGCTGCTGGCCGCGCCGGCGCAGATCTATCCGCAGTTCGCCACGCACAACGCCCACACCATGGCCGCGATCTACACGATGGCCGACCCGGCCCGCTACGAGCCGGGCCAGTACGAGTTCCAGTGCCTGCACGGCATGGGCGAGCCGCTGTACGAACAGGTGGTGGGCCGCACCGAGGACGGCAAGCTCGGGCGGCCGTGCCGCATCTACGCCCCCGTCGGCACGCACGAGACGCTGCTGGCCTACCTGGTGCGGCGCCTGCTCGAAAACGGCGCCAACACCTCCTTCGTCAATCGCATTGCCGACCCGGGCATTGCGCTTGAGTCGCTGGTGGAAGACCCGGTCGCCGCGGTGCAGCGCATGGCGAAGGAAGAGGGCGCGCTCGGCCTTCCGCATCCATCGATTGCGAGCCCGTCGGACTTGTACGGCGCGGCCCGCCGCAATTCCGCCGGGCTGGATCTTTCCAACGAGGACGCGCTGCGGGCGCTGGAACAGGTGCTGGTGCAGCAGGCATCGGCCCAGTGGTCGTGCGAGCCCCTGCTGGCCGAGCCCGTGGCGGCCGCCGACGCGGCATGGACGCCGGTGCTCAATCCGGCCGACCATCGCGATGTGGTCGGCCAGGTGCGCGAAGCCGGCGAGGCCGAGATCGACAGCGCCCTGCACGCCGCTGCCCGCTTCGCACCTGCGTGGGCCGACACGCCCGCCGCGCAGCGCGCGGCGGCGCTCGAGCAAGCGGCCGATGCGCTGCAGGCGAGCATGCCGCGCCTTCTGGGCCTGCTGGCGCGCGAAGCCGGCAAGACCTGTTCCAACGGCATTGCGGAAGTGCGCGAGGCCATCGACTTCCTGCGCTTCTACGCCGCGCAGGCGCGGGCCGACTTCGGCAACGGCAGCACGCACCGCCCGCTCGGCCCGGTGCTGTGCATCAGCCCGTGGAACTTTCCGCTGGCCATCTTCGTCGGCCAGATCTGCGCGGCGCTGGCCGCCGGCAACACCGTGCTGGCCAAGCCGGCTGAACAGACCCCGCTGATTGCCGCCGAGGCCGTGCGGCTGCTGCACGCGTCGGGCATTCCGCGCGCCGCGCTGCAACTGCTGCCTGGCCGCGGCGCCGTGGTCGGTGCGCGCCTGGTGGCCGATGCGCGGGTGCAGGGCGTGATGTTCACCGGCTCGACCGAGGTGGCGCGCCTTCTGCAGCGCTCCCTGGCCGGCCGGCTCGGGCCGACCGGTGCGCCGGTGCCGCTGGTCGCGGAGACGGGCGGCCAGAACGCGATGATCGTGGACTCGTCGGCGCTGGTCGAACAGGTGATCGCGGACGTGATGGCCTCGGCCTTCGACAGCGCGGGCCAGCGCTGCTCGGCCCTGCGGGTGCTGTGCGTGCAGGAAGACGTGGCGGACCGCCTGCTGCACATGCTGCGCGGCGCGATGAGCGAGGCCAGCGTGGGCAACCCGGCCTGGCTGCCAACGGATGTGGGCCCCGTCATCGACGCGGAGGCGCGGGACGGCATCGAAGCGCATGTGCGCGCCATGCAGGACCGCGGCCGCCGCGTGCAGCGGCTGGGCCGCAGCCAGCACGAGGTGCTGGGCCGCGGGACCTACGTGCTGCCCACGCTGATCGAGCTGGACAGCATCTCGGAGGTGACGCGCGAAGTGTTCGGCCCGGTGCTGCATGTGGTTCGGTATGCCCGTGCGGACCTTGCGAACCTGATGGCGCAGATCAGCGCCACCGGCTACGGCCTGACGATGGGCCTGCACACGCGCATCGACGAGACCATCGGGCAGGTGGTGTCGAACGCGCACGTGGGCAACATCTACGTGAACCGCAACATGGTGGGCGCGGTGGTCGGGGTGCAGCCCTTCGGCGGCGAAGGCCTGTCGGGAACGGGGCCCAAGGCGGGCGGTCCGCTGTACCTGTACCGGCTGCTGGCGCAGGGCCCGTCGGACGTGCTGGCCCGGGCCGGCGAGCAGGGGCTGCCCGGGTCCTCGGCCGACGGCGAGGCTGCCGGTCCGGCACCCGCGTTCGAGTCGCTGGTGACATGGATCGCCACGCACCGCGGCCAGGACGACGCGGCGCAATGCGGGCAACTGCTGCAGCGGGCCGGTGCGCGCCGGGCGCGCGTGGTGGCCGGGCCGACCGGCGAGCGCAACGTCTACTCGCTGCTGCCGCGCGAGGCCGTGCTTTGCCTGGCGCAATCCGATCGGTCGCTGCTGCTGCAGCTGGCTGCCGCGCTGGCCGTCGGCTGCCGCACGATCTGGCCCTCGACGCGCGAGACGCAGGCGCTTCTTGCCAGCCTGCCGCTGGACGTGCAGGAGCACATCGCCCTGGCCACGGACTGGACGCAGCCGGGCGTGCAATTCGACGCTGCCCTGCACCAGGGCAGCCAGGACGACCTGCTCGCGACGCTGGCACGCCTGGCGCAGCGCGACGGGCCCATCGTGAGCCTGCGCCGCTTCGCCGCCGGGGACGCGCAGCTGCCGCTGGAGGCGCTGGTCATCGAGCGTGCCGTGAGCACGAACACGGCGGCCGCCGGCGGCAATGCGAGCCTGATGACGCTCGCCTGAGCGCCTTCCCGGTCCGCCGGCGGCGGCCGCGCCTCAGGGCATGCATTCCGGGTGCCGTGTCGTCACCTGGTAGTAGCCGGAGTGGAAAACCAGCGGCTCGCCCTCGAAGCGGTCGTAGCGCTCCACCTCGCCGATGAAGATCAGGTGGTCGCCGCCGTCGTACTGCTTCACGTTGCGGCAGGTGAAGCGGGCGATGACGCCGTTCAGCAGCGGCACACCGGCCGTTCCTTCGCAGCAGTCCACGCCGCGGAACTTGTCCGCCTGCGGCGTCGAGAACTGCCGCGACAGGTGATGCTGGTGGGCCGCCAGCACGTTGATCGCGAAGTGGCTCGCGCCGGTGAAGTCGGCCACGCTGGGCGCCTGCCGCGCCAGGCTCCAGAGCACCAGCGGCGGGTCCAGCGAGACCGACGAGAACGAGTTGGCCGTCATGCCCACGCGGCGGCCGTCGATGCCCCGCGTGGTGATGACGGTCACGCCGGTGGTGAACTGTCCCAGGGCCTTGCGGTAGTCGCGCCGGTCGAAGCGGTCGGTTTCCGCTTCGCGGGCCTTGGCTTCCAGGAAGCGGTCGGCCTCGGCGGCGTCGAACCACCAGGGCGCGAAGTGGCGCGGGTCGTCGAAGCCGTTGACGATGGTGCTCGCCACGGCGGGCATGTGGGTCGCGCTTTGCAGCAGCTTCTGCACATGGGGCTTCGGCGGCGCGAGCAGGCTGTGGGTCCAGTCGGTGGCCCAGCGGGCATAGCCCTCCCAGTAGCGGTCGAAGGTCTGCTGCATCCAGGCGGCGTCGAAGGGCGCGTCGCCGTGCTCGAGGATGCGCTTGAGGTAGATGTCGGCGCTCTTGGCCGCATTGTTGGAACCCTGGCCGGTGATCGGGTCGTTGAGCGCCACCGCGTCGCCCAGGCCCAGCACGTGCCGACCCAATGGCAATGTGGCCACCGGCTTGCGCACCGTCGGCGCGAAGCGGCCCGCGAGAATGCCGTTGTCGTCGGTCAGCGCGACGTCGCGGCAGCGCTCGGCTTCCCAGGGCAGGAAGGTGTCGAGGATCTGCTTGCTGCGCTCCAGGTGCTCCTGCGGCGTTGTCACGTCGGCCCAGCAATCCATCGGGCCGCCGGGCACGCCTTCGAACACCATGATCTCGCAGGGGCCCGTGGTGGTGAGGGCCGGGAACACGAAGTACTCGCCCACGCCGGGGATCAGGTTGAAGCACACGCGCGAATACGGCTGCGCGGGCTTCATGCCCCGCACGTAGGTGAGCGCCAGTGCCCGCTGAGGCTGCTCGAACGGCGAGCGCTGCGCATCGCGCTCGAACAGCTGCGAGATCTCGCCCTTGCCGCTGGCGACGATCACCAGCTCATGCTCGGCGGCGCAGGCTTCCAGCTCGGCCAGCCCCACGTCCTGAATCACGAGGCGGCCGCCGCGCTTCTCGAACTCGGCCATCCAGGCTGGAATCTTCAGCCGCTGGTCGACCGACTGCGCGGGTCCGTCGAGCCTGGCGCTCCATTCGATGGACCTGGCACCTTCGGGGCTGCGCACCACCACGCCGATGCCTTCCACCGGCGGACACGTGCCGGCCCACCACTCGAGCGCCAGCTCGCGCTCGGCCTGCAGCGCGGTCTCGAACATGCACTGGCTGGACATGACGGGGCCGTCATGGATCTCCTGCGGCGTGCGGTTGGAGAAGACCGTGACCTGGTGCCCCGCTCGCTGCAGACCCAGCGCAAGCTGCATGCCGGACTGCCCGGCCCCGACGATGGCAACGCGCCGTTTCATGATCGGGCTGCGCGCTACGCGACGGCGGCGCAGGTGTCGATGAAGCGGTCCGCTTCCACCGGGTCGGTGAACCACGGGAAGAAGGTGCGCGGATCGTCGAAGCCGTTGGCGAAGGCGCTGGCCAGCGGCGCGATGGCACCGGCGCTGCCCAGCAGCTTGAGCACATGCGGCGGCGGGGGTGCGAGCAGCATGTTGGTCCACTGCGCCACCCATTGCGCGTAGCCGAACCAGTAGCGGTCGAAGGTCTGCTGCATCCATGCCGCATCGGCCGCGCCGTTGCCGCGCGCCAGGATGCTCTGGAGGTACGTGTCGGCGCACTTGGCCGCGTTGTTGGAGCCCTGGCCGGTGATCGGGTCATTGAGCACCACCACGTCGGCCAGGCCCAGCACCTTGCGGCCCGAGGGCAGCGTGGCGATCGGCTTGCGCACCGTCGGCGCGAAGCGGCCGGCGAGGATGCCGTTGTCGTCGGTCAGCTCGATGTCGCGGCAGCGCTCGGCCTCCCACGGCGTGAAGGTGTCGAGGATCCACCGGCTGCGCGCCAGGTGCTCCTGCGGCGTTGTCACGTCGGCCCAGCAGTCCATCGGGCCGCCGGGCACGCCCTCGAACACCATGATCTCGCACGGCCCCGTGGTGGTGAGCGCCGGGAACACGAAGTACTCGCCCACGCCGGGGATGAGGTTGAAGCACACGGCGGAGTGGGGCTCGCGCGGCTTCATGCCCTTCACATAGGTCAGCGCCAGTGCGCGCTGCGGCTTGTCGTAGGCCGACTTGTGGGCATCGCGCTCGAAGAGCTTCGATATCTCGCCCTTGCCGCTGGCGACGATGGTGAGGTCGTGGGTCTGGGTGCAGGTCTCGAGCTCGTCGATGCCGGCGTCCTTGATGACGAGTTCGCCGCCCTTGTTCCTGAACGCATCCATCCACGCCGGAATCTTCACGCGCTGGTCCACCGACTGGGCGCTGGCGTTCAGGCGCGCGACCCAGTCGATGGCCTTGGCGCCTTTCTGTTCCGGATGGGGCACGGCCAGGCCGATGCCGTCCACCGTGGGGCACTCGCGCGCCCAGTGGTCCAGGCCCAGGTCGCGCTCGATCTGCAGCGAGGTGCCGAACATGCACTGGCTGGACATGACCTTGCCGCTGCGGATGTCCTCGCCCGTGCGGTTGCTCAGCAGCGTGACTTCGTAGCCTGCCGCGAGCAGGCCCAGGCCCAGTTGCAGGCCCGACTGGCCCGCGCCGACGATGGCGATGCGCTTCATGTGATTGCTCCTGTTTGATCAGTCCATCAACTTGGGAATGGCGGGCACCGCCTGCTCGGGGCCCATGGCGGAATAGCCGCCGTCCACTGCGTAGTCCGCGCCGGTCACGAAGCTGGCGTGGTCCGAGCACAGGAACAGCACCACTTGCGCCACCTCGTCCGGATCGCCCACGCGCCCGAGCAGGTGAAAGGGCGCCGCCACGCGGTCGGTCTTGGCGCGGTTGCCGCCGGTGAGCTTGTCCATGACCGCCGACCAGGTCCAGCCCGGCGACACGCTGTTCACGCGGATGCGGTCCGGCGCCAGGTCCATCGCCATGTTGCGGGTGAGCTGCGCCATGGCGGCCTTGCTCACCGGGTAGAGCCAGCGCCCGGTCTGCGCCACGCGCGAGGAGATGCTGGTGAAATTCACCACCGCCCCGCCGCCGGCCGCGACCATGTGCGGATGCACGGCCTGCAGCATGGCCACCGCGCTGGCCACGTTCACGTTGAACGAGGTGAGCCAGTCGGCGCGCGGCGACTTGAAGCCGTCGTCCACGTAGGAGCACGCCAGGTTGACCAGGAAATGCACGCCGCCGTGGCGTGCCGCGGCCTCTGCCACGCAGGCCTGCACCTGGGCGTCGTCGGTGATGTCGGTGCGCACGAAGCGCGCGCCGCTGCCCAGCGAATCGGCCAGCGGCTGGCCGTTGTCGGCATCGATGTCGGCGATGACGACCTTGACGCCCGCCGCGTGCAGCGCACGCACCACGCCGGCGCCTATCAGTGTGGAGCCACCGGTGACGATGGCGCTCTTGCCCTCGAGTCCCTTGAACATGACGCTTGCTCTCCTCGGTCGATTCGTGCAGGCCGGGATGGCCTGTGTGCGTGGGGCGAACGTTATGGGCAAGAGGGCCGCCGGCTGATCCCGCAAGCGTGGGCGGTGTCCCTGGCGCGCAGCTTTCGTCAAAGGGCTGGCCCGAATTGTGGGCTGGGACGGTTTTTGCTACGTTGCCGTGGCCCCATGGAAGCCGCCACCACCCCACTGCCGCTGCCGCTGCAGCGCTATCGCCTGTTCGAGAGCCACGACATGGACGAGGCGCGCGAGAGCGTGGCCCGCGTGTTCTGCCCGCACAAGCTGCTCATGCTGCGCCCGCGCACCGAACTCGACGCCTGCCACCACAGCGCGCGCCTGCACCGGGACGTGAGCCTGAACTACGTGCAATACGGTCCGGCCGTGCAGATCGACCCGGGCTACCTGCAGGATTTCTTCCTGCTGCAGATTCCGCTGCGTGGCGGCGCCGAGATCCGCTGCGGCGGGCAGCAGGTGGATGCGAGTCCCAGCCTGGCGTCGCTGCCGTCCCCGACCGAGCCGCTGACGATGCGCTGGGCCGACGACAGCCCGCACCTGATCGTGCGGCTGGCCCGCCCTGCCTTGCTCTCGCGGCTCGAATCCTTGCTGCAGGCGCCGCTGCGGCAGCAGCTGGTGTTCGACCTGGGCGTGCCGCTGGACAACCCCGCGCTGGCGCCGCTGGTGCACTTCATCGACTACCTGCGGCTCACGCTCGATGCGGGCAACGCGCTGCAGCCGGGCGCGCGCCTGGCCGAGCATGCCGAGGAATACCTGATGTCGAGCCTGCTCATGTCGGCCAGCCACAACTATTCGCGCGCCCTGGCCGGCGAAGCGCAGCGCAGCCTGCTGCCGCGCGTGGTGCGCCGCGCGCAGGACTACATGGCCGCGCATGCCGAGCAGCCCCTGTCGCTGGCCGACGTGTGCCGCGAAGTGGGGTGCAGCGCGCGCGCCTTGCAGATGGCGTTTCGCCAGCATGCGGGGCAGGGGCCCATGGAGTTCCTGCGGGAGCTGCGGCTGGACAAGGTGCGGGCCGAACTAGCGGCATCCGCAGGCGGGCCCGGAAGCGGCGTGCGCGAGGTGGCGCAGAAGTACGGCTTCCTGCACCTGGGGCATTTCGCGGCCCAGTACCGGGCGCGCTTCGGGGAGCGGCCGTCGGAGACGCGGGGGGCGCGGGCGTGTTGATTCCCATGGCGCTCGTCATGAAGGAGCTTCAGGAGGCACCAGAATCCGGCGATCAAGACCGACTCGATCGCGACTGGGCGGAGGCGAGCGCGCACGCCTGGAATGAATTCGACGACAAGTTCGGCTCGTTCGCGGACGAGCACTCGACGCTTTGACCGCAGCGGCGCAATTGGCTCTCCATCGCGACGAGGGCGCCGTGGCTTGGGGATGACGCGTGTTGGACCAAATCAGGCAAGCCGTCCCTGAGGAAATCGCATCGCAGGTAGGAGCAGTCCAGGCTCTTCTCGAGCGCCACGTTGGCAGCAACCTGCGCGCAATCCATCTGTTCGGCTCGGCCGTCGACGGAGGTCTCAAGCCGCATAGCGATGTCGACCTGATGGTCACGGTTGCGAGTCCTCTGCCCGAAGCAGTGCGGCGCAAGCTCATGCGCGAGCTGCTCCTGCATTCCGCGTGGCCCGGCAGCGCTCAGGCGCTGAGGGCACTCGAAGTGACGGTGGTCGCCCTCGGCGAACTCGTGCCGTGGCGATACCCTGCAAGACGCGAAATGCAGTTCGGCGAGTGGCTTCGCGACGACCTGCGGGCGGGGCGGTACGAGCCGGCCATGCTCGACCACGACCTGTCGATCCTGGTCACGAAGCTGCGTCGCCACAGCGTGGCCGTGTTCGGTCCGCCGGCGCAGGCGCTGTTCGAGGACGTTCCGGCTTCGCACCTCAGGCAATCCCTTGCGGACACCATCTCGCAATGGAACGGGCCGCAGGACTGGCATGGCGACGAGCGAAACATCATCCTGGCGCTGGCGCGCATCTGGTACACCGCCTGCACCGGCGAGATCGCATCCAAGGATCGCGCCGCCGCCTGGGCGGCCGACCGGCTCCCGCCGGCGCATCGGCCGCTCATGGCGCATGCAGCGCGCGCGTACCTGGGCGGGCTGGAAGACGGGCTGGCCGGCATGCCCGGGCAGGTGGCCCGGCTCATCCATTTCTGCAAAGGCGAGATCGAGCGTGCGCTGCAGGCGGGGACGCTCCCGCCGCGCTAACGCCGCCGATAGTGCAGCGCCACGATGCCTGACTTGAGCTTCTTCGAAGCCACGAACGCCAGTTGCTGCACGGCCTGCAGGCCGGCAAACACGTACGGGCCGTGCCCCGCCACCACGGGGTGCACCACGAACAGATACTCGTCCACCAGCTCCAGGCGGTGAAGCTCGGCCGAGAGCTGCGGGCTGCCCACCAGCACGCCGCGCGGCGTGGCCTCCTTCAGCGCCG
Source organism: Variovorax soli NBRC 106424 (assembly GCF_001591385.1). Lineage (GTDB taxonomy): Bacteria > Pseudomonadota > Gammaproteobacteria > Burkholderiales > Burkholderiaceae_C > Variovorax > Variovorax soli. The sequence goes on from NZ_BCUU01000060.1 coordinate 13,251, forward strand.
TCACGACCTGGGCCAGGTCGCCTTGCATGTGATGCGTGTTGTGCCACGGGAAGTCGCGGCGCGTCGTCGAGACCACGTACTTGGGCTTGGCCTCGAGCTTCTTCGCCCAGTTGCGGTCGGCCGGTTTGGCATGGGGGTCACGCGCCACCTGCGGCCAGGCGTCTTCCATCAGCTCGTAGGTGCGGCGCCCGAAGAGCATCGCGCCCGATGCGTCCATCACGCGTGTCCAGTAGCGATGCATTTCGTCGTCGGCCACTGCGACGCGGTGGTCGCAGCAGCCGTCGAGCGTCACGTTGAGCGCGAAGGTCAGGAGTCCCATGGCCCCAAGGATACGTCGGGGCCTAGGGCGTGAACGCATCCCCCAGCACCAGGCCTTCGCGGCGCGGGTCGGCGCCGCCTTGCAGCATGCCCTTGTTGCGATCCTGCAGCCGGATGACCGTGCCGACGCCGCTGGACTGCGAACCGACGTTCACGGTGTGCCCCATCGCGCGCAGTTCAATCGCCAGCGGATCGTTGGCGCCGTTGTTGGCGGCATCGATCTTCGGATGCTCGCCGCCGATGGAGGTGGTTGGGCTGTTGGAGGCGCCGAAATTCACCATCGAGGTCGCCTGCTGTGCATCGAAGTTCCAGTCCAGCGCACTCACCAGCGTCTTCGTCACGTACTGGATGATCGCGGAGCCGCCGGGCGAGCCAGTGGCCATCATGAATTCGCCGCGTGAGCCGTCGGCCGCCTTGCGGAACACCAGGGTGGGCGCCATCGAGCTGCGCGGGCGCTTGCCGGCCTGCACCCGGTTGGCGATCGGCAGGCCGCCCGCGTCAACCGGCTGGGCGGAGAAGTCGGTCAGCTGGTTGTTCAGCATGAAGCCGCGCGCCATGTGATACGAGCCGAAGCCCGACTCGACCGTGGTGGTCATCGACACCACGTTGCCGTCGCGGTCCACGATGGTCATGTGCGTGGTGCCGTTCTCGGGCGAGGGCGGCATGATGCCGGCCGGGATGGGGCCGAGGTTGCCCGGCTGCGCCGTGTGCATGCTGGTGCCCAGGTTGATCAGGCCGGCGCGGCTGCGCAGGTAGTCCTTGTCGACCATGGTGGGCACGCCGCTGCCCGGAAGCGGCTGGAAGTCGGTGTCGGCCACGTACTTGTCGCGGTCCGCATAGGCCAGGCGCTCGGCTTCGGACACCAGGTGCACGGCCATCGCCTGTGGCCGGCCGCCGTCGTTGTCGACGTTGGTGGGCGGGTACTGGCCGAGGTCGAAGTTTTCAAGAATGCCCAGCGTCTGCGCCACCGCGATGCCGCCGGACGACGGCGGGCCCATGCCGCAGACCCAGTACGAGCGGTAGGTGGTGCAGACCGCGTCGCGCTTCTTGGCCCGGTAGTTGGCCAGGTCGGCCAGCGTGGTCTTGCCGGGCGTGATCGGCGTGGTGCCGTCGGCGCCGGTGGTGATGTTGATCTTGGCGACGATGTCCTGGGCGATCGGCCCGGTGTAGAGCGCATCCGCGCCGCCTTGCGCAATCGCCCGCAGCGTTTGCGCATAGGCCGGGATGGTCAGCACCGTTCCCAGTGCCTTGGCGGAGCCGTCCGGATTGAGGTAGGTGGCCGCCGCTTCGGCGTCCCGCTGCAGATTGGTTCGCGCCCCGGCGATCGCATCCGCCATCCGCCCCGGGATCTTGAAGCCGTTGTCCGCGAGGTCGATGCCGGCGTCGAACAGGCTCTGCCAGGGTTTGCGCCCGTGCTCCTGGTGCACCAGCTCGAGCATGCGCACCGCGCCGGGCGTGCCGATGGAGCGGCCGCTTGCGCGCGCACTGGGGCGCGGCGCGGTGCGGTCGTTCACGTCGTCGATCCAGCGCAGGTGGTTCTCGGTGGCCGCGGCCGGCGCGGTCTCGCGCCCGTCGTAGGTCTGCACCACGCCGGTCCTCGCGTCGTAGTGCAGCAGGAAGGCGCCGCCGCCCAGGCCGCTGGACTGGGGCTCGACCAGGCCCAGCACCGCCTGCACCGCCACGGCCGCATCGGCCGCGGTGCCGCCCATCTTGAGCACATCGCAGCCGGCCTTGCTGGCCAGCGGGTTGGCCGCCACCACCATGAAGCTCTTGGCATGCACCGCCTGCATGCCCGTGCGGTAGCCGGACGCGAGTTCCGGCGCCGCCGGGTCGCCGGGCAGGCCGGAGCCGACAACGACGGAGCCGCTCGCTGTGATCGCGGTGCACGACGGGTCCGACTGCGAAGCGGCTGTCGCGGGTTTCGCGCTCGTCGCCGATGCAGCGGAGGCGTCCCCGGCGCGGCCATCGCTTCCGCCGCAGGCGCCCAGGAGCAGCAGCGAGAGGAGTGAGGCAGTGGGGAGACGGTTAAGCAGGGAGAGGGGCATGCTTATCCTTTTGAAGTGCCGGCCGTTGGCGAAGCCGGCTGTTTGGCATCGGCGGCAGGGGATGCTCCAGGCATGGTGCGTTTCCCCTGCCGTTCGTGCCCGTCATCGGGCAGGCGCATCATAGAGCCCGCACCGGCGAGGCGCCTAGCAGCACATCGCCATGCGGCCCGCTCAGTCCACCTTGATCCCCGCCGCCTTCACCACCTGCTGCGCCTTGGCCGTCTCCTGCGCAATGAACTGATCGAACTGCGCCGAAGGCATGGTGAAGGGCTCCGCGCCCAGCTTGTCGAGCCGTTCGCGCAGCTCGGGCGCGTTCATGATCTTCGTGACTTCGGCGTTCAGCCGCTCCACCGTCGGCTTGGGTACCTTGGCCGGCGCGAACAGGCCGACCCAGAACAGGTAGGACGAATCGGGCACGCCCGCCTCCACGGTGGTGGGCAGCTCGGGGAAGATGGCCGAACGCCTGGCGGTGCCCACGGCCAGCGCCTTGAGCTTGCCGTCCTTCACCAGCGGCGCGGCCGACACCATGGGCGCGAAGAACCAGTCGACGCGACCGCCCATCACCTCGGTCATGGCTTCGGGCGTGCCGCGGAAGGGCACGTGCTGCGCCTGGATGCCGGCCGCCAGGCGGAACACTTCCGCATTCATGTGCGTGGCCGATCCGTTGCCGGCCGAGCCGTAGTTGAAGCCGCCCGGCTTGGCCTTGGCCTGCGCGACCAGGTCCTTCACGTCGGCAAAGCGGCCCGGCGGCACCACCAGCATGTTGGGCAGGCTGGCCATGGGCGTGACGCCGGCGAAGTCCTTCTGCGTGTCGTAGCTCAGGTTGGGATAGATGGCCGGGTTCACCAGGTGGCCGGCCGAATGGATCAGCAGGGTGTAGCCGTCGGGCGTGGCCTTGGCCACCTGCGCGGCCCCCAGCGTGCCGCCGGCGCCGGGCTTGTTCTCCACGATCACGCTGGTGCCCAGCGCCGGGCCGAGGCGCTCGGCCACCAGGCGTGCCACCACGTCGGTGCCGCTGCCGGCGGTGAAGGGCACGATGAGACGGATCGGCTGGGCGCGGGGCCAGTCGCCCTGGGCCTGCGCGCCGGTGCAGGCGGCGGCCAGCAGGGCGGTGATCAGAAATTGGCGGCGATGAAAGCGCAGCATGATGGGAAGTCTCCGTTTGTTGTCGTCACGATGAATGCGGGTGTGCCGGTCAGGGCGCGGGCGGCGCGGTGGGCATCACCAGGGCCACCAGCACCGGGCGGTTGCCGCGGTTGATCAGCTGGCGCTTCTCGCCGGGCGCGAAGCGGCAGGAGTCGTAGGGCCCGAGCACCTGTTCCTGGCGCACGCCATCGAGCTCGCCCACCATGTGCAGTTGCCCCTCGAGCACCAGGTAGAGCTTTTCCATGGGCGAGTCGTCCAGGCCGGTATGGCCGCCGGGCAGGATCTGGCTCATGCCCATCCACATCTGCACCGAGGGGCCGGCTTCCTTGCCTTGCAGGCGCAGGCAGCGCATGTCGAAATGGTTGGGCGCCTCGTAGGCGGGCGCCTCTTTCAATCGGGTGACGTGCATGGTGTCTCCTCCACGCGGGTGGTTGTTCAGGGGCGCAGCACCACGCGGTCGGTGCTGCCCGAGAGCACGAGGCGGTAGGCCTCGCCGGCCTCGTTCATCGAGAAGGCCCGAGCGACCGGAAAGGGCTGCAGGCTGCCGCGCTCGAAGCCTTCGCGCATGGCGTCCAGCTGCGCGGTGGCGGCCACGCAGTCCATGGCCAGCGAGTCGATGCCCACGTAGGTGTGCATGCCGCGGTAGAAGGCAAAGATGTCGAAGGGCACCGCGCGGTCGTGCGTGGCAATGAAGATCTGCGTGGCGCCCTTGGCCATCGACTTGTTGCCCGGCTCGAAGTAGGCGCTGCCCACGGTGTTGTAGACCACGTCGGCGCCGCGCCCGCCGGTCAGCTCGCGCACCTGCTCGGCCACGTGGCCGTCGCGCGCGTCGACCGCGTCCACCGGTCCGCTGGCAAATCCCTCGAAGGGGCCGGCGCGGCGCTGCACCGCGATCACGCGGGCACCGGCCTGCGCGGCCAGCTGCACCGCCGCCTGGCCCACCTTGCCGTTGGCGCCCAGCACCAGCACGGTCTGCCCGGGCCGCGGCATGCCGCTGCGGCGAAAGCCCTCGTAGGCGGTGACGAAGGGCACGCCCACCGCGCCCGCCTCGTCCATGCTAATGCGCCGGGGCCGCTCGCGCAGCGCCTGCAGCGGCAGCACGAGGTAGCGCGCATGCGAGCCGTCGCGGGTGATGCCGATGTCGCCGCCGGAGCCGTACACCTCGCGGCCGATCCATTCGTCGGGGCCGTCCACCACCGTGCCGGCGAAATCGCGGCCGGGGCTGCGCGGCCACACCGCCTGCGGCATCAGGCCCAGGCTGGCCTTCACGTCGCTCGGGTTGACCGCCGCCGCGCCCACGCGCACCACGGCAAAGCCGGGGCGGGCGGCGGGCTGCGCCTGCGGCACCAGTTCGAGCTTCAGGGCGTCGAGGTTGGCGGCCGCCGCATGCACGCGCAGGGCGCGTGCGTCGGAGGAGGAGGAGGAGGAGGAGGAGGAGGAGGCGTTCACGCTGGGCAGTGCGCTCATGTCAGTGCCCTCCCGCCAGGCCGAGCATCTGGCGCGCATCGTGCGGGCTGGCCACGTCGCCGCCCAGGCTGCGGATGATGTCGCGCGCCTTGGCCACCAGCTGCGCGTTGCTGGTGGCCAGCACGCCCTTGTCGAGGTAGATGTTGTCTTCCATGCCCACCCGCACATGCCCGCCCATGAGCCAGGCCTGCGCGACGATGGGGAATTCCATGCGCCCGATGCCGAAGGCGCTCCAGAAGGCGCCCGGCGGCAGCATGTTGCGCGCGTACAGCACCGTCTCGGGCGTGGGCATGAAGCCGTACTTCACGCCCAGCACCAGGGTCCACATGCCGGGGCCCTGCAGCGTGCCGTCGGCGATCAGGTCCAGCGCCATGTGGATGTCGCCGGAGTCGAAGATTTCCAGCTCGGGCTTCACGCCGGCCTCGCGGATGACCTTGGCCATGCGGCGCACGTTCTTCGGCGTGTTGATCACCACGTCGGGGCCGGAGTTCATGGTGTTCAGATCCAGCGAGCACACGTCGGGCTTGATGAGCGCGATGTGCTCCACGCGCTTTTCAGGCGGCAGCAGGCTGGTGCCGGGCGCATAGACCTTGGGGTCGTCCTCGCTGGGAACGAAGCGCCCGCCCGGCCCGGTGGTGAGGTTGATCACCAGTGCGCGGTTCTCGCGGCGGATGCGCGCCACCACCTCGCGGTACAGCTCCACCTGCATCGAGGGCTTGCCCGTCTCGGGGTCGCGCACATGGATGTGCACCTGGCCCGCGCCGGCCTCGGCCGCGGCCAGGCACTCGTTGGCGATCTGCTCGGGCGTGATGGGCAGGTGCGGCGTCTGCTCCGGCTTCACCAGGTTGCCGGTGACGGCGCAGGTGATGAGGGTCTTGCCGTTCGGATGGTTCACAGGTGCCTCCCGCCGTCGACCACGATGCGTGTGCCGGTGACGAAGCGCAGCGTGGTGGCCAGCGCCTCGATGGTGGCCGCCACGTCCTGCGGCGCGCCGATGCGGCCCAGCGGCGTGGTCTGCGCCATCCTGGCCTTGAAGTCTTCGCCGCGGCCCGGCACGAAGGCGGACTCCACCGCGCCGGGCGAGACCGACACCACGCGCACGGCCGGCGCCAGCGCCTTGGCCAGTGCGTCGCCCACCACGTCCAGCCCTGCCTTGGCGGCCACATAGGCGAGGTTGCTGCCGACGCCGGTGAAGCCGGCAATGGACGACACGTTCACGATCAGCCCGTCGCCGCTCTTCTTGAGCAGGGGCGCGAAGGCGCGGATGGTGGCGAACACGCCGCGGAAGTTGGCCTTCAGCAGCTCGTCGATCAGCTCGTCGGTCAGGCCGTCGAGGTCGGCGGCGGCCACCGGCCGCGTGTGGCCTGCGCTGTTGACCAGGATGTCGCAGCGGTCGTACTGCTCGGCCACCTGCGCGGCGGCGCGCTGCAGGCTCGGCGTATCCACGATGTCGGCGACCAGGGCCGCGTGGCGCTGGCCATTGGAAGAGGGCAGGGCGGCGGCGCGCTCGCCGGCATCGGCGGCATGGCCGCGCTGCAGCAGCACGCAGCTGGCACCCAGGGCGGCCAGGCGCTGCGCGGTGGCATGGCCGATGGCGCCGAGGCCGCCGGTGATGACGGCCACCTTGCCGTCCAGCCGGGAGACAGGATCAAAGCTCATGGAATTGCTCGTTGAACGAAGAAAGGAAAAAGAAAGAAGCGTGTTCACGGAATGGGCGGATGCGGGAACTTCATCTCGCCCGCTTCGAGCACGAAGTCGTGTTCCAGCGTGGCCTCGGCGCCGTCCGCGCCCGGGGCGAAGCGGCCGATGAGCCGGCGCGTCACGCCGAACACCGGATCGCTTTCCAGGTTCTGGTCGTCGTCCGCGAACACCTGTGTGATCAGCACCTTGTGCCCCGGTCGGCTCACCATGAAGTGGATGTGCGCCGGCCGGTTGGGGTGGCGCTGCTGCGCGCGCAGCAGTTCGCCGCACGGGCCGTCGGTGGGCACCGGGTAGCCGGCGGGGCGCACGGTGCGGAAATGAAAGCGCCCTTCGCTGTCGGTCTGGAAGCGCCCGCGCAGGTTCATCTCGCACTGCTGCGGGTCCTGGTTCTCGTACAGGCCCACGGGCGAGGCCTGCCAGGCGTCGACCGTGGCGCCGGCGAGCGGGCGGCCCTGCGCGTCGCGCACCACGCCGCGCACCGACAGGGGCGTGCCGGTGGTGCCTTCGCGTGCAATCGATTCGCCGGTCTCGCAGTGCGGCGCGTTGGCGCGCCAGAAGGGGCCCAGCAGCGCGGCTGGCGACTCGCCCTGCGGGTCTTGGTTGTTCAGCAGCGCCACCAGGGTGGAGACGCCCAGCAGGTCTGCGGCCAGCACCACTTCGTTCTTGCTTTCGTTGGTGGCCTGGCCGATCTGCACGAGGAACTGCAGTGCGTGCTCGAACTCCTCTTCGGTGAGCGCCACCTCCTGCACGAAGGCATGCAGGTGCCGCGTGAACGCGGCCATCACGGTACGAAGGCGCTCGTCGGGGGTGCGGGACATGGCATTGAGCGTGATGCCCAGAACCGACTCGGGTGTGGTGACGATGGTCATGGCGGCGATTTGGTGCAAACGTTTGCATAAATGATGTGCCACGGAGTTCAAGGGATGCAATAGGGATTTCGAGAATCCATTGGGCAGCGAGGGCTATACTCGGTGGGTTGATTTGTTCAATCGTTTGCATTAAATGACCGCACCGTCGACTTCCACCGTCACCATCCGCGACGTGGCGCAGGCCGCCGGCGTGCATGTGTCGACCGTCTCGCGTGCACTCAATCCGGCCAAGCGCGCACTCATCAGCGAAGAGGTGCTGCAGGTGGTGGAGGCTGCGGCGCAGCGCCTGGGCTACCGCCCCAACCGCGCGGCCTCGGCGCTGCGCACCGGGCGCACCCACACCATCGGCGTGCTGGTGCCCGACATCACCAATCCGGTGTTCCCGCCCATCCTGCAGGGCATCGAGGCCAGCGCCGCGGCGCGCGGCTACTTCGTGTTCGTCGCCAACGTGGCAGACCCGGCTCTGGCGCCGCCCATCGTCGAGCGCATGCTGGCCCAGCAGGTCGACGGGCTGGTCAACGCCATTGCGCGGCGCGACGATCCGCTGCTGGCCTATCTCGCCCGCGTGGGCATGCATGCGGTGCTCGTCAACCGCGCGGACGAGAGCGGGCAGCTGCCGGCCGTGGTGAGCGATGACCGCCTGGCGATGAAGCTCGCGGTGGAGCATCTGCTGTCGCTCGGCCACCGCCGCATCGCGCACCTGGCGGGGCCGCAGGGCGTGCCCACGGGCGTGGGCCGCCGCCAGGGGTTCGAGCAGGCGCTGCGCGATCATGGGCTGGCGCCCGCGGCCGTGGTCGAGTGCGAGGGCTACAGCCGCGAGGCGGGCCGCGCCGCCATGCGCAAGCTGCTGGCGGCGCCGGGCAAGCGGCCGCAGGCGCTGGTGTGCTGCAACGACCTGGTGGCCCTGGGCGCGTACGACGAGCTGCGCAGCCAGGGCCTGCGCGTGCCCGAGGACATGTCGGTCACCGGCCACAACGACATGCCGCTGGTCGACATGGTCGAGCCGCCGCTCACCACCATCCGCCTGCCGCATCGCGAGCTGGGCTGGCGCGCGGCCGAGATGCTGTTCGACGAGATCGAGGGGCGCTCGCTGTCTGCCTCCACCGTGGTGCTGCGGCCGGAGCTGGTGGTGCGCGCATCGACGCGGGCACCGGCGCCTGCGAAAGGGCGCGCGGCCTAGGGCGCGGATGGGGCTGCTTCAGTGTCCAGCAGCAGGCCCATCACCAGCTCGTCCACATAGTGCGCCTGGCCGGCGCGCTTGTAGAAGTCGCGCAGGCGGCCCTCTTCCACGAAGCCGAGCTTTCGGTAAAAGCGCAGGCCGCGTTCGTTGTCGGCCTCGGCCATCAGCTCCACGCGGCGCGCGCCTTCGGCCCTGATCTTCGCGAGCGCGTCGCCCACCATGCGCAGGGCCACGCCCTGGCCGTGGCGGCGCGGGTCCACCGCCAGCGTGCCCAGCTGCACCACATGGCTCGCGCGGCCCGGAAACCGCGTGGCCTTGTAGAAGCCGGCAATCTCGCCGCCACCCTCGATCCACACGTAGAAGGAGCGGCTGTCCAGCAGTTGCTGATAAATGGGCCGGAAGTTCTCGAGCGGCATGCGCTCGTAGGTGAGAAAGGGCAGGACCGCGTCGTGCGAGTAGATGGCGTGGACGGCTTCGATGTCGTGTGGCGTGGCAAGGCGGCGCATGGGGCGATGCTACGCGGTGCGTTCGTGCGGCAGGTAGATCCGCGCGAGGCCCTTGGCAATGGCCTCCACGATCTGTTCCTTGCGCAGGCCGATGTGTTCCTTGAGCACCTGCTGCGCCGTCGCCTCGTCGCGCGCCTGCAGGGCCTTCAGGATGTGCTGGTGCTCCTTCTGCGTGGCGCTGCGGCCTACGTTCTCCATGTCGATCCAGCGGATGAAGCGGATGCGTTCGTTGAGCACGCCCAGCATGCGGCGCAGTTCCTGGTTGCGCGCCATGTCGGCAATGCGCAGGTGAAAGCCTTCGTCCAGCTCCACCAGCTGCTCCACCGGCGTGTCCGGCGGCGCCTTCTGGCTGGCGGCCAGGTAGGCCTTGGCCTGCGCGATGTCCTCGTCGGTGGCGCGCTGGATGGCCAGCGACAGGCAGGCGCTTTCCACCGCCACGCGGGCTTCGTACAGGTCGAGCGTTTCCTGCACGTCCAGCGGGCGGCGCACGAAGCCGCGCGTGGCCGGCAGCAAAAAGCCGTCGTTCACCAGGCGGGTGAGGGCCTCGCGCACCGGCGTGCGGCTCACGCCCAGGCGCTGGGCCAGCTCGATCTCGCTCAGGCGCTCGCCGGGCTTGAGCTGGTAGGAGATGGCCATGTCGCGCAGCGCCTCGAAAACGCCGGAGCCGCGCTCGCGCCGCGTCTTGGAAATGGGCGTGGGCGCAGGCGTGCGTGCGCCGCGGCTGCTTGTGCTCTGCATGCTTTTAAGTATACTGAAATGAGTTCTTAACCGATTCCGACCCGCTGGAGCTTATCGAAAATGTCTTCCATGAACGGCGCCGACGCGATGGTGCGCATGCTGCAACTCAATGGCGTCAAGCACATCTTCGGATTGTGCGGCGACACGAGCCTTCCTTTCTATGACGCGCTGGCCCGCCTGGACCATGGCATGGACCACGTGCTCACGCGCGACGAACGCAGCGCGGCCTACATGGCCGATGCCTATGCGCGGGTGACGGGCAAGCCCGGCATCTGCGAAGGCCCCAGCGGCGGCGGCGCCACCTACCTGCTGCCGGGCCTGGTGGAGGCCAACGAGTCGGCCATTCCGGTGCTGGGCATCACCTCCGACGTGTCGGTGGGCGCGCGCGGCAAGTTTCCGCTCACCGAGCTGGACCAGCAGGCGCTCTACCAGCCGTTGACCAAGTGGAACACCACCATCGACCGGGTGGACCAGATCCCGCACGCGGTGCGCAGCGCCTTCCGCGCCATGGTCACCGGCCGCCCGGGCGCCACGCACATCTGCCTGCCCTACGACGTGCAGAAGCACGAGATCGATCCTGCGGATGTCTGGGCGCAGCCGGGGCATGACCACTATCCGGCCTACCGTTTCGCGCCCGATCCGGCCGAGGTGGAGCGCGCGGCGGACAGGCTGGCCGCCGCGCGATGCCCCGTCATCGTGTGCGGCGGCGGCGTCGTCATCGCCGGCGCCCATGCCGAACTGGAATCGCTGGCCGTGCAGCTGAATGCGCCGGTGTGCCTCACCATCAGCGGCAGCGGCAGCCTGCCTGGCGCGCACCCGCTCAATGCAGGCGTGATCGGCACCAACGGCGGCGTGGAAGCCACGCGAGACGTCATCGCGCAGGCCGACCTGGTGCTCTTCGTGGGAGCGCGGGCGGGCTCCACCACCACCGAGCACTGGAAGATGCCGGCGCGCGAGGTCGGCATCCTGCACCTGGACATCGACCCCGGCACCATCGCCACCAACTACCGCACCGACGTGGCGCTGGTGGGCGATGCACGCCTGGGCCTGGCGGCCCTGGCGGCCGCGGTGCGCGAGCGCATCGCGCACCGTCCGGCCGATGCGGTCGACGGCCGCGCGCTCGTGGCACGCAGCCGTGCGCGCAAGCAGGCCTTCTTCGCCAAACTCGCGCAGTCGGCCGACCGGCCCATCAAGCCCGAGCGCGTGGTGGACGCGCTCAACCGCCTGCTGCCGGCCAATGCGGTGGTGGTGGCCGACCCCGGCACGCCGTGCCCATACTTCGCCGCGTATTTCGATGCGCCGCAGGCCGGGCGCCACTTCATCACCAACCGTGCCCATGGCGCGCTGGGTTTCTCGATGGCTGCCGGTGTCGGCGCCGCGTTCGGCCGGCCCGATGCCACCGTGGTCTCGGTCATGGGCGACGGCAGCTTCGGCTTCACCTGCGGCGAAATGGAGACCATCGTGCGCCGCGGCGTGCCGCTGAAGATGATCGTGTTCTCCAACTCGGTGTTCGGCTGGATCAAGGCCAGCCAGAAGACGGGCTACGACGAGCGCTACTTCTCGGTGGACTTCAACCGCACCAACCACGCCCGCGTGGCCGAGGCTTTCGGCATGAAGGCCTGGCGCGTCGAGAATCCGGCCGAGCTGGAAGGCGCCCTGAAAGCAGCGCTGGCGCACGACGGTCCCGCGCTGGTGGACGTGGTGTCGCAGCAGTTGCAGGACACGGCGGTGCCGGTCAGCCAGTGGATGGGCTGAAGCTCCCCATCGATCCAGACTTCACGAGCAGCTCTTTTTGAAAGGCCCACAGAAGATGCAGATCCCATTCAACAGACGCCAGGCCCTGGTGGCCACCGCCGCCCTGGGCCTTGCCGGCGGCGCGGCGGCGCAGTCCTCGGACGCGCCGCTGCACATGGTCGTGACCTTCCCGCCAGGGGGCAGCACCGACATCGCCGCGCGCATCATGCAGCCCGAACTCGAGAAGCGCCTGGGCCGCCCGGTGGTGGTCGACAACAAGCCGGGCGCCGCCAGCCAGTTGGCCACCAACTACGTGGCCAAGTCGGCGCCCAACGGCAACACCGTGCTGGTGAGCTTCGACACGCATGCCATCAACCCCATCGCCAAGCCGAAGCTGCCCTACGACACCTTCAAGGACTTCGCCGGCGTCACGCTGGCGGTGCGCTTCCCGCTGGTGATCGGCGCCTCGGCCTCGGTGCCGGCCAAGGACCTGCGCGGGTTCATTGCCGCCGCGCGCAAGGAACCGGCGCGCTACAGCTATGCGTCCACCGGCGTGGGGTCGATGAACCACCTGGTCATGGAAGACATCAAGCGCCGCGCCGGCGTGTACGTGCTGCACGTGCCCTTCGGCGGCGGCGGGCCGGCCGTGCAGGCCGTGGTGGGCGACGTCTCGCAGCTCACGCTGCTGAGCTATGCCGCGCTCAAGGGGCAGATCGCCGCCGGCAAGATCAAGCCGCTGGCCGTGACCGGCGCCAGCCGCCTGCCCGAACTGCCAGACGTGCCGACCGTGGCCGAGTCGGGCTTTCCGGGCTTCGAGGCCTATTCGTGGATCGGCATCTTCGCGCCCGCGGCCACGCCGGCCGACAAGCTGGCCACGCTCACCGAGGGCTTCCGCGCCGCGCTGAAGTCGCCCGACGTGAGCCGCACGCTCACGCAGCAGGGCTTCGAGGTCATGGCCACCGACGGCGCCAGCGTCGACAAGTACGCGCGTGCCGAGTACGAGCGCTGGAGCGCCTTCGTGCGCGAAACCCACCTCAAGCTGGAGGAGTGAGGCCATGACGATGGCGCTGGACCATGTGGTGATCGTGGTGGCGTCGCTGGAGCAGGCGGTGGCCGACTACCAGCGCGCCGGCTTCACCGTGATTGCTGGCGGCAGGCATCCGGGCCGCAACACCGCCAATGCGCTCGTCGTGTTCGAGGACGACAGCTACCTGGAGCTGATCGCCTACTCGGCACCTTCGCCCGAGGAGCGCTGGTGGCGCGTGCTCGATGCGGCCGGCGAGGGGCTGGTCGACTTCGCGCTGTGGCCGCAGGACATCGATGCCGCGGTGGCCGAGGCGCGCGCACGGGGCCTGGCCGAGCTCACGGCCGTGCCGGGCGCGCGCAACCGGCCCGACGGCGTGCGCATTGCCTGGAGCTCTGCACGGCAGCAGCGCCACGACCTTCCGTTCCTGTGTGCGGACATCACGCCCCGGGCGCTGCGCGTGCCCGAGGGCGAAATCCGCCGCCATGCCAACGGCGCGCGGGGTGTTGCCGCCGTGCAGGTGGCAGTGCAGGACGTGGCGGCCAGCCTGGCGCGCTATCGCATGCTGCTCGGCCCCGATGCGGTGACCGATGACGGCAGCGTGCAGTTGCAGGGCTTCCGCGTCGAGCTGCATGCGCAGCCGGGCCGGGCGCGCGGCGAGGGGCCGGCATCGATCACGCTCGCCGGCGCCGCGCCGGGGCTGCGCATCGATCCGGCGCTGACGCACGGCGCCGTGTTTCGCGGCTGACGGGCGCCCGGGCATGACGCGCCGGCGGCATCACGCCCGGCGCGTCTTCTCCAGAAACCCGCCAATGGCCGCGTTGACCAATTCGGGGTGCGTCACCGGCCCCATGTGGCCAAGCCCGTCGAATTCGATGAGCTGCACGTCCGGCAGCGTTCTGCCCAGCAGGCGCGCCACGCCCAGCGAGGAGGCGGGCGAACGCGACCCCGTCATGCAGAGCACCGGGATGCGCAGCGCGGCAAAGGCCGACAGCGGGGTGCTTTCGCCAAGCAGAGCACGCGCCCAGTGCGAGACATTGACGATGGCATCGCGGATGGGGTCCTTGCGCGCATCGGGCGTGCGCGCCCAGGCGCCTTCGCCCATCCAGAAGTCGATGAAGCAGCGCGCGGCCGTGTCGCGGTCGTTCGCGGCAAGCGCATGCTCGGAGGCCGCCACCGCGCCGCGGATGCCGTCGGCTTCGTTGGGCGGCGGCGCCTGCGCATCCAGCAGCGCGAACAGCGTGGGCTCGTAGAGCGCCATGGCGCGGATGCGGCCTGGATGCAGCGCCGCGGCCACCAGCGCCACCGCCGCGCCGTAGGAATGGCCCACCAGCGCCAGCGGTTCGCCGGCGCGCGCGAACAGTGGTTCCACCAGGGCCACTTCGTCGCGCAGGCCGGCCTGGCGGCCTTCGGGCCAGGGCGGGCTCCTGCCGGCGCCCAGGCCGTCGCTGGCCAGCACGTGGAAGCGCGGCGCCAGGCGATCGAGCAGGCCGCGCCATTGGCTGGAGCTGGCCGCGTTCGAATGCAGGCACAGCACGCCCGGGCCGGCGCCGGCTTCACGGAAGAAGACCTGGTTCTCTGGCTGCATGCCGATCCGAAGAGAGGAAGCAGGGGGACAGCAGTATGCGCCGCAACCCTGCCAGCAAGCCGCTGCGCGTCGGCCATAGGCCGTTCGCCAAATTGCCCCCTCCCTGGCGTGAGTGACACATTGCGCGCTGTCGACCTGACAGGCCGTCCGTTCACAGCTTTTCTTTGAGGGGCTCGATGGAAAAAGCCATACGGGACATGGTCAGCACGCGCCGCAAGGCCCTGCACGGCGACGACGATGGTCATCGTGCCTGGGGCCTGGCGCTTTCCGGCGGGGGCATCCGCAGCGCCACCTTCTGCCTGGGCCTGCTCAAGTCGCTGGCCCAGCACCGGCAACTGCTCAACTTCGACATCGTCTCCACCGTTTCGGGCGGCGGCTACGTGGGCTCGACGCTGGGCCGCATGTGCACCCGTGCGCAGAACGCCGAGGGCGTGCGCGCGGTGGAGGGCGCCTTTGCCGAAGTCGACAAGGTGCGCTTCGGCTGGTGGCTGCGCGGCAATGGTCGCTACCTGATTCCCGGCGGCATGCGCGACACGCTGTTCGCGGTGGCGCTGTTTTTGCGCAATCTGCTGGGCACGCACATCGAGCTGGCCATTGCCGCCACGCTGGTGGGCCTGGTGCTGGCGGCCATCAACCTGGGCGCGTGGGAAATCATGGCCGGGCTGGTGGACCTGGACAACGCGCAGCTGGTGATCGCGCCCGTGCGCTGGGTCACGCAACTGCCCACGCTGTGGATGCTGGCGCTGGTGCCCTGGCTGCTGTCGATCGTGCTGGCCGACGGCTACTGGGCGGTGCGTGACCGCAGCACCGCGCCCGGCATGCTGGGGCAGGTGGCCTTGTGGGTGGTGCTGGGCACCTGCGCCTGGTGGGTGGGCCCCATTCTCGAAGAGCGCTACGGCGGCCCGGTGTGGCTGGCGCCGGCCTTCATCCTGTTCGCATCGTGCTGGGTGGTGGCGCTGCTGTGGGTGCTGATGCGGCACCTGCACGGGCAGACGCCCGGCGTGCTGCGCAACGAGCTCACCGACGGGCTGGCCACGGTGCTCTACGTGGTGCTCGTCATCGGACTGCTGGGCCTGCTCGACTGGGCAGCCTGGTGGCTGGCGGCCCACACGCGCGAGCTGCGCGCGTCCTACGGCGGCGTGATGCTGATCGCCGCCGGCGCGCTGCGCGCCCTGCTGCCCATGCTCTTTACCGGCAAGCGCGAGGCGCCGGGCATCGGCAAGAGCGTGATGATGGTGCTGGCCAGCCTGCTGGGCCTGGTGGCGGCCTTCTGCCTGGCGGCGTGGTGGATCGGCGTGCTGTATGCGGCGGTGCTGCTGCCGGTGTTCACGCCGCAAGGGCTGGACTTTTCGCGCGGCTGGATCTGGTGGTTCACCATCGGCTTCGTGATCGTCGCCTATGCCTTGTTCACCGGGCGCAACTTCGGCTTTCTCAACGCGTCCTCGCTGCACATGTTCTACAAGGCGCGCATCGTGCGCGGCTATTTGGGCGCGGCCAACAAGAAGCGGCTGGGGGCGGAGCCGACCGCGGCGCTGTCGGGCCTGGCGCCGCCGCGCGTGCCGGTGGGCCAGGTGGAGGAAGACGACGACATCCTGATGGCGAAATATGCGCCGCATGCGCATGGCGGGCCGGTGCACCTCATCAACGTCTGCGTCAACCAGACGCACGACCCCAAGCAGCAGCTGTTCAACCGCGACCGCAAGAGCCTCCCGCTCACGGTGGGGCCCGAAGGCTGGATGCAGGCGTCGGGCGCGCAATGGACGCAGGCCAAGCCCAAGGGCGCGCTCACGCTGGGGGCCTGGGCCGCGATCTCGGGTGCGGCCTTTGCACCGGGCCTGGGCCGGATGACCAAGCGCGGCATCGCGGCGCTGTCGCTGTTCGCCGGCCTGCGCCTGGGCTACTGGTGGGACAGCAAGGAGGCGGGCCTGGAGCAGCAGGGCGCGGCGCGCCGGGTGAGCACCCTGCTGATGAAGTCGCGCTTCATCCTGCTGGAATGCTTTGCCGGGTTTCCGGGCAGCGGCTCGCCCTTCTGGTACCTCAGCGACGGCGGGCATTTCGAGAACACGGCCGCCTATGCGCTGCTGCGCGAAGAGGCAGAGCTGATCGTGCTGGCCGATTGCGGGGCCGACCCGGACTACCGCTTCCTCGACCTGGAGAACCTGGTGCGGCGCGCCCGCATCGACCTCAATGCCGACATCGACTTCCTCAAGCCCAACAAGAATGCGAGCTGGGACCGGCTGGGCGCCTTCGGCTCGCTGAACGACCTGGCCTCGCCCAACAGCCAGGCCTGCCTGGCGCTGGCCCGGGTGACCTACGCGAGCGGGCAGCGCGGGCACATCCTGCTGGTCAAGCCCAACGTGTCGGCCGACCTGGCGGTGGACCTGGTGAACTTCAAGGCGGCCAACCCGCTGTTTCCGCAGCAGCCCACCACTGACCAGTTTTTCGACGAGGCCCAGTGGGAGTGCTACTTCCGCCTGGGCGCGGCCATCGGCGAACGGCTGGACGGCGAGATGCTCGCGCGCGTGGCGCAGGGCGTGCCGGGCCTTTTCTCGGTGGACGACGGGCAGGGGGCGCCCGTCGCGGCCGCCGCCGGCGCGGCCAACGGCAACGGCAGCGTGTCGGGCGCAGTGGCGAGCATGGGCCGGCTGCAGGCCCGCGTGCTCAAGGCCGGGGCGGTGACCGCATCGCTGGGCATCGGCACCGCTGCCACCTTCGCCGTGGCGTTGTGGCAGAGCATCGACTCCGTGCGTTCCGAGCAGGACAGGAAGCAGCAGGCCGAGAGCGCCGCCTTCAAGGACCTGACCGAACGCTGGGCCCGGCTGCGCGCGGGCGGCGGCGGGCCGAACGAAGCGACGTCGTCGCTCGCGGCGGAACTGCTGCGCACCGGCGACCTGCTGTGCCGCCAGGGGCGGGAGAACTTCATGGCCAACTTCAGGCTCTCGGTGCGCATCGTGGACGATGCGAAGGCCGCCTGCGCCAACGACCCGCCCCAGCGCCGCACGCCGGCCTGCCAGCGCCTGCTGGACCGCAACAACGGCATCGACTGCCTGCAGCCGGTGAGCGCGCCGCCGTGCAAGCCGCGCTACTGGGCGCGCGACTACACCGGCCGCACGCCGCCGCAGGAGAACTGCAGCGGCTTCAGCAGCGCATCCACCTCTTTCGTGACCGCGCTGGTGGCGCGGGCCAACGTGCCTTTTCGCATCCGCTTCCGCGAGGTGGAGCCGTCAGCGGCTGCGGGCGCCGCGCCACCTGTGCCGTTGCCGGCGCCGCCGGTGGTGGCATCGGCGGAGGCGGAGGCGGGGGGTGGCGG
>NZ_BCUU01000061.1 GCF_001591385.1 Variovorax soli NBRC 106424
CTCTCCGAACTCGACGCCAACGCCGGTGCAAGCGCCCCTGCCCCCACCCCCGCCCTCCCCCAGAGGGGGAGGGAGTGAAGAGAGGCGCTCACCACACGCCTCCTGGAAAGGCCCGCTGCAGGTATTGCATGTCGGCCAGGATGAAGCCCATGTGCTCGCTGTGGCGGCCGCGCTTGCCGTCGCTCTGGAACTTGCTCTCGGCCGGCATGTCGAGATTCGCTTCCGAGAGGATATGCTGCATCTCGGCCTGCCACGGCGCCTTGAGTTCGGACCAGCGCGGGCCCCAGCCGGCATCTGCCGCGGCCTCGTCGGCGGCGTCGGTGTCGAACAGCTCGGCCGCATAGCGCCACAGCGCAGCCAGCGCGGCTTCCACGCGCTGGCGCGATTCATCGGTGCCGTCGCCCAGGCGCACCACCCAGTCGCCCGAATGCTGCTGGTGGTAGCGCGCCTCCTTCACCGCCTTGGCGGCAATGGCGCGCAGTTCGGCGTCGCTGCTTTCCACCGCCAGCCGCTCCCACAGCAGCTTGAGCCAGGTGGCGGCCATGGTGTTGCGCAGCACGGTGAAGGCGAAGTCGCCGCGCGGGAGCTCGGCCAGCGTCACGTTGAAGTAGTCGCGCTCGTTGCGCAAAAAGGCGAGCTGGTCCTCGTCATGCGAGCGGCCTTCCACTTCGCCGGCGCGGGTGAGCACGGCGCGCGCCTGGCCGATCAGGTCCAGCGCGATGTTGGACATGGCGATGTCCTCTTCCAGGATGGGCGCATGGCCGCACCATTCGCCGATGCGCTGGGCCAGGATGAGGCAGCTGTCGCCGATGCGCAGCAAATACTGCGTGGCGGGCGTCAGCTCGAGTTGGATGGAGGTTGCGGTCATGGCAAGCAAGGCCTTACATGTGGTCAACCGCCTTGGGCAGTTGGTAGAAGGTGGGGTGGCGGTAGACCTTGTCCTCGGCCGGATCGAAGTACATGTCCTTGTCGCCGGGGTCGCTGGCCACGATCTGGTCCGACTGCACCACCCACACGCTGCAGCCTTCCTGGCGGCGGGTGTACACGTCGCGCGCCATCTGGATCGCCATCTTGGCGTCGGCGGCATGCAGACTGCCGCAATGCTTGTGGTCGAGGCCCGCCTTGCTGCGGACGAAAACTTCCCACAGCGGCCATTCGTTGTCGGTGGTGTTGGTGACGTCGCTCATGCGGCCTCCTTGATGTTTCGTTGCTGTTGCTTGCGTTGGTGGGCCAGGGCGGCTTCGCGCACCCAGGCGCCGTCGTCCCAGGCCTTGACGCGGGCGCCCAGTCGCTCGCGGTTGCACGGGCCGTCGCCGGCGATCACGCGCCAGAACTCGTCCCAGTCGATGGGGCCGTGGTCGTGCGCCTGGCGGGCTTCGTTCCACTTGAGCTTGGGGTCGGGCAGCGTCACGCCCAGGATCCTGGCCTGCTCCACCGTGGCGTCGATGAACTTCTGGCGCAGCTCGTCGTTACTCACGCGCTTGATGCCCCAGCGCATGGACTGCGCGCTGTTGGGCGACTGGTCGTCCGGCGGGCCGAACATCATGATCGAGGGCCACCACCAGCGGTTGACGGCGTCCTGCACCATGTCCTTCTGCGCCTGCGTGCCCTGCTGCATCATGGTCAGCAGGCTCTCGTAACCCTGGCGCTGGTGAAAGCTCTCCTCGCGGCAGATGCGGATCATGGCCCGTGCGTACGGCGCGTACGAGCAGCGGCAGATCGGCACCTGGTTCATGATGGCCGCGCCGTCCACCAGCCAGCCGATGGTGCCGATGTCGGCCCAGGTCAGCGTGGGGTAGTTGAAGATGGAGCTGTACTTGGCCTTGCCGGTGTGCAGCGCATCGAGCATCTGGTCGCGCGAGGTGCCCAGCGTCTCGGCCGCGGCATAGAGGTACAGGCCGTGGCCGCCCTCGTCCTGCACCTTGGCCAGGAGGATGGCCTTGCGCTTGAGGGTGGGTGCGCGCGTGATCCAGTTGCCCTCGGGCAGCATGCCCACGATTTCCGAATGCGCGTGCTGGCTGATCTGGCGCAACAGCGTCTTGCGGTAGTGATCGGGCATCCAGTCCTTGGCCTCGATGAAGTCGCCGGCGTCGATGCGCTCGTCGAAACGCTCCTGCAGGCGCATTTCATCGGCCGAGCGGACCGGCTTCGCGCCGTCCCCGGGCTCCTTGCCCATGGTGTCCATGGCTTGGGTGTACATGGCGTGTCCTTTCCGAATGAAGATGTTCAGCGGGGGCGCTTGTCGTAGACCCGCTTGGCCTTGCCGGTCTGCGTGCGCTCGATGCCGTCGGGGTCGAACACGCGCACCGCGGTGGAAATGCCCACCAACGTCTTGATGCGGTGCTGTACCCACTTGGCGATCTCGCTGCGCTCGCTGTCGTCCAGGCCGCGCAGCTGCGGCTGCAGCTCGCAATGCACCTCGACCGTGTCGAGCAGGCCTTCGCGGCTGATGTGCAGCTGGTACACACCGGTGAGCTTCTCGTGCGCCAGCACGATCTCTTCCACCTGCGTGGGGAACACGTTCACGCCGCGGATGATCATCATGTCGTCGCTGCGGCCGACGATCTTGCCCATGCGGCGGAACGAGCGCGAGGTGGGCGGCAGCAGGCGCGTGAGGTCGCGCGTGCGGTAGCGGATGACGGGCATCGCTTCCTTGCTGAGCGAGGTGAAGACGAGTTCACCCTCTTCCCCGTCGGCCACCGGCTCGCCGGTCTCGGGGTTGATCACTTCGGGGTAGAAGTGGTCTTCCCAGATCACCGGGCCGTCCTTGCTCTCGATGCATTCGCTGGCCACGCCCGGGCCCATCACTTCCGACAGGCCGTAGATGTCGACGGCGTCGATGCCGGCCTTGTGCTCGATGTCGCGGCGCATGGCTTCCGTCCATGGCTCGGCGCCGAAAATGCCGACCTGGAGCGAGCTGGCCGCCGCATCCAGGCCCTGGCGCGTGAACTCCTCGATCAGCACCTGCATGTAGCTGGGCGTGACCATGATGATGTTGGGCTTGAAGTCGGTGATGAGCTGCACCTGCTTCTCGGTCTGCCCGCCCGACATGGGAATGACAGTGCAGCCCGCGCGCTCGGCGCCATAGTGCGCACCCAGGCCGCCGGTGAAGAGGCCATAGCCGTAGGCCACATGCACCATGTCGCCCGGCCGCCCGCCCGCGGCGCGGATGGAGCGCGCCACCAGGTCGGCCCAGGTGTCGATGTCGTTCTTGGTGTAGCCCACCACCGTGGGCTTGCCGGTGGTGCCGCTGGAGGCGTGGATGCGTGCCACCTTCTCGCGCGGCACGGCGAACAGGCCGAAGGGGTAGTTGTCGCGCAGGTCGGACTTCACGGTGAAAGGGAACTTCCCCAGGTCGGACAGCTGCTTCAGGTCTTCGGGGCGCACGCCCTTGGCGTCGAAGGCCTTGCGGTAGTGCGGCACGTTGTCGTAGGCGTTCTTCAGCGTCGCCTGCAGGCGCTTGAGCTGCAGCGCGGCAATCTCGTCGCGGCTGGCGCGCTCGATGGGGTCCAGGTCGCCCGGTGCGGGTGTCTTCACGGTCATGGTGTCTTGTCTCCGTCCTGTCGGGTCAGGCAGGCAGGTTGCCGGCGGCAGGCTTGCCCTTCATGGTGTGCGAGCGGCCGCGAAACACCGCCACGCGCTCGCCGCGCTGGTTGATCACTTCGCAGTCGTACAGGCCCGTGCGGCCGGCCTTCGAGACTTCGAAGGCGCGTGCGGTGAGCATGTCGTCCTTGCGGCCGGGCGCCAGGAAGTCCACCGCGATGGAGGCCGCCACCGTCAGCTCGCCGTGCGAATTGCAGGCGAAGGCAAAGGCCGAATCGGCCAGCGTGGTGATGAGGCCGCCATGGCAGGTGTCGTGGCCGTTGAGCATGTCTTCGCGCACGCGCATGGTGAGCGTGGCGGTGCCGGGGGCGATGGCGGTCACTTCCATGCCCATGGCACGGGTGGCGCGGTCGTTCAAAAGCATGCCGTCGCGCACGCGCTCGGCGATCTGTTGGGGCGAAAGGTCGCTCATGGAATCCATGCGGTTTCAGCGGTCGGTGAAGTTGGGCGCGCGCTTGTTGCGGAACGCGTCCACGCCCTCAAGGTAGTCATGCGCGCCGCCGAGTTCGGTCTGCAGCTGCGCTTCCATCTGAAGGGCGGCGCGCAGGTCCATGTGCTGCGCATCGGCCAGCGCCTTGCGGGTGACGGCCAGCGCCCGGGTGGGCATGGCGGCCAGGCGTGCGGCCAGCGCGCCGACCGACTCGGCCAGCTGCGCGTCGTCCACGCACTGCCAGATCATTCCCATGGCGTCCGCCTGCTCGGCGGGAATCCTGTCGCCGGTCATCGCAATGGCCAGCGCGCGGGCATGGCCCACCAGGCGCGGCAGCAGCCAGGTGCCGCCGGTGTCGGGCACCAGCCCGATCCTGGAAAAAGCCTGGATGAAGCTGGCCGAGCGCGCCGCCACCACCACGTCGCAGCACAGCGCCAGGTTGGCGCCGGCGCCGGCCGCCACGCCGTTGACGGCGGCGATCACCGGCACGGGCATGGAGCGGATGCGTTCCACCAGCGGCAGGTAATGCGCCTCGATGAGTGCGCCCAGGTCCTTGCCCGGCGCGACCTGCGGATCGCCCAGGTCCTGCCCGGCGCAAAAGCCGCGGCCGGCACCGGTGATGACCAGGCAGCGCACCTCGGTGCTGCCGGCCGTGTTGTCCAAGGCCGCCAGCAACTCGGCGTGCATGGCGGTGGTGAAGCTGTTCATCGCCGCCGGCCGGTTGAGCGTGATGGTGCGGGTGGCGCCCGCGTCGGTCACCAGGACCAAGTGCTCCGTTGTCATCGTGGGTTTTCCGTGGTGGTGGGGTTTTCTTGCGGGGCCTTGAGCCAGATCAAACACTATTGACCGACCGTTCGGTAGATTTTAGGATGAGGCGCATTGAAACTTCAAGACGCGAGGCTTCAGGGCAAACCCTAGGCCGCCGCCCAACGGCGGCCCGGAACCCCGAAGCGCCAGCACAAGACAAGGAGACATTCCAATGCCCTGCTACTCCATCGAAGGCGTGATTCCGGTCATCGACCCGAGCGCCTACGTTCACCCCACGGCCGTGCTGATCGGCGACGTCATCGTGGGGCCCGACTGCTACGTGGGCCCCTGTGCCAGCCTGCGCGGCGACTTCGGACGCATCGTGCTGCACAAGGGCGCGAACGTGCAAGACACCTGCGTCGTCCATGGCTTTCCCGACCAGGACACGGTGGTGGAAGAGAACGGCCACATCGGCCACGGCGCCGTGCTGCACAGCTGCGTGGTGCGCCGCGATGCGCTGGTGGGCATGAACGCGGTGGTAATGGACAAGGCCGAGATCGGCGCCTTTTCCATCGTGGCCGCCTGCGCCTTCGTGCCCGCCGGCATGCAGGTGCCGGAGAAGAGCCTGGCGGCCGGCATGCCCGCCAAGGTCAAGCGCACGCTGACCGACGCCGAAGTGGCCTGGAAGCTGGAAGGCACCCTCACCTACCAGGACCTGACGCGCCGCTGCCTGGACACGCTCAAGGAGGTCGAGCCGCTGCAGGCCGTCGAGTCGGACCGGCCGCGCGTGAAGTTCGTGGACGTGAAGCCGCTCATCGAGACCCGGCGCGGCGGCTAGGATCACGCCCGGGATCCCGAAACACACGACAAGAACATCGAGAGAGAAAGCACCACCGGCATGGCACGCGGACGATCAGCCAGCTACGACGACCAGCGCGAGATGATCCTGGCGCAGGCGGCCCAGCTCTTTGCAAAGCGCGGCTATTCGGCCACCTCGATGAACCAGGTGGCCGAGGGCTGCGGCCTCTCGAAGGCCACGCTCTATCACTACTACAGGGACAAATACAGCCTGCTGCTGAGCATCGCGGACGACCACGTCTCGCGGCTGACGGCCATCATCGAGGACGAAGAGGCGCTCACGCTCAAGGGCGAGGCGCGGCTGCGCCACCTGATCCGCCGCATCGTCGAGGAATACGCCCACGCGCAGGACGCCCACCGCGTGCTCACCGAAGACGTGAGGTTCCTCACCGACGAAGACCGCGAGCGCGTGCTCGACAAGGAGCGCCAGGTGGTGGCCGGCTTTGCGCGCGCGCTGGTCGAGACGCGGGGCAAGGGCGACGATGCCGACGCGCAGATGGCCAAGCCGCTGACCATGCTGCTGTTCGGCATGATCAACTGGATGTTCACCTGGATGAAACCCGACGGCGCACTGGACTACGACGCCATGGGGCCGATCGTGGCGGACCTGTTCCTGGGCGGGGTGGACAAGGTGAAGGCGCCGCCGGCCACCGCACCTGCCAAGCGCGTGCGCCCTGCCCGCACCGCCTGAGCCGGGCACAGCGCCGATGCGGCACCCAGGCCGATTGATCCGCATCGCCAGCCTCAGCGGCTACATCGAGCTGGTGGAATCGCTGGGCCGCGACCCGCACGCCTTCCTGGCGCGCGTGGGCCTGAACGCGCAGACCTTCGACAACCCCGAAGTGCTGATCCCGGCCGATGCGGTGCGCGAGCTGCTGGAGATCACTTCACGCGCCACCGGCACCGAAGACTTCGCGCTGCGCCTGGCCGACCGCCGCACTTTTTCCGACCTGGGGCCGCTGGCCCTGGTGCTCAAGGAGGAAGCCACGCCGCGCCAGGCGCTGGACACCCTGTGCCGCTACCTGAAGCTGCTCAACACCTCGCTCATCACCCGCATCGAGGACGTGGGCCAGTCGGTGGTCATCCGCGAGGACCTGATGCCCAGCAGCCACCACCTGCCCATGCGCCAGTCGGTCGAACTGGCCGTGGCGGTGATGTTCCGCATCCTGCGCGAGCTCATCGGCCCGCAGTGGCAGCCGCTGGAGGTGTATTTCACGCACCGCGCGCCGGCCAGCGCATCGGGGCACCGGGCCTTCTTCGGCCGCGCGCCCAAGTTCAACCAGGAGTTCAACGGCCTGGTCTGCGCGGCGGCCGACCTGCAGATTTCTCGCGCGGCCGGCAACCCCAAGGCTGTGCGCTTTGCGCGCGAGTACCTCGACGCGGCCCTGCAATCGCGCAGCGGCGGCCTGGCCGAAGCATGCCGCGAGGTTGTGCTGGTGTTGCTGCCGGGCGGCCAGTGCACCGCGCAGCAGGTGGCCCAGCACCTGCGCGTGGACCGGCGCACTTTGCATCGGCACCTCAGCGCGCAGGGACTGACCTTCAGCGCCTTGCTCAATGAGGTGCGTTCTGAACTGGTGATGCGCCACCTGCGCGACAGCGACCTGCCGCTCGGCGAAGTGGCGAGCCTGCTGGGCTTTGCCGCGCAGAGCAGCTTCAGCCACTGGTTTCGGGCGAGCTTTGGCTGCAGCGTGTCGCAGTGGCGGGCGCGCTTGGCGACGACGGAATCGGTGCCCGGCGAGAAGGATCGCGGCGGTTGAAGCGCGAGGCGGCCTTCTTTCTTCAGTGCGCGGGAGCGCGCGCGGCGATGCCCGTCAGGCGTGCCATGGCCGCCAGGCGCATGCGGTGGTTGCGCTGGATCTCCGCGTCGTCCCGCGCGGAGGGTTCGCGCCCGAGCCGGATCGCGTCGGACAGCAGATCCATGATCCGTGTGGTGGCGAGCGAGTAGCCGCGCATGGCTTCGCGCATCTCATCGCGAAACTGCCCGTCCAGGGGCATGGCGCCGTAGAACTTCGCCACCTCGCGCAGGCGGCGGCTGGTTTCATTCAACTGGGCTTCGACAGCGGACTTTTCGGCGTCATTCATCGGCTTGTTCCCCAAAGGCTTGGGCCGGTCGTGCTGACCGACGCGTTGCAGCCGATTTTGTGGTCGTTCGAGCGTCTCGGAGTGCGAGATCTCTGTGATCTATTGCCAGTGCGGGTGGGAACGGAAGAGCGCCCGGGCCGTCGTGCTGGACGCCCGGGCGCGCTGGTCTCCGTAGGCCCGCCGCTCGCGGGCCGTCGGACGATCCAGGCTAGCGCCTGACCTGGATCATCACGGTGCTGGCCACGCTGGTGAGCCGCCCATCGCTGACGACCAGTTGCAGCACGTAGTTCCCACGCACGTCGGGCACGAAGTTCGGCGCGGCGGTCGTGGCGCCCGTCAACGTGGCCGTGCTCTTCTTGGGCTTGGACTTGAACTTCCAGGTGTACGTGAGCGGGTCGCCGTTCGGGTCGTAGCTCTTGGAGCCATCCAGCGTGACGGTCTGGCCGAGGGTGACGCGCTGGCGCGGTCCGGCCTTGGCGACAGGCGCCAGATTGACGCCCAGGGCGCCGGCGGTCACGACGACCGTGTCGGGGGCACTCGAGACCTTGCCGTCGGACACGACGAGTGCGAGCACATAGTCACCCGGCACGTCGGGGGTCAGCGTGGTGTCCATGCTGGTCGGATTGGCTGGCACGGCATTGCTGCCCGCCGGGCGGCTGACGATCGTCCACGCATAGCTCAGCGTATCGCCGACATTCGCATCGCTGCTCAGCGCGCCGCTGAGGGTGACCATGTTGCCCACCACCGTCGACACGTCATCGCCCGCGTTGGCCACCGGCGCGGCGTTGTCCTGCGCGGCGGTCACCGTCACCGTCACCGAGGCCGGCGTGCTGTTGGCCTTGTCGTCGCTGACGACGAGCCCGATCACGTAGACGCCCGGCACATCGGCCACGAAGGTCGGCGCAGGATCGGCGGCATCGATGGCGGTGAGCTGGGCCATGCTGCCTGCCGGCTTGGAGGTGAAGCTCCACGTGTACGAAAGCAGGTCGCCATCGGCATCCGAGCTGCCGCTGCCGTCGAGTTCGACGGTTGCACCGACCACCACGTTCTGATCGGGGCCAGCCACCGCGACGGGGGCATTGTTCTTGTTCACCGGGCTCACGGTCAGCACCACCTGGTCGGCGACGCTCTGCGCACTCAGGCTGTCGGTGACCACCAGCGAGGCGATGTACGTGCCGGCCTGGTCAAGCGTCAGCGAAGGACGCGGCGACGTGATGTCGTCGATGGCTGCCGTGCTGCCCGCGGGCTTGGAATCCAGCGTCCACGCGTAGGTGATCGGGTTGCCGTCGGGGTCCGAGCTGGCGCTGCCATCCAGCGTGACGAGCGTGCCCTGGGGCACGTTCTGGTCGACGCCGGCGTCTGCCGTCGGCGCACGGTTCGAGCCCAAGGCGACTGCCGTCAACCGCACGATGGCTGGCGCGCTGTTCACCGCACCGTCATTGACCACCAGGGCGAAGGTGTAGTCGCCCGCCAGGTCGGGCACGAAGTGCGCGAACGCCTGGGTGGCATCGGTCACCGTGGCCGCGCTTCCGCTGGGGCCCGCGGTCAACGACCACTTGTAGGTCAGCGCGTCGCCGTTGAGGTCGGAACTCGCCGACCCGTCGAGCACGTCGGTTTCGCCGACCTGCAGGGAGCGGTTGGACCCGGCGTTGGCCACGGGCGCCACATTCACGGCATGCACGGTGGCCGAGGCCGCAGTGCTGTCGACCTTGCCGTCGTTGACCACCAGGGTGACGACGAAGTCGCCGGGCACGTCGGGCGTGAGGCTCACCTTGGCGCCGGTGCTGGCGTCCAGTGCCGCGGCACTGCCCGCCGGGCGCGATGCCAGGGTCCAGGTGTAGCTCAAGGCATCGCCATCGGCATCCGAACTGCCCGTGCCGTCGAAGGTCATGGCGAGCTTCACGGGGGCTGGGTCAGCGCTTGACGCGCTCACCGCGGCGACCGGGCGGGCATTGGCGGCCCCGGTTCCCCCGTCGCTCAACCTTCCCGGCCTGCTGGTCGTGCCCGTCGTGCCGGTCGTGCCGGTTGTGCCCGTCGTGCCGGTCCCGGCAGTCGGGCCATTCGTGCCGGACCCGCCGCCGCCGCCACAGCCAACAAGCGCCAAGGCGCACAACGCTGCCGCGGCCAGCACGTTGATGGAGCGCCCGTGTATTGATCGACCCATGTATCACCTCCGTATTAAAGTGATGCAAAGTGTTAACTAATGTTTCTTCTAGTCACAGGTCGTCGCAATGTGAAACCTTCACACAGTGTGCAGAAGTTGGCGAACTAAATGCTTAATCTTCCGTCATCGAGTGCAACCTAAGCATTACCGAGCACAGGCGCCGTCCCTTCCGTCCAGGGAAATCCCGCAGTGGCCGGCACCACGACCTGACAGCCGTTTGACAGCTTCGTTTCCCGACATTGGAGGCCCCGAGTGGACAGGCCACTCGAATCCAGGCTTCAGACAACAGGAGACGAAAACCCATGAAGGCCACTTCTTTCGCCCGGAACGCAATCGCCCTCGCCGCTGCGCTGGTTGTCGGGCTGGCGGCATGCGGCGGCGGCAGCGACAACGACAGCGCCCCGAGCACGCCGCCGCCGGTGGCGACCAATCCGCCGCCCGAGACGCCCGTCGACCCGCTCGCCAAGGCGCCGGCAGAAGTGCGGGCGACCTGGTTCGGCATCAGCAACTGGCACTACCAGGCGGGCGAGCTGGGCTTCATCCTGGATGGCGAAGTCGTCAACGCCGGACGCGCGCCCACGCCGGCGGCCGTCACCAAGGCGCTCGACGCGCTGAAGCTTCGCGGCTCGGTCGACTTCTTCCTGGTCGGACATGAGCACGGCGACCATGCACTGCAGATTCCCGAGTACGCGAAGCAGACCGGCAAGCCCATCTACGCACCGGCGAATGTCTGCAAGGCGGTGGTGGCGTACGGCAATCCGGAAGGCCAATGCGTGACCATCAACGGCGGCGAGACGTTCAAGATGAACGACTTCGTCACCGTGCGGGTGGTCCGGTGGCTGCACAGCCTGGACTGCGACCAGATCGGCACGGGTTCCGAAGGCGTCGAAACCTTTGGCTTCCTGATCACCGCGCAAACACCCGAGAAGGACAAGGTCCTCACCATCTACGCGTCGGACAGCGGCGCCGGCGGCCAGGACCTGTTCATCCCCCGCGTCGTGGGCAAGGGCACGGCCGCCGAGAAGACCTACGGTGCGCCATTCACCAACCTCGCCAACGCATTCAACGAAGCCGGCGTGAAAAACATCGACCTGTGGCAAGGCGGCCCCGAATCGCGCGTCGTGAACCAGGCCCGGGTGCTGATGCCGGCCTTCAAGATCAAGTACTTCCAGCCTCACCACCTGGGCACCCGTGCCACGCTGGTGGATGGGGTCAGCGTCGGTTTCAAGCTCGAATACGGGCTGCACTTCCCCTACCTGCCGAGCGAAGTGCCGAAGCTGACGGCGTTCATGGCCAGCGAAGGCGTCACGGCCCAGAACCCGGTCAACTACTTCGACGCCTGGGTGCTGAACAAGGACGGGTTCAGCACGAGCGACAACGCCAACGTCAAGGCGGTCTATGGCCTTCCGGCGACCGGGCCTGGCCCCGGCAAGCAAGGTCCCAACCCGCGTTCGGGCCAGCTCGAGTGCACCAACGACTGAGGTGACGCGGCCGATGGCCACGGTCATGCGGCGCTTCACACCTCCCTAGAATCGCTGCGGTGCAGGCGGTCTTGGGACTGACCTGCAGATGCAAGGATGGACGAGGCCCAGATGGAGAACTCACGATGATGATCTGGCGCGTGCTCCGGGCGATGCCGCTGGCCTTGGCCCTTGTGTGCGGGCTGTGCGGGCCCGGTGCGGCGCAGGTCGCCCCGTCCAACGACCCATCGCTGCAGGCGGCAGACTGCGTGATTCCCGCCAAGGCGGGTGGAGGATTCGCGCTGACGTGCGAGCTCGCCCGCGATGCGCTCCAGGCGGTTCGGCCCCTGCGGCCCCCCTTGAACCAGCGCTACATGCCAGGGGGCATCGGCGCCGTTGCCTTCGACCGGATTGCCACCGGCGAGCTGGGAGGCCCCGGCACCCTGGTCGCTTTTTCGAGTGGCTCATTGCTCAATCTGGCGCAGGGCCGCTTCGGCCCGCATCCACCCTCGGTGGTGAAGTGGGTCGCGGTGCTGGGCACCGACTACGGCGTCATCGCGGTTCACAAGGACTCGCCCTACAAGCGCCTGCAGGACCTGGTCGCCGCCTTGCGGCAATCGCCTTCCCGTGTGGTGTTCGGCGCCGGCGGCTCGGTCGGCAGCCAGGACTGGGTGAAAGCCGCCCTGCTCGTGCGCGCGGCGGGCAGCGAGCATCGGGCCATGCGCTTCGTCTCCTTCGAGGGAGGCGGTGACGCCCTGAACGCACTGCAGGGAAGGCATGTCGATGTCTTTGCAGGCGATGCCGCCGAGGCGCTCAAGGCGATGGAGTCGGGCGTTTCCCTCCGGATCCTGGCGGTGCTTTCCGAGAGTCGCCTGGGGGGCGGCCTGCAAGGGGTACCCACGGCGCGCGAACAAGGCGTCGACGTCGTGTGGCCCACGGTTCGGGGCCTCTACATCAGTGCAGCCACGCCCGACGCGGTCTCGGATGCCTGGGCCAAGGCATTTCGCGATGCCATGGCGGCGCCGGGCTACCCGGCGTTGCTGAACAAGTACGGCCTCTACCCTCTTTCAATGACCGGTGCGCCTCTGCATCAATATGTGGACCAGCGGCTGACCGAGTATCGCGAGCTCGCGCCCGAACTCGGCCTGAGGCGGTGGAAGAAGCAATAGCGCTGCAACAGGCTCACGCCTCCACACCCTGACGCGAAGCCGGCCTTGGCCACCAGATGATGGCGAGCAGCCCGCGTCCGGCGTCCGGCACGACCAGTCGCAGTTCCCCGGCGTGGCGCTGGGCGATGGAGCGCACGATGGCCAACCCAAGGCCGAAACCGCCCTTGCCCGCCTGCTTGCCGCGGCGAAAGCGTTGCCCCAGCGTCTCACGCTCGCTGTCGCTCAGCCCGGGGCCGTTGTCTTCGACGTTCAAGCTCCACCCGGCCGCATCGACAGCTGCGAACACGGTGATGGTGCCCTCCGGCGCGTCGTTGTAGGCAATCGCGTTGGCGACCAGGTTGGTCAGGGCCTCGCGAAGCAAGGCGCGGTCGCCGGTGGCGCAGGCGCCTTCGGCCGGGGTGCGGATGCCCAGATCGATCCGCTTGGCGCGCGCCTGCGGCAGCAACTCCACAGCCACTTCGCGCAGCAGCGGCTCGAGTTCGAAAGAGGT
Source organism: Variovorax soli NBRC 106424 (assembly GCF_001591385.1). Lineage (GTDB taxonomy): Bacteria > Pseudomonadota > Gammaproteobacteria > Burkholderiales > Burkholderiaceae_C > Variovorax > Variovorax soli. The sequence goes on from NZ_BCUU01000061.1 coordinate 13,004, forward strand.
CGCCGCCACGGCCACTGTGTCGCTGCGCCCCAGGGCCAGAAGCTGCTGGGAGCTGCGGGTCGCACGTGCAATTTCCCGGCCCAGTGCCTCCAGCGTGTCGTGGACTTTTTCCGGGTCCGCCTCGCGCATCGCGTAGTCCACCTGCATCTGCAGGGTGGTCAGGTGCGTTCGCAGTTGATGCGATGCATCGTCCAGGAACTGGCGCTGCAGGGCGACCAGGTCCTGCGTCCGCGTCATGTGGTGGTTGACCGCGCCGACCAGGGGGCGCACTTCCGCGGGCAGCCCTGTCTCGTCGATTCGCGTCAAGTCCTCGGGCGCGCGCGCTTCGACCTCTCGCGCCAGGCGGGCCAGCGGCTTGAGGGCCAGGTGAAGCACGACGCCCGTCCCCAGCATGAGAAGTGCCAGCACGAAGATGTCTCGAATCGCCGCGCTGCGCACAAAGCGCTGGGTGAACTCCTGCCGCGAGCGCGTGCTCTCCCCCACCTGGATCATCACGCTCCGGCCGTTGGCACCGGCAGGCGTGCGCTCCAGCAGGCGCTGGTACGCGACCAGGCGGACCGCCTCGTTGAAGTACGTGGCGTCATAGAAAACCGGAACCCCCATGGCCGGTTGAGAGGGTGGCTCGGGCAGGTCGGCGCTCCCGAGCTCCACCAGGCCGTCGGAGGTGGCCACCCGGAAGAACACCTGGCCGCTGGCCGTGAGCTCGAAGAACTCGAACATCGAATACGGCAGCTCCACCGACAAGCCGCCGGAGGCCGTGGAGATGTTCGCGTCAATGGATTTGAGCGCGCCGAGCAGGGAGCGGTCATAGGCCGCATTGGCGGACTCCAGCGCGTCATGCCGGGTCATCCACAGCTCGATGCCGGTGACCACCAGCAGCGCCGGCAGCATGAAGAGCAGCATGCGCTGCCAGAGGCTCGTACCGTGCAGCCAGCGGGAGAACTGGAGGCGAGGTGAGCGGCTCACTCCGGTTCCAGCACGTATCCAAGGCCGCGCAAGGTGACGATGCGAACCCCGCTGCCCTCCAGGCGCTTGCGCAGGCGGTAGACCACAACTTCCACCGCTTCCGGGTGGACGTCTTCTTCGTCCGAGAACACACGGTCGATGATCTGCTGTTTGGACAACGGCTCGCCGCTGCGCTGGATCAGCGCGCGCAAGGCGCCGATCTCCCTCGGCGAGAGCGCGAGCGGCTCGCCGTTCAGCATGAACTGCCGGCGGCCCGCGTCGTAGACCAGCGGACCGCAGGCCAGGCGCGGATGCTCCACACCTCGGGCGCGCCTGACCAGCGCCTGCAAGCGGGCCTCGAGTTCGGCCAAGGCGAACGGCTTGGCGAGAAAGTCATCGGCGCCCGCGTTGAGCGCGCCCACGCGCTCGGCCAGCGAATCGCGTGCCGTGAGAATGAGCGCGGGCAGTCGCTGGTCCCGTTCCCGCAGCCTTTGAAGCACGCGGTTCCCGTCCATGCCGGGCAGGCCGAGGTCCAGAACCAGCGCATCATGGTCGCGTTGCTGCAGCGCGCGGTCTGCCAGGCGGCCGTCATCGACCCATTCGACCTGGATGCCGGCGTGTTCCAGCGCCTTGCACAGCCAGGTCCCCAGGGTGTGCTCATCTTCCGCCAGCAGGATTCGCATGGTGCAAATGCTAACCGTGGCGGCAGGTTCAGTCCGGCTTGATGGCCGCCCGTGCGATGACCTTCTGCCACCGAGCCTGCTCGCTGGCGATGAACTGCGCGAACTGCTCCGGCGTCCCGCCCACGACCTCGGCAGCATCTGCGGTCAATCGCTCCATCGCTTCGGGCGACTTCACTGCCTTCATCGTGTGCTCGGACAACTTTGCAACGTGGGCCGGGGCGAGATTCGCGGGCGCCATCAGGCCGTACCACTGGGTCATTTCGAACCCCGGAAACCCCTGCTCGGCCACGGTGGCCACGTCGGGAAGCTGTGGCACCCGCTTCGCGGAGCCTGTGGCGATGCAGCGCAACTTGCCCGACTTGATGAACGGGATGACGGCCGCCGCGCCGATGGCCGAGGCCTCGAGCCGGCCGGCGAGCAGGTCGGTCATCAAGGGGCCCGTTCCGCGGTAGGGCACGTGCAGCATGTAGAAGTCGGCCGTCATCTTCAGGTACTCGAACGCCAGATGCCCGGCGCTGCCGTTGCCGGCCGAGCCGTAGCTGAGCTTGCCGGGCCTGGACTTGGCGAAGGCGATGAACTCCTTGAGGTTTTTGGCCGGCACGTCCGGGTGCACCACGTAGAGGCTGGGCACCTTGGCCAGCAGGCTGATCGGCTTGAAGTCCTTGTTCGGGTCGTAGGGCAGCTTGGCAAAGATGTAGGGGTTGACCGCCAGCGTGCCGATGTGCCCGAGGATGAGCGTGTGCTGGTCTTCCGAACGAGCCACTTCCTGCATCGCGATGTTGCCGGCCGCACCGGGCTTGTTGTCGACGTAGACGCTCTGGCCCAGGGTCTTGGACAGCTCCGCGGCGGTCGAGCGAGCAACGATTTCAGAGCTGCCGCCCGGCGCAAAGGGCACGACGAAGCGAACGTTCTTGCTGGGCCACGTGCCTTGCGCCAAGGCAAGCTGCGGCACCAGGCCACTGAGCGCGGCTGCACCGCCGGCCTGCAGAAGCTGTCGGCGTCCCAGGGACAGGGCGCCGGTCGGATGGATGGGTTTCATGGATGTCTCCGTCGTCAGGAATCGAAGCATCGTGCACGGTGGAGGCTGTCAGAAAGCTGTCAACGCCCGACAGGGCAGTCTGGCCTGACCGCAATGTCCCATTTGAGCAAACTAATGCCCCAATAAAGCAAGCACTCGGCGAGTCCGGTTCGGATACTTCCGGTCCAGGGGAACAGGTGATTCCCTTCACGACCAGGAGACAGACGAATGAGCTTCATCGCACGCGCCCTCACCGGGCTGATCGCATCGGCACTGGCCTGCAGTGCCTGGGCCTGGGGTGACGCGCCCCTGAAGATCATCGTGCCGGCGCCGGCCGGCGGCACCATGGACATCGTCGCCCGGGTGGTCGGCCAGCAGCTGTCGGCCGACATCGGGCAGCCAGTGGTGGTGGAGAACAAGCCGGGCGCCGGCGGCTCCATCGGCATCCAGACCATGCTGCGCGCGCCGGCCGACGGCAACACGCTGGTGATGGCGGCCAGCAATGTGCTGGCGGAAATCCCGCTGGTGATGAAGGTGCCTTTCGATCCGTTCAAGGACGTGATTCCGGTCGCCTCGGTGGCCCGCTCGGGCGTGGTGCTGGTCACCGCGGCGGACTTTCCGGCCAAGGACTTCAAGGGCCTGGTCGCGCAGCTGCAGGCGCGCAAGGGCAAGTCCAGCTTCGCCAGCTACAGCCCCGGCACCGTGTCGCACTATGCGGGCCTCATCCTCAGCGACCAGGCGGGGCTGGACATGCAGCATGTGGGCTACGCCGGCTCGCCGCCTGCCCTCACCAACCTGCTGGGCGGACAGGTCGACATCATGTTCGACGGCATGCTGACCTCGGTGCCCCTCATCAAGAGCGGCAAGCTGCGCCCCTACGCCTTCTCGGGCAAGACGCGCTCGAGCTACCTGCCCGACGTGCCGACCACCACCGAGCTGGGCTACCCGCAGCTCCAGTTCATGGGCTGGGTGGGTTTGATCGGCTCGTCCAGGCTGCCCGCCGATGTGCTCGCGAAGATTCATGCCGCCATCGACAAGTCCGCCCGCACGCCTGCCGTGCAGCAAAGGCTCGCGGAAGTGGGCCTGGAGCCCGAAGTGAATGTCGATACGCCGGCGCTCATGACCGAGACCAAGGAGATGGCGCAGCGCAATGCCGCCATCGTCAAGAAGTACGACATCAAGCTGAACTGATTCCAGACGACCACCCGACGGAGACGCGCAAATGAAATTCAGGCAACTCACGCCCGCCATCGGTGCGCAAGTCAGCGAGGTTCACCTCGGCGAGGTCTCGCGCGACCCCGCGCAGTTCGCGCAGATCAAGACGGCGCTGCTCAAGCACCGGGTGCTGTTCTTTCGCAACCAGGACATCACGCGTGCCGAGCATGTGGCCTTTGCGCGCTGCTTCGGCCCGCTGGAAGACCACCCGGTGGTCGGCAGCGACCCGGACCACCCGGGGCTGGTGCGCATCTACCGCAGCGACAACCCCCACAGCTACGAGAACACCTATCACTGCGACGGCCTGTGGCGCCCCAACCCGGCGATGGGCGCGGTGCTGCGCTGCATCGAATGCCCCGAGGTGGGCGGCGACACCCTCTGGGTGAACATGGTCAAGGCCTACGACGAGCTGCCCGAGCCGATCAAGGCGCAGATCGCCAACCTGCGCGCCAAGGCCAGCATCGAGCATTCCTTCGGCGCGGTGATGACGCCCGAGGCGCGCACCAGGCTCGCGCAGGAGCACCCCGCCGCCGAGCACCCGGTGGTGCGCACGCACCCCGACACCGGCGAGAAGGTGCTGTTCGTGGGCGCGGGCTTCACCACCCACTTCGTGAACTGGAGCACGCCCGAGAACGTGCGCCACGGCATCGACAAGTCACCCGGCGCATCGCTGCTGCTGAACTACCTCACCAGCCGCGCCAGCATCCCCGAATACCAGGTGCGCTGGTCGTGGCAGCCGGGCGACGTCGTGGTCTGGGACAACCGCAGCACGCAGCACTACGCCTGCAACGACTACTTCCCCGCCCCTCGAAAAATGGAACGCGCAGGCATCGTCGGCGATATCCCGTACTAAGCACCCCTGGAGAACCACATGAACTTCCTCGACGGCCACCTGTTCCCCGAGAACCAGCCACCGCTGATCATCACCGCCGCGCCCTACGCGCCCGGCTGGCTGCCTTCGGACTTTCCGGAAGACATCCCCGTCAGCATGGAAGCGCAGATCCAGAAGGCGGTGGACTGCTACAACGCCGGCGCCACCGTGCTGCACCTGCATGTGCGCGAGCTGGACGGCAAGGGATCCAAGCGCCTGTCCAAGTTCAACGAGCTGATCGCCGGCGTGCGCAAGGCGGTGCCCGAGATGATCATCCAGGTGGGCGGCTCCATCAGCTTCGCGCCCGAGAACGAGGGCCAGGCCGCCAAGTGGCTCAGCGACGACACGCGCCACATGCTGGCCGACCTCGACCCGGTGCCCGACCAGGTGACGGTGACGGTGAACACCTCGCAGATGAACGTGACCGACCAGGCCGAGGACGCGGACTTTCGCGGCACCTCGCGCGAGATCCCGGCCATCTTCAACGCCTACAAGGAAATGACCGTGCCGGCCCAGCCCGGCTGGGTGGAAGAGCATGTGCGGCGCCTGACCAAGGCGGGCATCCAGAGCGCCTTCCAGTGCTACAACCTCAACAGCTTCGAGTCGGTCGAGCGGCTGATGCGCCGCGGCTTCTACAAGGGCCCGCTGGTGATGAACTGGGTGGCCATTGCCGGCGGCATGGACACGCCCAGTGTCTACAGCCTGGCCAACTTCGTGCGCGCCGTGCCGGACGGCGCCGTGCTCACGGTGGAAAGCAATGTGCGCAACGTGCTGCCAGTCAACATGTGGGGCATCTCCATGGGCCTGCACGTGCGCTGCGGCACCGAGGACTGCCTGTGGAACCAGGACCGCAGCGCCAAGGCCAGCACCGTCTCGCAGATCGAGCAGCTGGTGCGCATCTCGCGCGAGTTCGGCCGCCCCATCGCCACGGCGAAGCAGGCGCGCGAGATCAGCAGGATCGGCGTGTTCTACGACACGGTGGAAGAGTCGCTGGCCGCCAACGGCTTCGCGCCCAACCGCCCCGGCGCCAACCAGGGCTTCCTGCGCAAGGCGGCCTGACACCATGGTCAAGGCAGTTCGCTTCCACGAAACCGGCGGCCCCGAGGTGCTGAAGCTGGAAGACGTGGCGGTCGGCGACCCCGGCCCCGGCGAGGCGCGCGTGCGCCACACCTACATCGCCGTCAACTTCATCGACACCTACTTCCGCACCGGCCGCTATGCGCTCGACCTGCCCAACGGGTTGGGCTCGGACGCCGTGGGCGTGGTCGAGGCCGTGGGCCCCGGCGTGACCGACATCAAGGCCGGTGACCGCGTGGGCTACCTGATCGGCCCGCAGGGCGCGTATTCCGAGGCGCGGGTGATGCCCGCTGCCGTGCTCATTCCGCTGCCGGACGGCGTGTCCGACCGCACCGCCGCCACGCTGATGATGAAGGGCATGACGGCGCAGTACCTGTTCCGCCAGGTCTATCCGCTGCACGGCGGCGAGACCATCCTGTACCACGCGGCCGCCGGCGGCGTGGGCCTCATCGCCTGCCAGTGGGCGCGCGCACTGGGCGTGACCATGATCGGCACCGTCAGCACCGACGAGAAGGCCGAGATCGCCAAGGCCAACGGCTGCACGCACACCATCGTGACTTCGCGCGAGAACATCGCCCAGCGTGTGCGCGAACTCACCGACGGCCGGGGCGTGAAGGTGGTGTACGACTCGGTCGGCAAGGACACGCTGATGGCCTCGCTGGACAGCCTGCAGCCGCGCGGCCACCTGATCAGCAACGGCACCTCGTCGGGCGCGGTGGTGGTGGATTCGCAGCTGCTCGCGCAGAAGGGCTCCCTCTGGATGACCCGGCCCGCGATGATCCACTACATCCACCCGCGCGCGCACATGCTCGAGATGGCCCGCGAGCTGTTCGACCATGTGCTGGCCGGGCGCATCACCAGCGAGCCGCGCCAGACCTTCGCGCTGGCCGAGGCGAGCGAGGCGCACCGCGCGCTCGAAGGCCGCAAGACCACCGGCGCCACCGTGCTGGTGCCTTAAGCCCGGCCGCTCACTCGCCCTCGATCCTGGCTCGGCGAAGCCGCAGCGCATTGGCGATGACGCTCACCGATGAAAGCGCCATGGCTGCAGCCGCCACCACCGGGGACAGCAGCCATCCGAAGAACGGATAGAGCACACCGGCCGCCAGCGGAATGCCCGCCACGTTGTACGCAAAGCTCAGGAACAGGTTCTGGCGGATGTTGCGCATCGTCGCGTGCGACAAGGTCCGGGCGCGCACGATGCCCATCAGGTCGCCCTTGAGCAGCGTGACGCCCGAGCTTTCCATGGCCACGTCGGTGCCCGTGCCCATGGCAATGCCCACGTCGGCCGCGGAAAGCGCCGGCGCGTCGTTCACGCCGTCGCCGGCCATGGCGACGATCCGGCCTGCAGCGCGAAGGCGCTGGACTTGCGCCGCCTTGTCTTCGGGAAAGACCTCGGCCACGACCTCGTCGATACCGAGCTCGCGGCCCACGGCTTGGGCCGTGGTCCTGCCGTCGCCGGTCAGCATGACGATGCGCACGCCGGCGTCCTTGAGTGCCTTGATGGCGGCCGGCGTGCTCTCCTTGATGGGGTCCGCGATGGCGACGAAGCCGGCAAAGGCGTTGCCGACGCCCACGAAGATGACGGTCGCCGCCTTCTGTCTCTGCGCCTCCGCGGCCTGGCTCAAGGACGCAACCTCGATGCCCTGCTCCGCCAGGAACTTCGCGCTGCCGGAGACGACCGCCCGGCCTTCGACCGTTCCCACGACGCCCTTGCCAACCGGCGAATCGAAATCGGTGACCGGCGCCAGCGCCAACTGGCGCGCCTTGGCCGCTTCGACCACGGCATGCGCCAGCGGATGCTCGCTCGCACGCTCGACGCTGGCGAGCATTTGCAGCACCTCGTCCGCCGAGAAGCCTCCGGCGGGCTCGACGTGGACAACGCGGGGGCGCCCCTCCGTCAGCGTGCCGGTCTTGTCGACCACGAGGGTGTCGACCTTCTCCATGCGCTCCAGCGCCTCCGCGTCCCGGATCAGCACGCCATGCTGGGCGCCCTTGCCCACGCCCACCATGATGGACATCGGCGTGGCCAGCCCCAGCGCGCAAGGGCAGGCAATGATGAGCACCGCCACGGCCGTGATGAGCGCGTAGCTGAAGGCCGGCGACGGCCCCCACACCAGCCACGCGACGAAGGTCAGCAGCGCCACGGCGATGACCAGCGGCACGAACCAGCCGGCCACCTGGTCGGCCATCCGCTGGATGGGGGCGCGGCTGCGCTGCGCGGCGGCGACCATGTGCACGATCTGCGAGAGCAAGGTGTCGGCGCCGACCTTCTCGGCGCGCATCACGAAACCGCCCGTCTGGTTCATCGTGCCGGCCGTGACCTTGGAGCCGATCGTCTTCACCACCGGCATCGGCTCCCCGGTCACCATGGATTCGTCCACGTTCGCCTTGCCCTCGACCACTTCTCCGTCGACCGGCACCTTCTCGCCAGGGCGAACCCGCAGCTGCTCGCCCACCTGGATGGCATCCACCTGCACGGTTTCATCCGTCCCGTCGGTGTTCACGCGCACTGCCGTCTTCGGGGCCAGCCCCAGCAGCGCCTTGATGGCGCCAGAGGTTTTTTCCCTGGCCCGCAGTTCGAGCACCTGCCCGAGCAGCACCAGCACCGTGATGACCGCCGCGGCTTCGAAATACACGGCCACCGCGCCGTCCTGTGCGCGCAGCTCGCGCGGGAACAGCGCCGGTGCCAGGGTCGCCACGATGCTGTAGAGCCAGGCCGCTCCCGTGCCCAGCGCGATGAGGGTGAACATGTTCAGGCTCCGGTTGCGCAGCGATGCCGCTGCCCGGGCGAAGAAGGGCCAGCCTGCCCAGAGAACGACCGGCGTGGCCAGCACCAGCTGGATCCAGTTCGAGACCTGCTGGGCCACGAGGTGATGGATGTTGAACAGGTGAGCGCCCATCTCGAGCACGAACACCGGCACCGTGAACAGCAAGCCCCACCAGAAGCGCCGCGTCATGTCCTTCAGTTCGGGGCTTTCGCCGACCTGTTCGGTGGCTACCACCGGCTCCAGCGCCATGCCGCAGATGGGGCAGTGCCCCGGCCCGAGCTGGCGCACCTGCGGGTGCATCGGGCAGGTGTACTCGACCTGGCTCGGGTTGCCCTGTGGAACCGGCTTCGGAGCCTTGGGCGCGTGCCCGCTGTGGTCGTGGCTGTGGCCGTGGTCTTGGCTGTGGCGGGGCATCGAGCGGTGCTCGTGTCCGGACGTGGGCATGGGGTGCTCCTGTTCTTGGTTGCGCGATGCGGCGTACTGCGTCGGATGCTGCTTCGACAGGGCCTGACGCTCGCTAGCCGCCCCAACGGAAGGCATGGTCGGCGCGCACGCGCGTCGACGCCACCAGCCGTGCATTGGGTGCGTCGGTCTGCGCCGCCCATTGCACGGCCTCCTGCTCGGTGCGGCCGAAGGCCTGGTGCCGGCGCACCAGCCGCTCGTTGCGCAGCTGCTCGTCCACATCCACGTACCAGCATTCGTCCAGCAGCGCCGACACGCCTTGCCAGGCGCCCTGGTCCACCAGCAGGTAGTTGCCTTCGGTGATCACCAGCCGATGGTGCGGCTCGATGGCGATGGCCCCGGCCACGGCCTCCTCGATCTCGCGGCGGAACTCGGGCGCGTAGACCGTCTCGCCCGCATGCGCCGGATCGCGCAGGCGCTGCAGCAAGGCCAGGTAGCCCGCCGCATCGAAGGTGTCGGGCGCGCCCTTGCGCCCGGCCCGGCCCAGGCGCCGCAGTTCGCTATTGGCCAGGTGGAAGCCGTCCATGGGCAGCACGACGGACATATCGGCAAAGGACGCCTGCAAGGCCGAGGCGAGCGTCGACTTGCCTGCGCCCGGTGCGCCCACCAGGCCCAGCACCACGCGCTGCGCCGCGCCGCGCGCCAGCAGCGCATGCACGCGGGCCAGGCTTTGTTCGGGTAGATGGCTGTGGCTGCCGGATGCCATGCGTGCAGGCTCAGCCGCGGGCCGGAATGCCCAGCCCGCGCGCCACGGCCGGGCGCGCCACGAAGGCGTCGAGCGAGCGCTTGACGTTGGCGAATTCCGAGAAGCCCACCAGGTCGCCGGCCTCGTAGAAGCCCACCAGGTTGCGCACCCACGGGAAGGTGGCGATGTCGGCAATGGTGTACTGGTCGCCCATCAGCCAGTTGCGGCCCTGCAGGCGCTGGTCGAGCACAGCCAGCAGGCGTTTGGACTCGGCCACGTAGCGGTCGCGGGGGCGCTTGTCCTCGTAGTCCTTGCCGGCGAACTTGTGGAAGAAGCCCAGCTGCCCGAACATGGGGCCGATGCCGCCCATCTGGAACATCAGCCACTGGATGGTTTCGTAGCGCGCCGCTTCATCCTTGGGCACGAGCTGGCCGGTCTTGTCGGCCAGGTACAGGAGGATGGCGCCCGATTCGAACAGCGCCAGCGGCTTGCCGCCGGGGCCGTTGGGATCGATGATCGCCGGGATCTTGTTGTTGGGGTTGAGCGAGAGAAACTCCGGCGACATCTGGTCGTTCTTGCCGAAGTCCACCAGGTGCGGCTCGTAGGGCAGGCCCGTCTCCTCCAGCATGATCGACACCTTCACGCCGTTGGGCGTGGGCAACGAATACAGCTGGAGCCGCTCGGGGTGCCTGGCAGGCCACTTGTGGGTGATGGGGAAGCTGTGGAGGTCGAGGGGTTGGGTCATGCGCCCATTCTGTCGCACCCGCGAAAACCTTGGAGAGGCACGCCGACCCGGGCGCCATGCAGAATCGCGGGCCCACCCCACCCAGGCCAGGAGAGCACCCATGCCACTTCCGTCCCTACCGGCTTCGCGATTCGAGGGCGGCTGCGCGTTCGCCGATGGCGCATACGTCCCCTTGTCCGAGGCGAAGATCTCGCTGTTCGACTGGGGCTTCACCCGCTCGGACGCGACCTACGACGTGGCCACCACCTGGCAGGGCGCATTCTTCCGGCTGGACGCGCACATGGACCGCTTCTTCGCCAGCCTGGAGAAGATGCGCCTGTCCATTCCCTACACGCGCGCCGAGCTGCGCGAGGTGCTGCACGGCTGCGTGCGCACCGCCGGCCTGCAGGATGCGTACGTGGCCATGGCGTGCACCCGAGGCGTGCCGCCGCGCGGCGCACGCGACCCGCGCCTGGCGCAGAACCGCTTCTATGCCTACGCCCTGCCCTATGTGTGGATCGCCTCGCCCGAGAAGCAGGCCGCCGGCATCGACCTGCACATCAGCAGCCGCCAGCGCATCGCGCCCGCATCGGTGGACCCGACGGTCAAGAACTACCACTGGATCGACCTGGTGCAGTCGCTCTTCGATGCCTACGACCTGGGCCGCGACACCAGCTGCGTGGTGGATGCGGAGGGCTGCGTCACCGAAGGCCCGGGCTTCAACGTGTTCGCGGTGCAGGGCGGCGTGGTGCACACCGCCGACCATGGCGTGCTGGAAGGCATTTCGCGCCGCACCGTGATCGAGCTGTGCGAAAAGTTCGGCATCCCCTTGCGCATCGCGCCACTGCCGGTGGCCTTGCTGCGCGGCGCGGACGAGGTGTTCCTCAGCTCCAGCGGCGGCGGCGTGCTGCCCATCGGCAAGGTCGACGGCCGGGCGCTGCCGACCTTTCCGGGCCCAGTCACCCGGCGGCTGCAGGAGGGCTACTGGGCCCTGCACGAAGATCCGGCGTACCGCGACCCGGTGGCGTACATCTAGTGTGCTGTCCCGCAAATAGCTACGCAGAAAAGCGCGCCTTTCAGGCCATGGCTGCGTTGCAAATCCTCGCGATACCACTGGGTATCGCTGCGGTTTGCGCCTTGCCCTGACCTGAAACGCATCGCTTTTCTCTGCGTAGCTATTTGCGGGACAGCACACTAGGCTCTGCGTCGCGCATCAACCGTCCACCGGCGAAGCGGGCGTGTCGAGCAGGAGCTGATAGAAGGCCGCGTCCAGCCACCGCCCGAACTTGAAGCCCACCTGCGGGAAGGTGCCGGCGTGCGCAAAGCCCAGGCTCTTGTGCAGCGCAATGCTCCCGGCATTGCCCGCGTCGATGCAGCCGACCAGCGCATGCAGGTTGGCGGCGCGTGCCCGCCGGATCAGCTCGCCGATCAGGACCTTGCCCAGGCCCTGCCCCCGGTGCTCGTGGTGCACGTACACGCTGTGCTCCACGGTGTACTTGTAGGCGGGAAAGGCGCGGAAGGTGCCGTAGCTCGCAAAGCCGATGAGCTTGCCGCTGTCATTGACGGCACCCACTACCGGAAAACCGTTGGCGCGCTTGGCGGAGAACCAGGCCTTCATCGCTTCCGGCGGGCGCGGCACGTAGTCGTACAGCGCCGTGGAGTTGACGATCGCCTCGTTGAGGATGGCCAGGATCGCATCGGCATGCTCGGCCTCGGTGCAGTCGATGAGGACGGTCTTTTCACTGCTGCTGCTCATCTCGATGTCCTCATTGGAGAAGCTGTACCGCCGCCTGGTCGCAGATCGCCACCAGGTACCTGGCCGCCTGCGTCGACGGGTTGTTGAACACCAGCGGCCGGTCGCGCCGGATGGCCAGGCAATCCCCGGCCTTCAATGCATAGCGCTGGTCGCCCAGCGTGAGTTCGATCTGCCCCTGCAGCACCCACACCTGCTGCTCGAGCGCCGGCTCGCGGCTGGCCGATTCGTAGGCCATGCGCGCACCCGCCGGAAAGTGCACCTCCACCAGCTGGATGGGCGTGGGCCAGTTGGGCGGCGTGAGGTTGCGCCGCAGGTAGCCGGATTCCGGATCCTTCCAGATGGCCTGCTCCGCGCGGCGCGACAGCGGCTGCTGCTGCGCCGACCGGTCCGGCCCGAACAGCGTGGCCATGGCCACGCCGAGCCCGGCCGCGAGCTTTTCGAGCACGGCCGCGGTCGGGCTGGCCTCGCCCCGCTCGATGAGCGAGATCATGGACTTGCTCACGCCGGACCGGGCGGCCAGCGACTCCATGGTCTCGGCCCGTGCCGCGCGCAGCTCGCGCACGCGCCGGGCGATGCGCATGTTGATGTCCTCTTCCTCGGGCGCGGTTGGCGCAGCGGATTCCTTCATGGTGGATCGATTTTCCAGGATGGTGGAATGACGGGTCAAGCACCTCCTACGCCCTATGGTCACGCACCGCCAAAACGTCTAGTCTTCGCGCCGCAGTTCCCGTGCGCGGGCCAGCTGCAGCGCAGGGCCGGCGCGTTCGGCTCCGAGAACGACAACAAGGGCCTGGGGGCCCGAGGAGACACGATGACATCCAAAGGTCTGGCGGCCGCATGGGCCGCGTGTGCAGTGCTGCTGCTCGCTTCATGCGGCGGCGGTTCCGGGTCCGGCGGCAGCACCGCCACCGGCAGCAGTGCAAAAAGCGATTCGCCACAGCAAGCCAAAGCCCAGGACGACGGCAACAGCGTGCGCCTGCGCGTGCTCTCCAGCAAGCCCGAGTACGTCTCGGGCGGCGATGCGCGCATCGAGGTGCGCGCCGCGCCGGGCCTGCGCGACAAGCTGGAGCTGTGGCTCAACGGTGCGCGGCTCGATGCCACGCTCGCCGAGACCGATGCCGGCCTCGAAGGCGTGATCAGCGGCCTGAAGGTGGGCGCCAACACCCTGGAGGTGCGCCACCGCAGCGGCAACGGCCAGCCGCGCGACCAGTTGCAGCTCACCAACTATCCGATCACCGGCCCGATGTTCACCGGGCCGCAGCAGACGCCCTTTGTCTGCACCACCATCCAAGGCGCGGTGAACAGGCAGCCGCTGGTGGACAGCGCCTCGGCACCCGGCTACCCGGTGCGCGACGCGCAGGGCAACCTGCTGGGCTACAGCCGCAACTGCTCGATCGACAGCTTCGTGAGCTACCAGTACCGCGGCACGGCGGGCGCGCTCAAGCCGCTGCCCGGCGACGGCTCGCGGCCGGCCGACATGAGCCAGGCGACGCTGGCGGACGGGCGCACCGTGGACTTCATCGTGCGGCGCGAGATCGGCAGCATCAACCGCTTCCTCTACAGCATCGCCATGCTCGCGCCCATGCCGGCGGCCGACAACGCGGCGCAGAGCGATACGTCGCTGTGGAACGGCAAGCTGCTGTACTGGTTCCAGGGCGGCGTGGCCATCGGCCACAGCCAGGGCACGGTGCACGGCGGCTCGATGAACCTGGACATCCTGAGGCAAGGCTGGGCCATCGTGCACTCCAGCGGCAACAACACCGGCACCCACTACAACATGAACCTGGCCGGCGAGACCGCGATGATGACCAAGGAGCGCTTCATCGAGCGCTACGGCGCGCCGGTCTACACCGTGGGCCTGGGCGGCTCGGGCGGCGCCATCCAGCAGTACATGATCGCGCAGAACAACCCGGGCGTGCTCGACGGCCTGCTGCCCGTGCAGAGCTACCCCGACATGGTCACCCAGACCATCCACGTGGGCGACTGCGAATTGCTCGAGCACTACATGGACGCGACCGACCGCACCAACACCAAGTGGCAGGTCACCAAGAACCGCACCTGGCTGGTGGGCATGAACGCTGAGGAGAACCCCGCCGGCGGGCCCAACACCAAGGTGAACGACGCGCTCGCGCCGCTCAAGCTCGCACTGGGCTACAGCACCGCCAAGGGCTCGACCGAATGCGTGCCGGCCTGGCGCGGCCTCACGCCGCTGACGCTGAACCCCTTGTACGGCCAGGCGCCCAACCAGCAGCTGTACGAGCCGCAGAGCGACATCGCAGCCATCCGCTGGACCCACTACGACGACCTGCGCAACGTCTACGGCGTGGACGCCACCGGCGCCGCGCGCGTCACCTGGGACAACGTGGGCGTGCAGTACGGCCTGAAGTCGCTGCGCGCGGGCCATATCACCATGGACGAGTTCGTGCACCTGAACTGGTACGTGGGCGGCTGGAAGCACCCCAGCGACATGGTGCAGGAGGGCTTTCCCTTCTTCGGCACCACGCAGGCCGAGATCAACAAGGCGCTGACCGTGCCCGGCTACTTCGACCCCTGGAGCGTGCGCAACATGCGCCTGGCCCCATCGGCCGATGCGCCGGCGCCGCGCACCGCGGGCGACCCAGCCGCCATGCGCGCGGCCTACACCTCGGGCCATGTGTTCACCGGGCGCCTGGACGTGCCGGCCATCGACCACCGCCAGTACATGGAACGCGAGCTGGACATGCACAACAGCCACCAGTCCTTCGCCGTGCGCAAGCGCGTGCTGCAGAAGATGGGCCACAGCGACAACCTGGTCGTGTGGTTCACCGACACCACGCCGGGCGTGCCCAAGGCCAGCCAGTCGCTGCAGGCGCTGGCCGTGATGGACCAGTGGCTGACCAACATGCGCACCAACCCGGCGGCCGGCATCGCGGGCAACAAGCCCGCCGATGCGCTGGACGCCTGCTTCGACCTGCAGGGCCATCGCATGAGCGCGGGCGCCGGCGTGTGGGGCGGCATCCTCGACAGCCAGCCGGCGGGCGCCTGCACGCAGGCCTTCCCGCTGTACGGCACCTCGCGCACCGTGGCCGGCGCGCCCCTGGAGGGCGGCATCTACCGCTGCGCGCTCAAGCCGGTGGAACAGGCCGTGGCCGACGGCACGTATGGCAGCGCGGTGCCGAGTGCGCAGCAGGTGGAGCAGCTCAAGCGCATCTTCCCGCAGGGGGTGTGCGACTACTCGAAGCCGGACCAGGCGCGGCCTGCGGAGGGGTGAGTTCTGGGGCGGTGTTGCTCGTTGCGGGCGACGAAGGGCATCGCCAACGGCGATAGCAACGCAACCCGACCCTCCTCTTCCGTGGGGATGCCGAGGTTGCGTTGACCTGTATCGTGGGGTTTCACTCCAGAAGCTCCATGACAGGACAGACTGCCATCAAGTCTCCATACAGCCAGGCGTTGACGCTGTTTCTATCGGTCTCATCGGCGTCGATCATCGTGCTTGCGCTCCTCGGCTACGGGGTTGCGACGTCGGCCGAAGCGAAGTTCGGTGTGCCGCACGCCATCATGTTCAACTCGACGTCCGACCTCTTGACGCTCGGAGGCTGGGCTGTCGTTGCGACGCTCACGCACCTCGGCAAGTTGTTTGAGTGGAACTTCTATCGGGACATCTGGACAGTGCTTTGGCCGGTGAGTTGGCCTGCACTCGTCATCGTGCTCGCCGGCACCGCGCTGATCGGCTCGATCCACCTGGCTCGGGATCGCAGCGGCAAATCGAACTGGCTGGAAGAAAGGCGCGCCTCCATTCGACACTGGGTGCGAAAGCACCCCTGGGTCGCCACCTGCCTGGCACTTCCTGTATTCGTCGCCTTCGGTACCTTTTCGGCGTGGATTCTCATCGCGCTGGCATTTGTGTTCGGGGTTGCGGTGCTCGCCGCGCTGCTCAGCGTGCTACCTGTGCTGGGCCACATTGCAGGAGAGAGTCACATCGACGATTGGGTCATCGGGCCGCAGATCTGCATTCCCATCAAACCGCGAGAAACGCGTTTGAGCGATGCAGGAGTCGCAAGATCCAAAGCGACTGGCGAGAAGCAGCGCGCGGCAAATTGCGTGGCCATCACACAATCTGACGGCAAGGAATTCAAAGGGCGCGTGGTCTTCGCGACCTTCAGCGCCATCGTGCTCTTTGACCCATTGGCTGGCACGGTTCAACGTGTGGCGACGGGCGGCGCGAACGTGGAGGTGATTGGGAAGCTCTGACCCGCTCGTCGGCCAGCTGAGAAGGTACGCAGCAGGTGGACGATCGATCCGTACGAAAGCAGCAAAATCGCAATCGTAGAAAGCACGACGCCCGCCATGTTCGCCGTATACGTGGCCGCGGCGCCAAGGCCAGTCCCTCGCTGCGTCCCTCTATGCCCTTTCCAGGCACCGAAGGTCAGGGCAAAGGTGAAGGACCAAATGGATACACAGAGCATTCCCGATGCCAAGGCCTTCAGGCTGGAAGGCAACTCGACAATCGAAAGATTGGGAGCAATGGCCAGAAGCATGACGCCGCCACCAACCAGGCTCGAGTGGGCAACCCGCCAGGCGCGAACGCGTTCTTCGTCGCGGTGATGATTGATTGCGCTGCCCAAGGGAGCCCCGCAAAGGAATCCGATGAGCAGCACCAAGAACCCGCTGCTTGCAAGAAGGCTCGCCGACATACTGCTCATTCTTCTTCCCTTTACATTCAGTGCCACGGGCCCTTGGCTACCGAGGCGCCGCACCCCTCGGCGGCGGCGGGCCCATCTTCATCAGGCCGTAGGTCGACAGCTCCTGCGCGGTGAGCCAAGTCACGCGGTCCGGCGGCGTTTCCATCATCCGGTCATGCAGGGTCGAAGGCAGCCCCATCTCTTCCAGGTACTGCCTCGCCTGCGCGTTGATGCCCTCGTACTGTGCCTTCTTGGCCCGGGCCGAGGTCACGCCGTCGTTCGGAATGTAGGGGCGATGGATGCCGACCCGGCCGCCCACGTAGCGCCCCTGCCCCGCGGCCAGCAGGTACACGCAGGCGCTGACACATGAGGCGCCGACCTCCACCCGCGTCGAGAACGAATACTTGCGGATGATCCGGCCGATGGACATGGCGACCCAGATGTTGCCGCCGCGGCTGTCGATGGCCACGTTGACGAACCCCGTGCCGGGCGGCGGCGTGTCGATGCCCTTGCCCGCCATGAAAGCCGCGGCGTCCTTGCGCGCCGCTTCTGCAATGCTGGTGAACGTTTCAATGTCCGCCTGCACCAGCTCGCCCTTGATCAGGATGTGCGGCGGCCGGTTGCCCGCCGCGGGCCGGTAGTGGATGCGTGCCGAGGCCGGAAGAAGAAAGGCGCAGGCGCCCAAAAAAATGATCGCGGCGCGCCAGATCCGGACCTGCATGGCCCCCCCTACACGTCGTCCTTGAGGAACAGGTCCCGGTCCGGCGAGAAGCTCCCATACAGCGGCAGCAGCGCGCCACCGACGGCGCGCGCGTCCGCCCCGATGGCGCCGGCCATCAGGCTGGGCCGCGCCAGGCCCTCCCAGTCGTAGCGGGCCAGCGCGGCATCGACCTGGGCCAGCGTGGCCGCCAGCAGCTCGCGCCCGAACGAGCCGTCGATGATCACGCTCTCCAGGTCCAGCAGCGCCGCCGCGTTGTGCGCCGCCAG
>NZ_BCUU01000062.1 GCF_001591385.1 Variovorax soli NBRC 106424
TCACTTCGTGGTCTACCCCGCCAAGCATGCAAAACGACCGGCAGTAGAAGCCTTTCTGTCGTGGGTGCACGGTGAAGCAGCGAGAACTGAAACAGGGGCGCGCTGAGCTGATTTCTTTGGGGCCGAGTGCTGACACGCAGCGGATGCGGACGTCGAGGCTGGGACCGTTTGCCCTAAGTTGCTGCCGCTGCGCCGCACCGGCCCACTGGCGCAAGAAAAAAACGCCCATCTGCCTTGCGGGCAGATGGGCGCTTTCAGAAGAAGGCTGGTGGCGGCTTCAGCGTTCGGCTTCCGCGTACTCGCCCACGGGCACGCACGAGCAGAACAGGTTGCGGTCGCCGTAGACGTTGTCCACGCGGCCCACCGGCGACCAGTACTTGCCCTGCTTGAGGCTGGCCAGCGGGAAGGCGGCCAGCTCGCGCGAGTAGGACTTGGTCCACTCGGCGCCCATCAGGCTGGCGGCGGTGTGCGGCGCGTTCTTCAGCGGGTTGTCTTCCTTGGGCCACACGCCTTCTTCCACGCGGCGGATCTCGCCGCGGATGGCGATCATGGCGTCGATGAAGCGGTCCAGCTCGGCCAGCGGCTCGCTCTCGGTCGGCTCCACCATCAGCGTGCCGGCCACCGGGAAGCTCAGCGTGGGCGCATGGAAGCCGTAGTCGATCAGGCGCTTGGCCACGTCTTCGGCGCTGACGCCGCTGGTTTCCTTGAGCGGGCGCAGGTCCAGGATGCACTCGTGCGCCACATGCCCGTTGGGGCTGGCGTACAGCGTGGGGTAGTGCTCGGACAGGCGGGCGCTGATGTAGTTGGCGCTCAGGATCGCGACTTCGGTCGCGGCCTTCAGGCCCTGGGCGCCCATCATGCGGCAGTACATCCAGCTGATGGGCAGCACCGCGGCATTGCCCAGCGGTGCTGCGGAAATGGCGCCCACGTGCGGCGCTTCGCTGGCCGTGGCATGGCCGGGCAGGTAGGGCACCAGGTCTTCCACCACGCACACCGGGCCGACGCCGGGGCCGCCGCCGCCGTGCGGAATGCAGAAGGTCTTGTGCAGGTTCAGGTGGCTCACGTCGCCGCCGAACTCGCCGGGCGCGGCCACGCCCACCAGTGCGTTCATGTTGGCGCCGTCCACGTACACGCGGCCGCCGTGGGCATGCACGATCTCGCACAGCTCCTTCACGCGCGTCTCGAACACGCCGTGGGTGCTGGGGTAGGTGATCATCACGCAGGCCAGGTCGTCCTTGTGCGCCTCGCAGGCGCGCTTCAGGTCGTCGATGTCGACATTGCCTTGCGAATCGCAGGCGGTCACGACCACCTTCATGCCGGCCATCTGCGCGCTGGCCGGGTTGGTGCCGTGCGCGGAAGAGGGAATGAGGCACACCTTGCGGTGGCCCTGGCCCTTGGCTTCATGGAAGGCCATGATCGCCAGCAGGCCCGCGTACTCGCCTTGCGAGCCGGCGTTGGGCTGCAGGCTGATGTCGGCATAGCCGGTGGCCTCGCACAGCCAGGCGCGCAGCTGCGCATCGAGCTGCGCATAGCCCTGCATCTGGTCGGCCGGGGCGAAGGGGTGGATGTCGGCGAACTCCGGCCAGGTGATGGGGATCATCTCGCTGGTGGCGTTGAGCTTCATGGTGCAGCTGCCCAGCGGGATCATGCTGCGGTCCAGCGCCAGGTCCTTGTCCGACAGGCTGCGGATGTAGCGCAGCATGGCCGTCTCGCTCTTGTGGGTGTTGAACACCGGGTGCGTCAGGTAGGCGCTGGTGCGGCGCAGCTCGGCCGGAATGCGCGAAGGCGCATTGGGTGCCACCTCGTCGAACTTGGGCGCGCTCTTGCCGACCGGGGCGAACAGGGCCCACAGCGTTTCCACGTCCGCGCGGGTGCTGGTCTCGTCGAAGGACACGCCCAGGTGCTGGCTGAGCTTGTGGCGCAGGTTGATGCGGCGCGCCAGCGCTGCCTGCACGATGCGGTCGGTGTCCTCGCCGGTCTTGACGGTGAGCGTGTCGAACGACGTGCTGTTGACCACCTTCAGGCCCATCTGCGCCAGGCCGTGCGCGAACACGCTGGCCAGCAGCGCCACGCGCTCGCCGATGCGGCGCAGCCCCTGCGGGCCGTGGTAGACGGCGTACATGCTGGCGATGACGGCCGGCAGCACCTGCGCGGTGCAGATGTTGGAGGTGGCCTTCTCGCGGCGGATGTGCTGCTCGCGCGTCTGCAGCGCCAGGCGGTAGGCGGGCTCGCCGTGCGCATCGACGCTCACGCCCACCAGGCGGCCGGGCAGCGAGCGCTTGAATTCGTCGCGGCAAGCCAGGTAGGCGGCGTGCGGGCCGCCGTTGCACAGCGGCATGCCGAAGCGCTGCGTGGTGCCGCAGACGATGTCGGCGTCCCACTCGCCGGGCGGGGCGAGCACCGTGAGGGCCAGCAGGTCGGCCGCCACGCACAGGGCGGCGCCCTTGGCATGCGCGATGCCTGCCAGCGAGCGCAGGTCGTGCACCGTGCCGGTGGTGCCGGGGTATTGCGCCAGCGCACCGAAGAAGTCGCCGGCGGCCATGAGCTGCGGCAGCGTTTCGGCCAGCGTGCTGACCTTGATCTGGATGCCCAGCGGCGCGGCGCGCGTCTGCAGCACCTCGATGGTCTGCGGATGGCAGTCGCCCGATACCAGGAAGACCTTGCTCTTGGACTTGACGCTGCGCGCGGCCAGCGTCATGGCTTCGGCGGCGGCCGTGGCCTCGTCGAGCATCGAGGCGTTGGCGATGGCCATGCCCGTCAGGTCGCACACCATGGTCTGGAAGTTGACCAGGGCTTCCATGCGGCCCTGCGAAATCTCGGCCTGGTAGGGCGTGTAGGCGGTGTACCAGGCCGGGTTCTCCAGGATGTTGCGCAGGATGACGCCCGGCGTGTGCGTGCCGTAGTAGCCCTGCCCGATGAAGCTCTTGAACACCTTGTTGCGGCCTGCCAGCGCCTTCAATTCCGCCAGCGCCTCGGCTTCGGCGGCCGGGGGCGGCAGGCGCATGGGGTGCGAGCGCCGGATGGCGGCCGGCACGATGCCGTCGATGAGTTCAGCACGCGTCTTCGAGCCCACCACGCGCAGCATGGCGGCTTCGTCTTCGGCACTGATGCCGATGTGGCGCGCGATGAATTCCTCGTGGTTCTCGAGTTCGCGCAGCGTGGGCGCGGCGGCGGTGGGGTGGGGCGTCAGGGCAGGAGAGGACGACATGGCAGGCGGCAAAAAGGTGGCGGCAGGGGAACGGGCCGGGCGATCAGGCGTCGGCGGAGAACTTCTCGTAGCTGGTGGCGTCCATCAGCGCGTCGAACTGGCTGGCGTCGGTCAGCTTGAGCTTGAAGAACCAGCCGCCGCCCATGGGGTCGCTGTTGGCCAGCGACGGGTCGGCGCGCAGCGCCTCGTTCACCTCGGTCACTTCGCCGGCGATGGGCATGTAGACGTCGGCCGCGGCTTTCACCGACTCGACCACGCCGGCCACTTCGCCCTGGGCATAGCCCTGGCCGATCTGCGGCAGGTCGACGAAGACCACGTCGCCCAGGGCGTCCTGCGCGTGCTGGGTGATGCCGACAGTGGCAATGCTGCCGTCGACGGCGACCCATTCGTGGTCCTTGGTGTACTTGAGGCTCATGGTTGGCTCCAGTTGGGAGATAAAGAGTTGAAGACGAGTGGGATGCTACGGCCTGCCGCCTTGCGGGTGCTGGCCGAGATGCGATTTCATCCGCGGTAGTAGCGGGTGGGGACGAAGGGCAGGGTGCTCACTTCCATCGGCACGGGCTTGCCGCGCACGATGGCCTGCACGCGCGTGCCGGGTTCCGAGAACGCGGTGGCCACGTAGCCCATGGCGATGGGGCGGTCGGCGGTGGGGCCCAGCAGGCCGCTGGTGACCTGGCCGATGGGGTGGCCTTCGAAGGATTGCAGCTCGCAGCCTTCGCGCACCGGCACGCGTTCCAGCGCCACCAGGCCGACGCGGCGGCGGGTGAGCAGCTGCTGGTCCACATGGCCGGCCAGGTCGGCGGCCACGGCCAGCTGGTCGAGGATGCGGCCCGCGCCCGGAAAGCCGCCTTCGCGCGCACCGCCCTGGCGGCGCACCTTCTGGATGGCCCAGTTGAGCGAGGCTTCGACCGGCGTGGTGGTCGTGTCGATGTCGTTGCCGTACAGGCACAGGCCCGCTTCCAGGCGCAGCGAATTGCGTGCGCCCAGGCCAATGGGCTTGACCTCGGCCTGCGCCAGCAGCAGGCGGGCCAGCGCCTCGGCCTGGTCGGCGGCCACCGAGATCTCGAAGCCGTCTTCCCCGGTGTAGCCGCTGCGCGTGGCGAAGACCGGGATGCCGCCGATCTGCACCGCGCCGCCGGTCATGAACACGAAGCGCTCGATGCCGGGCGACAGCCGGGCCAGCACCGCGGCCGCCTGCGGGCCTTGCAGCGCCAGCAGGGCATGGTCGGGCATGGGAAGCACCTTGCAGCGCTGGCCGATGCGCTCGCGGATGAACGCCAGGTCGGCCGCCTTGCAGGCGCCGTTGACGATCACAAAAATCGAGTCGTGTCCTTCATTGAAGAACATCAGGTCGTCGAGGATGCCGCCCTCGTCATTCAGCAGCAGGCCGTAGCGCTGCTTGCCGGGCGCCAGGCCGATCACGTCCACCGGCATCAGGCTCTCGAAGGCCGCGGCGGCGTCGGGCCCCTGCAGGCGCAGCTGGCCCATGTGCGAGATGTCGAACAGGCCGGCGGCCTCGCGGGTGTGCTTGTGCTCGGCCATGAGGCCGGCCGGATATTGCACCGGCATGGAATAGCCGGCAAAGGGCACCATGCGCGCGCCCAGCTCGAGGTGCAGCGAATGGAGAGGGGTCTTCAGCAGGTCTTGTTCGGATGCGGCGGTCAAGGCGCTGTCTCCTGAGGGCAGTCGAAATCCACGGCTTTCGCCATGAGCCTACCCCCGCTGTCCGCTTTACTTGAGAGATTCACCCCACGATCGGGGTTTGCTCCTTCAGTGGGCGCCGCGCAACCTGTTGTCTGGCTTGCGTGGCGCCTCTCTCCAGCCGGGAAACGACCTGCTTCTTTTTCAAGGGCAGGGCGCCTTGTCAGTCCTTTTGCCTGAGCGTTCGGACCCGGCCCAACCGGCCGGCCCTGCGCCTTCGGCGGCCCCTGCCGCGGCATGCACTGCGCGGGGCTCTCTCCTGACTTCGTGGAGTGTAAGGGATGAAGGCGGCGGCCGGCCTGCCAGCCGGCACGGTTCAGTGGGTGAACAGCTTGCGGTGCATGCGCCGCAGCGACCACCAGACCGACCCGGCGACCAGGGGGATGGCCAAGGCCGCGGTGGTCTCGCCGGACAGCGGCCAGCCCAGGCCCTGCCCGGCCTTGGCGAGGTAGCTGACCAGGCCGACCACGTAGTAGGTGATGGCCGCCACCGACAGTCCTTCGACCGTGGCCTGCAGCCGCAGCTGGATGTCCTGCCGCTTGTTGAGCGCCTCCAGCAGCGCCTGGCTGCCGTGCTGCTGTTCGATTTCCACGCGCGTGCGCAGCAGGTTGCTGATGCGCGACACGCGGCGCGACAGCGCGTCCTGCCGGTGCGCGGCCCACTCGCAGGTCTTGCGCGCGGGGGTCACGCGGCGCTCGATGAATTCGCCGATGGTCTGCAGGCCCTCCAGCGGCGACTCGTTGATCTGGGCGATGCGCTGGTCGATCAGTTCGAAATAGGCGGTGCTGGCGGAAAACCGCGAGTGCGTCGCGGCGTATTCGCTCTCCACCTGCGCCGCCAGGCGGGTGAGCCGGTCCAGCAGCCGCGCTTCCTCGTGCTGCTCGGCACTCTGGATGGCGCGCGCCAGCGCGGCCAGTTCGCTCTCCGCGCTGGCCAGCTCGGCGCTCGCGCGCCGCGCGGCGGGCAGCCCGAGCATGGCCGCCATGCGGTAGGTTTCGATTTCCAGCAGGCGCTGCACAAGCCGGCCGAGCCTTCGGGGCGGCAGATCGCCCGCGTGCAGCAAGATGCGCGAGAAGCCGTTGGGGTGGATGGCGAAGTCGGTGAAGACCTGGGCCTTGCCGTCGGCCACGGCCGAACCCGCCAGGGCATCGGCCCGCAGCATGTGATGCCCGCCCCTGATGCCGCCATCGGGCTGGCCGGGCAGCACCCACATGTCCAGGCTGCTGAGGCACTGGCCGGGGAGGGCGGCCAGCCAGTCCTGCGGCACCTGCTCGATGGCGCTCGCCAGCGGGGCGGACGGGGTGACCTCGCCGCGCAGCGGCGCGGCGAAAGTCCAGCTGACGAACTCGGTATGCAGTTCCCAGCGCAGCCGGAACGAGCCCAGCTCGGCGCGCAGGTGCGTGGTGTGCTCGTCCGGCGGCGCGATGTGGTGGTCCCGCAGCAGCGCCGCCAGGTGCTGCCGGCTGGCGGCGCGGCCTTCGGCGTCGGTGAACATGACCAGGTGCGCAATGGCCAGCGGCGCCACCATGGGTTCGGGCGGCCGTGCATGGACCTCGTTGTGCAGCGGCACCCGTTCGGGGTGCTGGGTCAATTGGATCGTCATTGGGCGCCATTGTGGCCGGTGATCGGGCCGCACCGGCCGAGGCCCTGGCAGCCAGCGGTCAGCCCAGGCGCTTCCATTCGGGCAGGCAATGCCGCGCCAGCGCCGTCACCCAGAACGGCTCCGACGGGTCGAAGGCCAGGCCGAAGCCGGGGCTGACCAGGAACCGGGCACGCTCGAATGCGTGCGGGTCGTGGGCGCGGACGAACCCGGCGAGGTGGGCAAAGGGCACCGCCACGTTTCCGATGACCAGGACTTCGGCCTGCAGCGTGATCTCCTCCAGCCGGCCGCAGTCCTGGAAGCGGAACACCACGTCGCCGTAGTCCATCTCGTTCAGGCCGATGCCGTTGCGTGCCGCCCGCAGGGGCGCGCCGCGCGCATGCAACAGGTCTTCCCTGGAACAGGCGAAGGGCGTGTCGTTGACCCGTTCGAAGGGATCGAGTTTCATCGCGGGCAATGCCAGTTCAGCGCGCCCCGCCGCGCTGCCCCGCTATTTTGCGTACACCAGATCGCGCAGCGCCAGCGATATCTCCGGCACGTAGGTGATGACCATCAGGCACCCGAGGATCACCAGCACGAAGGGAATCAGGTGCTTGACGATCCGGTCCAGCGAGATGCGGGCCACGGTGCAGGCGGCGAACAGGTTCACGCCGAAGGGCGGGGTGATCATGCCCAGCGCCAGGTTCACCACCATCACCAGCCCGAAGTGCACCGGGTCGATGCCGAAGTGCTGCGCCACCGGCGCGAGGATGGGGGCCAGCACGATGATGGCCGCGCTGGTCTCGATGAACATGCCGATCACGAACAGCGCCGCGTTCACGCCCAGCAGGAAGTAGGCGGGCGTCTTGAGCACATCCTGCAGCCACAGGCCGATGGCCTCGGGCACGCCGGCGCGGGTGATGAGGAAGGCGAACAGGCCCGCGTTGGCGATGATGAACATGATCACCGCCGACGACACCACCGACTTCTTCAGCACCGCGTACAGGTCGGCCAGCTTGATCTCGCGGTAGATGACGACACCCACCACCAGCGCATAGAACACCGCCACGGCCGACGCCTCGGTGGGCGTGAAGATGCCGCCGTAGATGCCGCCCAGGATGATCACCGGCATGAGCAGGGCCCAGCCGGCCTGCCGCGTGGCGGTGAAGACGCCCAGGCGCCCGTCGCCGTCGTTCTTGCCCCAGCCCTTCCACTTGCAATACACCCAGACGAAGGCCATGAGCGCCAGGCTGATGAGGATGCCCGGGCCGAAGCCGGCGATGAACAGCTCGCCGATCGAGACTTCTGCGCTCACGCCGTACAGGATCATCGGGATCGACGGCGGGATGATCACGCCCAGTTCGGCGCTGGTGGCCTGCAGCGCGGCGGCGTAGCTGGTGGGGTAGCCGTGCTTGATGAGCGCAGGAATGAGGATGGCGCCGATGGCGAAGGTGGTGGCCACCGAGGAGCCCGACACTGCCGCGAAGATCATGCAGGTGAGCACGCAGGTCATGGGCAGGCCGCCCTGCACGCCGCCCACCAGGCTCTTGGCGAATTCCACCAGGCGGCGCGAGATGCCGCCGGTTTCCATCAGGTTGCCCGCCAGGATGAAGAAGGGGATGGCGGCCAGCGGAAACTTGTTGATCGAGTTGAACATCTCCTTCACGGAGATGAGCATGTTGGCGTTGCTCACCTGGATGCCCAGCACCGAGGCCAGGCCGATGGACACGGCCACCGACACGCTCAGCGCGAAGCACAGCACCATCGTCGAAATCATGGCGCTGGTCATTGCGCAGTCTCCAGTTCGTTGCGTTGCGGATCGATCAGGTTGGCCACGATGCCCAGCACCGAGAACAGGCCGCCCACCGGCAGTGCCAGGTAGGCCCAGAACATGGAGACGGACTCCAGCCCCGCCATGCTTTGCACGCTGCCGCGCTGCGCATAGTCCCAGCCCCACCACACGATGACGGCCACGAGCGTGAGCGCGGCCAGGCACACCACCCAGTCGAGCACGCGGCGCATGCCCTTGGGGCTCCAGCGGTAGAGCACGTCCACGCTCACCATCGCGCCCTGGCGGAAGGCGGTGGGAATGCCCATGAACACCATCCAGATCAGGCTCACGCGGATGAGGATTTCGGTCCACTCGGCGGGCTGCTCCAGCACGAAGCGGGTGACGATCTGGTACATGCCCAGCAGCGAGGCCACCGCCAGCATCAGGCAGGCGACCGCCATGGCCAGCGAGGTGCTGGCCCGGTCGATTCGAAGAATGATGGATCTCATGGAAAGAGAAGCTTCAGGGCAGAGAAAACGAAAAACGCCCGCTGGCGTGCCGGGCCATGCGGGCGCTTGCGATGCCCCGAAAGGAGGCACCGCTTGGGGTCAGGGCTTGTAGTTGCGGATCTTGTCGAGGTTGGCCTTGCCGAACTGCTTCTCGAAGTCGGCATTGACGGGCGTGAGCGCCGCCACGAACCTGGTCTTGTCCACCGTCTCGATGACAGTCATGCCCTTGGCGCGCAGGTCGGCCACGCCCTTGGCATCGTCGGCGTCCACGCGGTCGCGGTTGGCCTTCACCGCCACCTTGGCAGCGTCGAGGAAGGCCTGCTTGTCGGCCGCGCTGAGCTTGTCGAAGGCGGCCTTGTTCATCAGGAAGATGCAGGGCGAATACACATGGCCGGTGAGCGTGAGGTGCTTTTGCACCTGGTCGAACTTGGCCGAGATGATCACCGGCAGCGGGTTCTCCTGGCCGTCCACCGTGCCCTGCTGCAGGGCGGTGAACACTTCGGGGAAGGCCATGGGCGTGGTGATGATGCCGAAGCTCTTGTAGGCCGCGATGTGCACTGGGTTCTCCATGGTGCGCATCTTCAGGCCCTTGAGGTCCTCGGGCGTCTTCACGTCGCGCTTGCTGTTGGTCATGTGGCGGAAGCCGTTTTCCGCCCAGGCCAGCGCCTTGAAGCCCTTGGCGTCGAACTTGGTGAGCATTTCCTGGCCGATGGGGCCGTCGAGCACGGCGCGCGCGTGTGCCTTGTCGGTGAACAGGAAGGGCACGTCGAGGATCTTGGCCTCGGGCACGAAGTTGGGCACCGGACCGGTGGAGCTGAACGCCAGTTCCTGCGTGCCCAGCTGCACGGCCTCGATCGACTCGCGCTCGCCGCCCAGGGCGCCGTTGTAGAAGGTCTCGATCTTGTAGCGGCCGTTGGTGCGCGTGGCCACTTCCTTGGCGAAGGTGTCGATGGCCACGCCCTGGTGCGAGTTCTGCGCGGTCGAGATGCTGATCTTCATGGCGGTCTGCGCGAGGGCAGCGCCGGCGATTCCAAGGCCCAGCGCCAGGCCGGCGGCCAGTCGGCTCAATTTCATGAGGGATGTCTCCAGGAGTTGATTCAAAGACGCGGGACCGCTCGAAGGGGTGACCCGCCTGACAGCCCCCGACTATGCCGCAATGAAACCGCTTTCTGCGTCGGGGCTTTCACGGACCCGGCGCGGCCGGCGCCCGCTTCTGCATGGCTTGCCGGTCCAGTTGCGCGCGCACATAGTCGATGTGCTGGCGCAGGGTGTAGACGCGGTCGGAGATCTCGATGGCGAACTTGGTCCTCACGATCTCGTCCTCGATGCGGTCGAGCTGCTCGTGCGCGCGGCGGCGCTCTTGCTCGTCCAGCTGGCGCGAGGCCAGGTCGAGCTCCAGGTACTTCAGCTCGCCGTAGCGGCGGTAGAGCCGGCTCTGGCGCCGCCAGTTCACCAGGCCCGGCAGCACGCGCATCAGGGGCACCAGGATGGCCGCCAGGGGCAGCAGCCATAGCAGCATGCGCTGCACGTAGATGGCCACCCAGAAGGGCAGGTAGTTCTGCAGGAAGGGCTGGCCGTGCTTGAAGTAGCGGTCGGCCTGGTCCGACAGCGGGTAGTCGGTGTCGCGCGGGCTCGGGAAATCGCCCGGCCGGTTGATCAGGCTGGGCTGCGAGTGCACCTGCTTGGCCGCTTCCAGCAGCATGTAGTCCAGCGCGGGGTGCAGGTCTTCGCGCACCACCAGGTTGGCGGTGGTGGCCAGCAGGTGGACGTCGGCGGCGGGCAGGTCGCGCGCGGGGTCGACCGCACCGCGCTTGAGGGTGATGGGCCGGAAGTACGGGTAGCGCTGCGCCAGGCCTTCGACCTGGTCCAGCGATGCCAGACGCATCCGGCCTTCGTTCAGCAGCCGCTGCACGGCCTGGGCCTGCGGCGCGGCGATCATGATCAATGCGTCGATCTGGCGCTCTTGCAGCATCTGTGCCGCCGCCATGCCGCCTTCGGTGACGAAGACGGTGCCGCCGGTGTCGGCCTGCACGCCGTAGATGGCCAGCAGTTGCCGGGCCACGTGGAGGTTGCCGCTGCCGGGCAGGCCCACGGCAATGCGCTTGCCGGCCAGCGGGCCCAGCCCCTTCGACAGATCGAGCGTGTGGGTGAAGATCCACACCGGCTCGAAGGCCACCGTGGCCAGCGAGCGCAAGGCGGTGGATTCGGGCAGCGCTTCCGGGTCGGCGGCCAGCAGGCCGGTGCCGCCTTGCACGAAGCCCACCGAGACCGAGCCGTCGTTGAGCCGCGCGATGTTCTCCATGCCGCCGCTGGAGGGCCGCAGCTCGAGCCGGATGCCGTTGGCGCGCAGGATCTCCTGGTAGCGCTGGCCGAAGCGGTGGTAGGCGCCATCGGTGGCGCCGGTGCTCATGACCAGGGTGCGCGGCGGTGCCGGGCTGATGTAGCGCACCGCCAGCCACAGCAGCGCGGCCAGCACGGCGATGAGCAGCGCCCACCATGCCAGGCGCCGGCCGGTGGGGAGGTGGATGTGTTCGCGCAGGGTCATGCCGGCCGTGCTGCGCCGGCCTTACATGCCCACGTAGTTCGGGCCGCCACCACCTTCGGGCGTGACCCACACGATGTTCTGCGTCGGGTCCTTGATGTCACAGGTCTTGCAGTGCACGCAGTTCTGCGCGTTGATCTGCAGGCGCTCCTTGCCCGCGTTGGCCTCGTCGGGCACGAACTCGTACACGCCCGCGGGGCAGTAGCGCTGCTCGGGGCCGGCGAACTGCGGCAGGTTGATGCGCGTGGGCACCGTCGCGTCCTTCAGCGTGAGGTGCGCCGGCTGGTTCTCTTCATGGTTGGTGTTGCTGATGAACACCGAGGAGAGCCGGTCGAAGGTGAGCTTGCCGTCGGGCTTGGGATAGGCGATCTTCTTGCACTCGGCCGCGGGCTTGAGGCGTGCGTGGTCGGCCTCGGTGCGGTGGATGGTCCACGGCACGTGGCCGCGCAGCACGAACTGCTCGATGCCGGTCATGAGCGTGCCCACCGTCAGGCCCTTCTTGAACCACTGCTTGAAGTTGCGCGCCTTGTGCAGTTCCTTGCGCAGCCAGCTCTTCTCGAAGGCCTCGGGGTAGGCGCTCAGTTCGTCGTGCGCGCGGCCGGCCATGATGGCGTCGTAGGCGGCCTCGGCGGCCAGCATGCCGGTCTTGATGGCGGCGTGGCTGCCCTTGATGCGGCTGGCGTTGAGGTAGCCGGCGTCGCAGCCCACCAGCGCACCGCCCGGGAACACCGTCTTGGGCAGCGAGAGCAGGCCGCCGGCCGTGATGGCGCGCGCGCCGTACGACAGGCGCTTGGCCGGCTTCAGGCCCTTGTCCTGGCCCTCGAAGTACCAGCGGATGTTGGGGTGCGTCTTGAAGCGCTGGAACTCCTCGAAGGGGCTCATGTGCGGGTTCTGGTAGTCCAGGCCCACCACGAAGCCGACCACGATCTTGTTGTCTTCGGCGTGGTACAGGAAGGAGCCGCCGTAGGTGTCGGAAGGCAGCGGCCAGCCCGAGGTGTGCACCGCCAGGCCCGGCTGGTGGCGCGCCGGGTCGATTTCCCACAGCTCCTTGATGCCGATGCCGTAGCTTTGCGGGTCCTTGCCGGCGTCGAGCTTGAAGTGGCTGATGAGCTGGCGGCCCAGGTGGCCGCGCGCGCCTTCGGCGAAGATGGTGTACTTGCCGTGCAGCTCCATGCCGAGCTGGAAGTTCTCGGTGGGCTCGCCGTCCTTGCCGATGCCCATGTTGCCGGTCGCCACGCCCTTGACGGAGCCGTCGTCGTTGTAGAGCACCTCGGCCGCGGCGAAGCCGGGGAAGATCTCCACGCCCAGGCCCTCGGCCTGCTGGGCCAGCCACTTGACCACGTTGCCCAGGCTGACGATGTAGTTGCCCTCGTTGTGGAAGTTGCCGGGCAGCATGAAGTTGGGAACGCGGGTGGCGCCGGTTTCCGACAGCATCAGGAAGGCGTCCTCGGTCACCGGCTGGTTCAGCGGTGCGCCCTGCTCGCGCCAGTCGGGCAGCAGTTCGTTGAGCGCGCGCGGGTCCATGATGGCGCCCGAGAGGATGTGCGCGCCGGGCTCGGAACCTTTTTCCAGCACCACGACCGAGATTTCCTTGTTGTAGTGCGCGGCCAGCTGCTTCAGCCGGATGGCGGTA
Source organism: Variovorax soli NBRC 106424 (assembly GCF_001591385.1). Taxonomy (GTDB): domain Bacteria; phylum Pseudomonadota; class Gammaproteobacteria; order Burkholderiales; family Burkholderiaceae_C; genus Variovorax; species Variovorax soli. Next base: position 12,944 of record NZ_BCUU01000062.1, read on the forward strand.
GAGAGGCCGGCCGGGCCGCCGCCGACGACGACCACGTCGTATTCCATCGCTTCGCGCGGGCCGAATTGGGCAAGGATTTCTTCTTGGGTCATGGGGTCTGGCTGAATGTGGTTATGGACGGGGCGGGCGCCCTGGGCGCGGCCGCAATTCTATTCGGCATGGGGCCCTCGGACCCCCCGCCCGCAGGGGGGGCAGGAGGGGGGCTGTCGCAAAGGGGATAGCTGGGTCAGGCCGCCGGCCGCAGAACAATGCGCGCTTCCAGGCCGCTCCTGGCACCGGGCGGGGGCGAGTACAGCTCCAGCCGCCCATCGTGCTTGTCGACAATGGTGTGCACGATGGACAGGCCCAGGCCGTAGCCGGCGCGCTCGGCGCTGTGGCGCACGTGCCGCTGGTGCAGGGTCTGCAGCTGCTGCGGGCTGACGCCGGCGCCGAAGTCGCGCACGGCCAGCGTGCAGGGCGCCATCACCTCCAGCACCACCGGCTGGCCGCAGCCATAGTGCAGCGCGTTTTCCACCAGGTTTCGAAGCGCGATGGCCAGCGCGTCCACGTCGCCCAGGGCCAGCTGCGGCTCGGTGGGCGTGATGCGCAGATCGAGCCGGGCGCGGGCCTCGTCCTCGCGCCAGAACTCCTGCGCCACCAGGCCCGCCAGCGTCGCCAGGTCCACCGGCTGCCGGGACAGCGATGCGCCCGATTCGGCACGCGAGAGCTGCAGCAGCTTCTCGGTGCGGTGGCTGAGGGTGCGCAGGGCCGCCAGCGCGGCCTCCACGTCGCTGCGGTGCAGGCCGTGGTCCAGGGCCGTCTGCAGGCGCAGCCGCGCCGACGCCAGGGGGGTGCGCATCTCGTGCGCCGCGTTGGCGGCCAATGCGCGCTCCACGTCCAGCGCCTGGGACAGGCGCTCCAGCAGCCGGTTGACGTCGTCGCCCACCGATTGCAGCTCCTGCGGAAGGGCGGGCAGGGGAATGGGCCGCAGGTCCGAGCCGCTGCGCTCGGCGATCTGGCCGGCCAGCCATTGCAGTGCGCGCAGCTCCTTGCGCGCGATGTTGCGCAACACCAGGGCCAGCAGCGGCAGGCCGGCCGCCAGCGGAATGATCAGGCCCAGCAAGGTGCTGTTGACGGCCTCGCGCCGCTCGTCCAGCGGATCGGCCACCTGCAGGTACAAGGGGCGGGTGGGGTGCTGCACCGTGTAGATGCGCCAGGCGCCGTTGTTCACGAAGCCCGGCTTGAGCGGCACCTCGAAGGCGCGGTGCTCGTCGCCGGCCGTGTGCATGAGCACGCGCCCGTCGGCGTCCTTCACCACGAACAGCACCAGGTCCTCGCTGAACAGCGGGTCGGAGGCCACCAGCGGCTGCGACGCGGTGCGCGCCTGGCTCTCGCGGTCGAGGTCGCGCGCAGCAAAGTCGAACAGGCGGTGCGAGATCTCGGCCAGCTCGTTGTCGAAGTTGTTGTTGATTTCGCGGTCCACGTACCAGACCACGCCCATCACGCTGAGCAGCCACACGCCGCCCACCCAGATGATCAGGGTGCGCGTCAGGTGGCCGGCCAGCGATTCGCTCTTTGCGCTTCGCCCTGCGCTGTTGGCGCGCCTTGCCTCGGGAATGGCCGCCACGCGCTCAATCCTCCTCGTCCGAGGGCGAGAGCCGGTAGCCCAGGCCGCGCAGCGTGACGATGTGGCCGCGCCCCAGCTTGCGGCGCAGGCGGCTGATGAACACCTCCAGCGTGTTGCTGTCGGCCTCGTCGTCCCAGCCGTAGAGCGCGTCCTGCAGCATCTCGCGCGTGTGGATGCGGTCGGGCCGCGAGGCCATCACGCGCAGCAGTGCCCACTCCTTCTGCGTGAGGGTGACCACCGCGCCGTCCTTGCGCACGGTGTCGCGCGCCAGATCGATCGCGAGGCCGCCCAGCTGCAGCACCGGCGTGTGGCTGTCGCTGCGCCGCCGCTCCACCGCGCGCAGGCGCGCCAGCAGCTCGGCCGGGTCGTAGGGTTTGATGATGTAGTCGTCGGCGCCGGCATCCAGGCCGCGGATGCGGTCGGTGACCTGGTCGCGCGCGGTGACCACGATGACGATGGGCCGGTCGGCCAGCGCGCGCACATGCGGCAGCAGCGACAGGCCCTCGCCGTCGCCCAGGTGCAGGTCGAGCAGCACGGCGGCGTACTGCGCGCCCAGCAGGGCGGCGCGCGCGTCCGCCAGGCTGGGCGCCACGTCGACCACGAAGGCCTTCGATTCCAGGTAGCTGCAGACGGCGCTTGCCAGGGCGCTGTCGTCCTCGACCAGCAGGATGCGCAAGAGTGACTCCTTGAATGGGCCGACGGATTATGGAAGAGCCGCTGCTTCAGGGGGCGTTCAGTTTGGGAACCTAACCTCCCGGCCCATGCTTCGAACCTCCTTCAGCCGCCTGCTGGCCGGGACGCTGCTGGCCTTGCCACTTCTCGCGCTGTGGGATGCCAGCGGCCTCGACCTGCCGATGGCAGGCCTCTTCGCCACGCCGGCAGGCTTTGCGCTGCGCGACAACTGGTTCCTGGTGCAGGTCATGCACGAAGGAGCCAAGGCGCTCGGCTGGATGCTGGTGGTCTTCCTGCTGGCCGGCATCTTCTGGCCGGCCGGCTTCCTGCGCCGCCTCGGCCGCGGCGAGCGGGTGCAGCTGGCGCTGGGCGTCGTCGTGCCGGTGCTGGTCATCTCGCTCATCAAGCACGGCAGCCGCACAAGCTGCCCCTGGGACCTGGGCGCCTTCGGCGGCGCGGCGCACTACGTGTCGCACTGGTCGTGGGGCCGCTTCGACGGCGGCGGGGGCAGGTGCTTTCCGGCCGGCCATGCATCGGCCGCCTTTGCGTTTCTCGGCGGCTACTTCCTGCTGGCGCGCCGCGTGCCCGGGGTGGCGCGCTGGTGGCTGGTTGGCGCCGTGTTCGGCGGCCTGGCGCTCGGCCTGGCACAGCAGCTGCGCGGCGCCCATTACATGAGCCACACCCTGTGGACCGCCTGGATCTGCTGGACCACCGGCCTGATGGTCGACCGGGCCTGCCAGCTGTGGCGCGCACGCGGCGGCAACACCGCGCTGCTGGCGCCGGCTTCTTCCCAGACTTCTCCCTGAATCGGTCTTTCGCGATGCTCCGCAATTCCTGGCCTCTGGCCACTCCTGGCTCGGTCGATACGGGCCTTCCATCCTTTCCGAGCGCTGATGCGCCCTGGGCCCTTGCCCGCTGGCGCGCGCTGCGCGACTGGCTGCAGCGCCCGCGCTCGGCCCGCACTCTGGTGCTGTGGCTGGGGCTGTACCTCTCCCTGGCCTGCAACGGGCCGCTCTATTGGGAGCTGATGCATATCGGCGGTGGACGAAGCGCCGAGTACCTGCCCAACTTGCTGCTGATGGGCCTGCTGGTGCTGTGCGGCAACGTCGCATTGCTGACGCTTTTCGCCTGGTCGCGCTGGATGAAGCCGCTGTGGGTGGCGGTGGTGCTGATTGCCGCCGTGTCGCAGCACTACATGGCGAGCTACGGCGTTGTGATGGACCCGAGCATGCTCGCCAATGCCATCCAGACGGATATGAGCGAAGTGCGCGACCTGCTCAACTGGCGCTTGCTGTTCAACCTGCTGCTCGTTGCCGCGCTTCCGGTCCTGGTGATCTGGCATGCGCGCCTGGCGCGGCAGTCCTTCCTCGGGCAGTTGTGGCGCAATGCGGTGTTGCTGATGGCCGCTGCGGCCCTGGCCGCCGGCGGCATGCTGGCCATGAACCGCGAGTTCGCGCCGCTCATGCGCAACCACACCAAGCTGCGCTACATGACCAATCCGCTGGCGCCGGTCTATTCGGCGACAACGCTGGGCACGCGCGCGCTGTTCAGCCACAAGCGCCAGCTCATTCCGGTGTCGGGCGGCGCGGCGCTGGGCGCCAGCTACGCCGCGCAGGCCAGGCCGCCGCTGTTCGTGGTGGTGGTGGGCGAAACCGCGCGGGCCGACCACTTCGGCCTGAACGGCTACGAGCGCGACACCACCGGCGACCTGGCGGCGCGCCATGTGCTCAGCTGGCGCAAGGTGCAGTCCTGCGGCACCAGCACGCTGGCGTCGGTGCCCTGCATGTTCTCGCCGCTGGGCAAGGCCGGCCACGAGGCCGCGCGCGACGACTACGAGAACCTCACCGACGTGCTGCAGGCCGCCGGCCTGGCCGTGTTCTGGCTCGACAACCAGCCGGGCGGCTGCAAGGGCGTGTGCGACCGCATTCCGCATGCGTCCGCCTTCGCCGGGCTCGATGCGGTGACCAAGGACGCGCTGTGCCCCGGCGGCGACGAGTGCCTGGACGAAGTCATGCTGCGCGGGCTGGACGCGCGCATCGAAGCGCTGCCGGCCGAGCGCCGCCAGCGCGGCGTGGTGCTGCTGATGCACCAGATGGGCAGCCACGGGCCCGCGTACTACCTGCGCTCGTCGCGTACGAGCAAGCGATACATGCCCGAGTGCCGAGTCAACGTGCTGTCGGACTGCAGCCACGAGGAACTGATCAACGCCTTCGACAACACCATCGTCTACACGGACCAGTTCCTGGGCAAGACCATCGACTGGCTCAAGGCCCGCGCCGACCACTACGACACCGCCATGCTGTACCTGAGCGACCACGGCGAGTCGCTCGGCGAATTCGGCCTGTTCCTGCACGGCATGCCCTACAGCGTGGCGCCCGAGGCGCAGAAGCACGTGCCGTGGGTGATGTGGTTCAGCGAGGGCATGCGCTCGCGCGACAGGCTGTCGCTGCGCTGCCTGGAAGGCGAACTGGACAAGCCGCTCACGCACGACAACCTCTATCACACCGTGCTCGGTGCGATGGACGTGCAGACACCCAGCTACAAGGCTGCGCTCGACGCGCTGGCCGGCTGCCGAGGCCAGACCCGGTCCGCGGGCTGACGGCAGCTCACTGCCCGTGGTGCTCGAAAGACCCTCGCTTTTCTGGGATCAAGGGCGAGGGGCCGCGACCCGGCCCGGCAGAATGCGCGCGGATGAATTTCACGCAACCTGCCGCCTCCGCCTCGCATGACCGTTGGCCCTGGGCGGCAGCCGGACTGGCAGGCCTGGCGGCCATCTTCATCGTGCTCGGGCATGACGGCCGCCGCGTCGCGCAACTGATCTTCCTCGCCTTGCCTTTGCTGGGCTGGCTGGCCTGGCCCATCGAGGGGCGCTTGGCGCAGCGCGCCCGCCGCACCGCGCTCTGGCTGTGGGTGATGCTCTTCGCGCTGGACGGCGTGGTGCGGGCCTTTCTGCAGGACGCCTACCAGGCCGCGCCCGACGGTGCGCTGGTGCTGGGCGCCGTGGCCAACACCAATGGCCGCGAAGGCAGCGAATACCTGGCGGCGCACTGGCGCGTGGCCCTGCTGTGGGCAGCGGCGCTGTCGGCTGCAGGCTTGTGCGCCTGGCGGCTTGCCGGCCGGGGCCGCCAGGGCGCTTCGCCGCCGGGCATGCCCAGGTGGTTCCTCGGTGCACTGGTGCTGGTGCTCCTGCTCGGCTGCGTGGCGTACGCGAGCAAGCCGTGGCGCCGTCTGCATCCGCTGGTGTTCTGGGCGAACTGGACGCAGTCGGTGCGCACGCTCCAGGCCGGCATGGCCGACCAGCGGCTGGCGCGCGACCAGGTCCTGGCCCGCGCGCGCGAGGCCGCGCCGGTGATCGCGAAGGAGGGGCCCTCCACCGTGGTGCTGGTCATCACCGACAGCATCAACCGCGACAACATGGGCCTGTACGGCTACCGCCGCGACACCACGCCGCGCCTGCAGGCGCACCGCCGCCGCGCCGGCGACAACATGCTGGTGCTGCGCAATGCCTGGTCGGTGGACGCGAGCACCGTGCCTGCGCTTCGCAACTTGTTCTCCTTCGGCCAGCCCGATGCCGGCCAGCCGCAGCACCTGCTGGCGCTCGCGCGCGCGGCCGGCTACAAGGTCTGGTGGATGAGCAACCACGACGACGTGGCCATCGAACAGCAGCACGCCCGCCTGGCGGACGTGGTCGACTTCGTCAACCGCACGCCTGGCCGTGCCAGCGCCTCGCTGGACGGCGAACTGCTGGACTGCGTGCAGGAGGCGCTGGAGGACCCGGCGCAGCGCAAGCTCATCGTGGTCCACCTGCTGGGCGCGCATCCGCACTACCGCCTGCGCTTTCCGGAAGGTGCCAATCCCTTCGACGACGACATCGACGCGGTGGAGGCCCAGATGCAGGACCAGGGCCGCGCCGCCTGGGTGCGGCGCTTCAGGCAGGACTACGACGCGGCCTTGCTTTATCACGACTTCGTGGTGTCCGAGACGCTGCAGCTCACGCAAGCTGTCGGGCGCAGCGCGGGCCGCCGTGCCTGGATGTACCTGTCGGACCATGGCCAGGAAGTGGGCCACGTGAGCGACCGCGCGGGCCACAGTCCCCATACCGAATCGGGCTACCGCATTCCTGCGCTGGTGTGGCGCAGCGAGGCATTGGGCGCTGGTGCCATGCAGGCGGCGGCGCAGCGGCCCTTCCGCGCCGACTGGGCGGCCTGGACCGTGGCCGAAGATCTGCTGCATCTTCGCTGGCGCGGGCAGCGGCCCGGGCGCAACGTCCTCGCGCCGGACTACCGCTGGGAGGCGCCGGACTTGCCGTTGCAGGTCAAGTCCTACGTCCATTAGGCCGCTTGCCCGGTGAGGGCATTCATCCGTCCTTCATATGCTTGGTCCACCATGGATGCCGCATGAATATTCTCGATATGTCGCTCTTTGCGCTCGTCAATGCGAGTGCCGACACGCCCATGTGGCAGATCCATATCGCCGCGATGACCAGCAAGTTCCTGCCGGGCGCGATGGTGCTGCTGCTGGCGGGACTCGCCCTCCTGGGGCCTGAGCGGCATCGGCGCGTGCTCTGGGCTGGGCTGCTGAGCCTGCTGCTCGCCTGGGTGTCGGTGAGCCTGCTCCGCTACTGGATGCCGATGCCGCGACCCGCGGCGCTGGACATGGGCATTCAATGGCTGGCGCAGGGCCAGCGCGCCAGCTTTCCGAGCATGCACGCCACCGGCGCCTTTGCCGTGGCCATGTCGCTGTGCCTGGAGCGCCGCGACCGCTGGGCGCTGCTGTTCGTGCTGGCCGCATCCGCCGTGGCCTGGAGCCGCGTCTACCTGGGGCTGCATTTTCCGACCGACGTGCTGGCCGGCGCGGCGCTCGGCGCGCTGTTGGCGCTTGCGGTGCGGCTCGCGCTCTTCAGGCGCCCGCGTACCGTGCGCGACCCGCGGCGCGCGCTGCCCTGAGTTCGCACGGGCGCGCGCCGGGTGCGTCAGGCCTTCTTCTCGCGCGGCACCCGCCCCAGCAGGAAGAACTCGTCGTTGGGCTGCATGCCCGAAAAGCTCGCCATGCGGTTGGACAGGCCGAAGAAGGCGGTGATGGCGGCAATGTCCCAGATGTCCTCGTCCGAGAAGCCGTGGGCGTGCAGCGGCGGGAAGTCGGCCGCGTCGATCTCGTGCGAGCGTTCGCACACCTTCATGGCGAATTCGAGCATGGCCTTCTGGCGCATCGAGATGTCGGCCTTGCGCCAGTTCACCGCCACCTGGTCGGCCACCAGCGGCTTCTTCTCGTAGATGCGCAGCAGCGCGCCGTGCGCCACCACGCAGTACAGGCACTTGTTCACCGCACTGGTGGCCGTCACGATCATCTCGCGCTCGCCCTTGGTGAGCGAGCCGTCCTCCTTGAGCATGAGCGCGTCGTGGTAGGCGAAGAAGGCGCGCCATTCGGCGGGGCGGCGCGCCAGGGCGAGGAAGACATTGGGCACGAAGCCGGCCTTTTCCTGCACCTCGAGGATCTTCTCGCGGATGTCCTCGGGCAGGTTGGCCAGTTCGGGCAGGGGATAGCGGGTGTCGGTGGCAGGTGTCATTCCGGGGTCTCCTTGTTGCTGTCGTCGGGTAGCGGCGCGGCGGGCGTTGCCGGCAGCGCTGCGTGGTCGTCGCTTTGGTCCTTGAGCGCCACGCCGCTGAAGCCGCGCGCGAGCGACTCGCGGATGAGCCAGGCCAGCCGGGCGGCGGCTGCCGCGGGCGCGAGGCCCTCGGCGCGCACATTGGAAATGCAGTTGCGCTGCGCGTCGGTGCGCCCGCGCCGCGGCTCGAAGGTCAGGTAGATGCCCAGGCTGTCGGGCGAACTCAGGCCGGGGCGCTCGCCGATCAGCATCACCGACAGCCTGGCGCCCAGTCGTTCTCCGATGTCGTCGGCCAGCGCCACGCGCGCCTGGCTGGCCAGGGCCAGGGGCCCCAGCCGCAGTGCGTGGGGCAGCAATGGCTTGAGCGCGGCGAGCAGCGGCGCCGCATGCCGTTCGATGGCCAGGGCCGAGAGCCCGTCGCCCACCACGATGCAGACATCGCAGCCGCCCGGAACCGCCTGCAACTGCTTCGCGTCCTCTTCATCGAGCAGGCGGCCCAGGTCGGGGCGGCGCAGGTAGGTGGCGCGATCGGGTGCGCGGCTCTTCACGCGAAACGGCTGCCAGCCTTGCGCTTTCAGGGCGCTTTCGAGCACGTCGAGATCGGGGCGCGCATGGATGGCGTCGCGCGCGCTCGCGTGCGCCCAGCCGAAGCGCAGCAGCTCGGCGGTGGGCGCCGCATCGCCCACGCGGCCCAGGCCGATGCGCGCGGGCGTGGTGCGGCGCCAGGGTTCCCATGCATCAAGGGCGGGGCTTGCCGGCTTGTCGTTCATGGCTTGAGCGCGGCGAGCGTGTTCATGCCGGCCAGGCGCGGCGTCGCGTCCGCATCGAGCAACTGCCCGGCGGCGTTGGTGATCTGCATGCGGGCGAGCCAGTCCTCGAATTCGGGCGCGCGCTTCAGGCCCAGCGTGCGGCGCAGGAAGAGCGCGTCGTGGAAGGAGGTGCTCTGGTAGTTCAGCATGACGTCGTCGGCGCCGGGCACGCCCATCAGGAAGTTCAGGCCGGCGCTGCCCAGCAGCACCAGCAGGTTGTCCATGTCGTCCTGGTCGGCCTCGGCATGGTTGGTGTAGCAGATGTCGCAGCCCATCGGCAGGCCCAGCAGCTTGCCGCAGAAGTGGTCTTCCAGGCCGGCGCGGATGATCTGCTTGCCGTCGAACAGGTACTCCGGCCCGATGAAGCCCACCACCGTGTTCACCAGCAAGGGCTGGTAGCGACGCGCCAGGCCGTAGGCGCGCGCCTCGCAGGTCTGCTGGTCCAAGCCGTGGTGGGCGTTGGCCGACAGCGCGCTGCCCTGGCCGGTTTCGAAGTACATGAGGTTGCGGCCCACCGTGCCGCGCGCGAGCGACTGCGCCGCGTCGTGCGCCTCGTCCAGCAACTCGGGCGTGATGCCGAAGGCGTGGTTGGCGCCTTCGGTGCCGCCGATGGACTGGAACACCAGGTCCACCGGGGCGCCTTGCTCGATGAGGTGCAGCGTGTTGGTCACATGCGTGAGCACGCAGGACTGCGTGGGAATCCCGAAGCGCTCGATGACCTCGCCCAGCATGTGCGTGAGCCGCACCAGCGCCTGCAGGCTGTCGCTGACCGGGTTCACGCCGATCACCGCGTCGCCCGCGCCCATGAGCAGGCCGTCCAGCGTCGATGCCGCGATGCCGCGCAGGTCGTCCGTCGGGTGGTTGGGCTGCAGCCGCACCGCGATGCGTCCCGGCAGGCCCAGCGTGTTGCGAAAGCGGCTGACCACGCGGCATTTGCGCGCCACCGCGATCAGGTCCTGGTTGCGCATGAGCTTGGACACGGCCGCCGCCATCTCGGGCGTGATGCCGGGCGCGAGCGCGGCCAGCACCTCGGTGGTGGCCGCGTCCGACAGCAGCCAGTCCCGAAAGCCGCCCACCGTCAGCGACGCCACGGGGGCGAAGGCCGCGGCATCGTGCGTGTCGATGATCAGCCGCGTGATGTTGTCCTCTTCATAGGGCACCAGCGCCTCGGTCAGGAACCGGGCCAGCGGCACGTCGGCCAGCGCATAGCGCGCGGCCATGCGCTGCTGGGCGCTGCCGGCGGCCACGCCGGCCAGTTCGTCGCCCGAGCGGGGCGGGCTGGCCATGGCCATGACCTGGCGCAGGTCGTCGAACTCGAAGCCTTGGGAAGCGACGCGGGCGTAATAGCGCATCGGTCAATAATGACCTGCTTTCCCACCAACACCAAAGGACCTTTTGTGAGATCCCTACTGATTGCCGCTGTCATTGCCGGTGCACTGATGCCCGCCGCCTGGGCGCAGGGCTCGGCCCCCGTCACTTCCAAGAGCGGCCTGGTCTACCAGTCGCTCAAGGACGGCACCGGCGCGCAGCCCACCGCGGACGACACCGTGCGCGTGCACTACCGCGGCACCCTGACCAACGGCAAGGAGTTCGACAGCTCCTACCAGCGCGGCGAGCCGGCCGAGTTCCCTCTCAAGCGCGTGATCCCCTGCTGGACAGAGGGCGTGGCCATGATGAAGGTGGGCGGCAAGGCCAAGCTGACCTGCCCGCCGGGCATCGCCTATGGCAAGTCGGGCGCCGCCGGCGTGATTCCGCCGGACGCGACGCTCAATTTCGAAGTGGAACTGCTGGCCATCAAGGGCCGCTGATCCTTCGGTTCAGAGCCCCTGCAGGCTGACCTTGACCGGCAGCGGCTCGATGGCGGCCCGCAGCGCGTCGCGCACGCTGCCGGCGCGGGACTGCAGGGCCGCATCGTCGACCAGCACGGCAATGCCCTGCGCTTCGCTGGCGCTCACGCGCGGCGCCAGTTCGGCAGGCAACGCCAGGCGCGCGGCGACCTGGTTCACCAGTTGCTGCACCACCGCCTGCGCCGCCAGCAGGCGCAGCTCGGGCTTGTAGACCTTGCCGATGTTGGTCATGGGGATCTTGTCCATGATCACCACCGACTTGGGCCGCGCGGGGGCCTCGTCCACGCCGCGGGCGGCAAAGTCCATCAGCTCGGACTCGGTGGCGGCGGCGCCGGGCAGCAGGCTCACGTAGGCCACCGGCAGTTCGCCCGCATACGCATCGGGCGCACCCACCGCGGCGCAGATCTGCACGGCGGGATGCGCCGAGAGCGCATCCTCGATGGTCTTGGGGTCGATGTTGTGGCCGCTGCGGATGATCAGGTCCTTGGCGCGGCCGCTCAGGTTCAGGCGCTCGTCGGCGTCGATGAAGCCCAGGTCGCCGGTGGCCAGCCAGCCGTCCTCGGTGATGGCGCCCTCGTTGTCCTTCTCGTTGAGGTAGCCCGAGAACAGGTTGGGCGACTTGAACATCACCATGCCCGGTTCGCCCTGCGGCATCTCGCGCTGCGTGGGCTTGCCGCCCGCATCGATGGCCACGATGCGAAGCTGCGAATAGGGCAGCCGAAAGCCCACGCAGCCCGCCGGCCCGTTCACGCCGGGTGGCGTCACGGACGAGATGCCCGCCATCTCCGTCATGCCCAGGCTCTCGTGCACATGCAGGCCGAACAGGCGCTCGAAGCGCGCCGCGAGCTCGGGCGACAGCACGGCCGCGCCGGTGCGGCAGTACTTCACCGACGAGATGTCGGCGCCGTCCAGCGGCACCGTGGCCAGGGCCGCGAGCACGGTCGGCACGGCCGACGCGGAGGTGGCGCGGTAGGCCTGCACCAGCCGCCAGTAGTTGGCCAGCACCTCGCGGTTGCGCATCAGCGCGGGCGTGGGAATGACCATTTCCGCCCCCGCCGACAGCAGCGTGAGCGAGGCCGGCAGCACGCCGGCCACGTGGAAGAGCGGGTAGCCGTTGATGCTGATGTCGTTCGGGCCCATGCCCTGCAGCTGCACGCAGGCCCAGGCGGTGAACACCTGCGCGCCGTGGCTGTGGCGCGCGAGCTTGGGTGCGCCGGTGGTGCCGCCGGTGTGGAAGTAGGCGGCGATGTCGGCGGGCCCGATGCGGCGGCCGCTCACCAGGCGGTCGTCCGGCTCGCGGCTGCGCTCTTCGTTGAAATCCAGCACGCCGGGCGGCAGGTCGGCGCTTGCCTGCGGCTCGTCGTGCGGCGCCACGCGCAGCACGTGCGTGAGCGTCGGCACCTCGCCGCGGATGCGCATGGCCTTGGACCACATGTCCGACTCGGCATCCGAGCCGTAGGCGATGAGCACCTTGGCGCCGGCGGTGCGCATCAGCGACACCAGCTTTTCGTCGGTGAGCAGCGGATTGAGCGGCTGCACGATCGCCGCCGCCTCGCCGCCCCACAGCGCCAGGTGGTATTCGAGGCAGCCGGGCAGCAGCACCGCCACCGCGTCGGTGGGCTGCACGCCCAGGCGATGCAGCAGGTTGGCGGTCTGGTGGATGCCCGCGAGCAGCTGCGCATAGCTCCAGCGGATGGGCGCGTCCTCGGGCTTGCCGCTGCGCAGGAAGCTCAGCGCCGTCTTGTCGCCGAAGGCATGGGCCGAGTTGCGGAAGATCTCGTAGGTGCTGGCGACCGGAAGGGCGCGTTCCAGCGGCACGCTTTCCAGGCGGCGTACATCCTCGATGCTGCGGATCGGGAATGATGCGGAGAACGGCTTGGAGATGGCGGGCTGATGGGCGTTGTCAGTCATGGCAGACCTAGTCGAGCGTGGCGCCGGTGTCCTTCACCACACGTTGCCACACGGGGAGCTCGCGTGCATAGAGGGCGGCGAACTGTTCGGGCCCGTAGGCGGTGGGTTCGGAGCCCAGCAGGGCGAGCATGCGCGCGCGCACCTCGGGCTGCTCGCAGGCCTTGCGGACTTCGTCGGCCAGCTTGTCGACCACCGCCTTGGGTGTGCCGGCCGGTGCGGCCATGGCGGCCCAGCCGGTGATGCGGAAGATGTCGTCCTTCCAGCCCTGTTCGGCCAGCGTGGGCGAGGCGGGCAGGGCGCCGCTGCGCTTCTCGCCGGTGACGCCCACGATGCGCAGCTTGCCGGCTTCGGCGAAGGTCTTGGCCTGCAGCGTGCTGGCAAAAGCCATCTGGATCTGCCCGCCCACCAGGTCCTGCAGCATGGGCGCCTCGCCCTTGTACGCCACGTGGGTCATGTCGGCGTCGAACTTCTTGCTCATCTCGGCCAGCGACAGGTGGCCGGCCGAGCCCACGCCCCAGGAGCCGTACGACAGCTTGCCCTTGTTGGCGCGGATGTATTTCGCCAGCTCTTCCGCATTGGCCGCGGGCAGGCTCGGATGCACCAGCAGCGCGATCGGCGCGTTGACCACGTGGCTCACCAGCGCCAGGTCCTTCTGCGGCTGGTAGGGCAGCTTCTTGTAGAGGAACTGGTTGATCAGCAGCGAGGTGCTCAGCGAGAACACCAGCGTGTGGCCGTCGGCCGGCGCCTTGGCCACGAAGTCGGTGCCCAGGATGCCGGAGGCGCCCGGCTTGTTGTCCACCAGCACCGGCTGGCCCAGCTGCTGGCGCAGCCTGTCGGCGATCAGGCGCGCCGCGCCGTCGGTGGCGCCGCCGGCGGGGAAGGGCACCACCAGCTGGATCGGCTTGGACGGAAAGCCCGCCGCGCCGCCTTGAGCATGTGCGGGGCGCGCGCCCAGCAGGCCGATGGCGGGGGTGGCGATGGCCAGGCCGATGAGGTCGCGGCGGCGGATGGTGGAAGCAGATGGCACCTGAGTCTCCTGTGCGTGGTTGTTGTGCGTGACAGCAAATCGAATGTCGGAAATCGCTGGGGCCTGCGTCTGGCCGCCAGCTTCGGATTCTTGAGTGGCGCAGCGTTCTTGACAATCAGAAAGCCGATTGACAGACTGTCAAAAAAATTTTGACACCCTGCTGAGAAACCGAGAATGGACCCCGGCGCGCTCGCCCTCCTGGTGGACATCATCGATGCCGGCAACCTCAGCGAAGCCGCCCGCCGCCTGAAGATGACGCGGGCCAACGTGAGCTACCACCTGAGCCAGCTGGAACGCTCGGTCGGGCTGCAGCTGGTGCGGCGCACCACGCGGCGGCTGGAGCCGACCGATGCCGGCCTGCGCCTGTACCAGCACGGCCTGGGCATCCAGAACGAGCTGCAGGCCGCGCGCGAGTCGATCACCGCGCTGGGCCAGAGCCTGCAGGGCCGCGTGCGCCTGAACGTGCCCAGCGGCTTTGGCCAGACGGTCATGGCGCCGTGGCTCATCGAGTTCAAGCTGAAGTACCCGGGCATCGTGCTGGACGTGATGTTCGAAAACCGCGTGGAGGACCTGCTCAGCGACGAGGTGGACATCGCCATCCGGATCATGTCCGAGCCGCCTCCGATGCTGGTGGCGCGCGAGTTGGGCCCGGTGCGCTACGTGGCCTGCGCCTCGCGCGGCCATGCGCAGGCCCACGGCCTGCCGGCGCAGGTGGACGATCTTCGCGGCGTGCCGCTCGTCACCTCGAACGTGGTGGGGCGGCAGCTGCGCCTCTCGGCCTACCGCGGCGACGAGCGCCACGTGCTCACGCTGGAGCCCACGCTCGTCTCGGAAAACTTCGGCTTCTTGCGCCAGGCGGTGCTGGCCGGCATCGGCGTGGGCATCCTGCCCGACTACGTGGTGGAAGAGGACGTGCGCCGCGGCCATGTGCTCACCGCGCTGGACGACTGGCGCCTGCGCATCTTCGGCGACCGCATGTTCATGCTCTACATGCCCAACCGGCACCACACGCGGGCCACCGCCACCTTCATCGAGTACGTGCTGGAGCGTGCGCGCGCGGTGCGTGCGACGGAAGCCGGCGCGGAATCCGGCTAGCCCGCGATCAGCTTCTGCACCAGCTCCGCCGTGGTGGCCGCGGCGTACTTGCGCATGAGCCTTGCGCGGTGGATCTCGACCGTGCGGTGGCTGATGGCCAGCGCCTTGCCGATCTCCTTGCTGGTGAGGCCGCGCATCACCTGCGCCGCCACCTCGCGCTCGCGCGGCGTGAGCTGGTCCTTCTTGCCGGTGGCGGTGCGGCGCGCGCCCAGGTCCTCGAAGGTCCAGATGCCGGCCTCGTGCGGCGCGGCGCGGTTGAGCGCCCGGCCGGTGACGTGGCACCAGAACGATTCGCCCGCATGGGGGCCGGCCACGCGCTTCATCATGCGGTTGTCGGCATAGTGGCCGCTGGCGTTGAGGATGGGCTCCATGCGCTTGCCGATGCGCTCGAACTCGGCCACGCTCGGGTAGAGCACGCTGAACGACTGGCCCACCAGCGCCTGCGCCGGCGCGCCGAACATCTCGCACACTTCCTCATTGCATGCGACGATGGTGCGGTTGCGCGAGACCACCATTCCCACGGGAGCATGTTGGAAGGCCAGCCTGTAATCGATCTCGTGCAGCATCGGGTCTCACCATTACGAATTACTACGTATGTGAATACGTAGTATCGTTCAATCTTCCCAAGATTCCCTCACCCACATAGAGGAGCAGCGCGTGAACAAGCTTTACCCCTCCGCCGACGCGGCGCTCAAGGGCGTGGTGGCCGACGGCCAGACGCTCGCCGTCGGCGGCTTCGGCCTTTGCGGCATCCCCGAGTCGCTCATCGAGGCGCTCAAGGACAGCGGCGTCAAGAACCTGACCTGCATCTCCAACAACGCCGGCGTCGACGGCTTCGGCCTGGGCAAGCTGCTCGAGACGCGCCAGATCAAGAAGATGATCGCCAGCTACGTGGGCGAGAACAAGGAGTTCGAGCGCCAGTATCTGGCCGGCGAACTCGAGCTCGAGTTCACGCCGCAGGGCACGCTGGCCGAGAAGCTGCGCGCCGGCGGCGCGGGCATTCCGGCCTTCTTCACCAAGACTGGCGTGGGCACGCAGGTGGCCGAGGGCAAGGAGCTGCGCGAGTTCGACGGCGAAACCTACGTCATGGAACGCTCGCTGGTGCCCGACGTGGCGCTGGTCAAGGCCGACGTGGCCGACCGCTCGGGCAACCTGCGCTTTCGCCTGACGGCGCGCAATTTCAACCCGGCCGCCGCCATGGCCGGCAAGGTGTGCATCGTGGAAGTGGAAAAGCTGGTCGAAGTGGGCGAGCTGGCCCCTGACGACATCCACCTGCCGGGCATCTACGTGCATCGCATCGTGGTCAACAGCCAACCCGAGAAGCGCATCGAGAAGCGCACCGTGCGCGCCGCCGAGCCGGTGGATGCATCCGCCAAGGTCGAGGCGCAAGCCGCCATCGCACAGGCCGCAGCAGGCAGCGAAGTGCCTTCCACCATCAAGAACCAGAAGGGAAACTGACATGGCCTGGACCCAAGACCAGATGGCCGCGCGCGCGGCGCAAGAGCTGGAAGACGGCTTCTACGTCAACCTCGGCATCGGCATTCCCACGCTGGTGGCCAACTTCGTGCCTGCCGACAAGGAAGTCTGGCTGCAGAGCGAGAACGGCATGCTGGGCATCGGCCCCTTCCCCACGGAAGACGAGGTGGATGCCGACCTGATCAACGCCGGCAAGCAGACCGTGACCACGCTGCCGGGCAGCGCCATCTTCGGCAGCCACGAAAGCTTCGCCATGATCCGCGGCGGCAAGATCAACCTCTCGATCCTCGGCGCCATGCAGGTGAGCGAGAAGGGCGACCTGGCCAACTGGATGATCCCGGGCAAGATGGTCAAGGGCATGGGCGGCGCCATGGACCTGGTGGCCGGCGTGCCGCGCGTGATCGTGCTGATGGAGCACGTGGCCCGCAAGAAGGACGGCAGCACCGACATGAAGATCCTGCCCGAGTGCACCCTGCCGCTCACCGGCCAGCGCGTGGTGGACCGCATCATCACCGACCTGGCCGTGATGGACGTGACGCCCCAGGGCCTGAAGGTGGTGGAACTGGCCGAAGGCGTCAGCTTCGACGAACTGCAGGGCAAGACCGGCGTCCAGCTGATCAAGTGATTGGCCCCAGGCTGCGCCGCTGGATGCATGCATGCGTGCAGCGTGGCCCGGCCGGCCGCTTCGTCAGAAGCTGACCTTGGTCGAGAACTGGAAGCGGTAGTCGTCCGCCGTCATGCCCAGCTTGTTCTCCAGCCGGCCCCAGATGAATTCGCCGCCGACCATCACGTTGCCGGCCAGCTGGTAGAGCAGGTTCAGCGACGAATAGCTGCCCTTGTGGAAGGCGGTGAACAGCTGCCCGTCGGTGTTGTTCTGCCGGTGCTCGCTGTAGCCGATGGAACTGCTCCACTTGTCGTTCCACGCGTGGCCGTAATAGACCAGCCAGCCCAATGACGTGACGGCCTGCGCCTGCAGCGCCGCATCGGGCGCCAGGTCCACGCCGCCGTCGTTCATGTAGCTGGCAATGCCCTTGCCGCTGGCCACCTGCCAGCTGAGCTTGTCGCGGCCCAGCAGCTTGAAGGCGCCGCTCAGGTTCAGGCCGTAGCCGGCGCGCGAACCCGAGGGCTCGCCGTTGGCCGAAGCGGTGTTCTGGTAGCCCACCTGGCGCGCGATGGCCGCGGCCTTCACATGGCCCCAGTCGCGGTCGACGCGCACCGCGCCCACCAGGTCGGGCAGCTTGTTCCAGCCCGAGATGCCCGAGCCCAGGGCCGGGTCGACGCGGCTGATCTTGCCGGTGTCGATGGCCGAGTTGGGCGACTCCAGCGACACCGAGACGCTCATGCCGTCCTTGTTCCAGGGCGTGACGCGCAGCTGCGGGTTGCGCACGAACACCATGCCGCTCGGTCCCCAGTAGTCGATGGTGTTGGGAAACACATCGATGTCCATGAAGTTCGAGTAGCCCTGGCCCACGCCGAACATGCCCAGTTCGGCCCAGGCATTGAGCCAGTGGACCTGCGTGCCGCCGTTGGTGCCGAACAGGTCGAAGCTCAGGTCGGTGCGGACCTCGCCCAGGCCGGTCGGGATGAAGGACTTGAACCCCAGGCTGGACTGGCGCACGCTGAACACGGTGGCGCCGTCGCGCCCGCAGCCCGGCGAGCCGGGGCAGAGGATGGGAATCTGCGACGGGCGCATGGTGGCGTTCCAGTCCGGATTCATCTGCTTGCCGTCCTGGATCGCGTCGAGCATGACGTGGCCGTAGAACTCCACGCGGGCCTTCTCGGGCTCCTTGGCGCCTTCCTGCGCCACCGAACCGACGGCGACCACCGGCGCGCCGGCGGGCGCCGGCACCGGCG
>NZ_BCUU01000063.1 GCF_001591385.1 Variovorax soli NBRC 106424
CCGCACGCCCTCAGCCCATGAAACACGATAGAACCAGCGCACCGCGAGCCCCCACCCCAACCCTCCCCCAGCGGGGGAGGGAGTCCAAGACCAGAGATCACCATGTACGACATCGACACCACCCACGATCCCAAGCGCAAGAGCTGGGTTGCCTCCGCCAACGAAGCGGCCTGCGACTTCCCGATCCAGAACCTGCCCCTCGGGCGCTTCCGTCCCGCGGGCGATGCAGGCGGCTGGCGCATCGGCGTGGCCATCGGCGACCAGGTGCTGGACCTGCGCGCCGCCGGCGTGGTCGACACCGACGACATGAATGCGCTGATGGCTGCCACGCCCGCCAAACGCCAGGCACTGCGCAAGCGCCTGTCCGATGGCCTGCGCGAAGGCAGCAGCGAGCAGGGTGCCTGGTCGAAGGCGCTGGTGCCGCAGTCCGCGTGCGAATACACGGTGCCGTGCAAGGTGGGCGACTACACCGACTTCTACACCGGCATCCACCACGCCACCACCATCGGCAAGCTGTTCCGCCCCGACCAGCCGCTGATGCCCAACTACAAGTGGGTGCCCATCGGTTACCACGGCCGCGCCAGCTCCATCGTGGTGAGCGGGCAGGACTTCAAGCGCCCGCACGGGCAGACCAAGGCGCCCGATGCCGCCGAGCCCAGCTTCGGCCCCTGCAAGCGCCTGGACTACGAACTGGAACTCGCCTTCTACGTGGGCGCCGGCAACGCCATGGGCCAGCCGGTGCCCATGGCCGAGGCCGAGTCGCACCTCTTCGGCGTGGGCCTGTTCAACGACTGGTCGGCGCGCGACATCCAGGCCTGGGAATACCAGCCGCTGGGCCCTTTCCTGTCGAAGAACTTCGCCTCCACCGTGTCGCCCTGGATCGTGACCATGGAAGCGCTGGCGCCCTTCCGCGCGCCTTTCGTGCGCAGTGCCGAAGATCCGCAGCCGCTGCCCTACCTGGACGGCGCCGCCAACCGCGAACGCGGCCAGCTCGACATCACGCTGGAAGTGCTGATCCAGACCGCGAAGATGCGCGAAGCCGGCACCGCGCCGCATCGCCTGACCAAGGGCCGCGTGGCCGAGGCCGCCTACTGGACCGCCGCGCAGCTCGTGGCGCATCACACCGTCAATGGCTGCAACCTGCAGCCGGGCGACCTGCTGGGTTCGGGCACTCTGTCCGGCCCCACGCCCGACGCCGCGGGCTCGCTGATCGAGCTCACGCAGGGCGGCAAGCAGCCCATCGAGCTGCCGAACGGCGAGAAGCGCACCTTCCTGGAAGACGGCGACACGCTCATCCTGCGCGGCTGGTGCGAGCGGGATGGCGCAGTGCGCATCGGCCTCGGCGAGGCGCGCGGCACGGTGCTGAGCTAAAGCGCCAGGACGCGGCAGTCAGCGGGGCTAACCCTAGCTGGCTGCGACTTCCTTCACGATCTATAAAGCCAGCGGCGAGCCTCTCGCAGCTGGCTTGTTTGCGTTTGTGCTCCTTGCTGCGCCACAACAACCCCTAGATCTTCGGTAAGGAGTCATCGATGAAGGATCGATCCGCTGTTCGTTGCCCGAATCCGCTGCGCCGGCTGCTGCCGCTGGCCGCGCTGGTGGCGGCGCCCACCCTGTCGCTGGCCGCCGGCGTGAGCGTGAAGATGGATTTCGACAGCCCGGCCACCAGCCCCTTCCCGAGCGACCGCTTCACCGTGCCCGACTGGACGCAGAACACCTTCAGGCGGGTGAACCTGCCCAAGCCGGACTGCGCCGTGCGCGTGTCCGACTGCAACGACATCGAGGTCATCAACACGCTCGACGGCTTCAACACGCAGCCGCGCATCACCATTCCATTCACCGGCGACATCGACCCGGCCACGGTGACCAGCGACACCGTGTATCTGCTCAACCTGGGCGACACGCTGTCGGGCCGGGGCGCGGGCGACAAGGTGGGCATCAACCAGGTGTCGTGGGATCCGGCCGGCAAGGTGCTGGTGCTCGAATCGGACGAGCTGCTGCAGGAGCATTCGCGCTACGTGCTGGTGGTGACCGACGGCGTGCGCGATGCTTCGGGCGACCGCATCGAGGGCGGCCGCTTCTCGTACCTGCGCCAGGGGCCGGGCCCCAAGGACGAGCCGCCCGGGCGCGAGTGGGCCGACTACCGCCGCTCGCTGCAGGATGCCGACCGCTGGATCCGGCCGCCGCGCAACCATGTGGTGTCGCTGAGCGTGTTCACCACGCAGAGCATCAGCGCGGACCTGCGCAAGATCCGCGACCAGATCCATCGCGCCACGCCCGCGCCGGTCAATTTCGTGATCGGCAATTCGGGCACGGTGCGCGCGGTGTTCCCGGTGGCGCAGCTGTCGGGCATCGAGTGGAACCGCCAGACGGGCACCGCCGCCTTCACGCCGGTGCAGGTGCCGCTGCAGGCGCTCGGCGTGGTGCCTGGCGCGGTCGGCCGCATTGCCTTCGGCAGCTTCCGCTCGCCCGACTACATGAACGCGCAGCGCATCATCCCGGCCACGGGCACGCTGCTGGGCCGGCCGGCGGCGCAGGGCAGCAACGACCTGCTGGTGGAGATGTTCCTGCCCAGCACGCCGCGGCCGGCGGTCGGCTGGCCGGTGGCCATCTTCGGCCACGGTTTCACCGACAGCATGTACGGCGCGCCGTGGACGGTGGCATCGGTGCTGGCGGCACGCGGCATCGCCACCATGGCGATCAGCGTGGTGGGCCACGGCGGCGGGCCGCTGGGCACGCTCAAGCTCACGCCGCAGGGCGGCGCACCGGCCGTGGTCGTGCCTTCGGGCGGACGCGGCTTCGACCAGGACGGCAACGGCAGCATCGACGCCACCGAAGGCGTGGGCGCGGTGGGCGCGCTGACCATCGTGGGCAACCGCGACGGACTGCGCCAGACCGTGGCCGACCTGATGCAGCTGGTGCGACAGATCCAGGCCGGCATCGACGTGGAAGGCGACGGCTCGGTCGACTTCGACGCGAGCCGCATCTTCTATGCGGGCCAGTCCTTCGGCGGCATCTACGGCACCATCTTCCTCGGCATGGAAGGGGCGGTGCGCGCCGGGGTGCCCAACGTGCCGGGCGGCTCCATCACCGAGGTGGCGCGCCTGGGCGCCTTCAGGCCGCTCACCGGCCTGTCGCTGGCCACGCGCCAGCCGCAGCTGCTGAACCTGCCGCCGTCGCAGGCGCTGCCGGTGCCGCTCAACTTCAACGAGAACATTCCGCTGCGCAACGTCGCGCCGCTGGTCAACACCGTGCCGGGCTCGGGCGCCATCCAGCAGGTGCTGGACAACAGCGAGTGGGTGCAGCAGGCGGGCAGCCCGGTGAGCTATGCGCCCTACATCCGCAAGCAGCCGCTGGCGGGCAATGCGCCCAAGCCGGTGATCGTGCAGTTCGCCAAGGGCGACGTGACGGTGCCCAACCCCACGTCGACGGCCATCGTGCGTGCGGGCGAGCTGGCGGACCGTACCCTGTACTTCCGCAACGACCTGGCGTTTGCGGCCACGGGCGGCCAGATTCCGAAGAACCCGCACACCTTCCTGACCAACATCAGCATCCCGGCCGCCGCGCCGCTCGCGGTGGCGGCGCAACGGCAGATCGCGGAGTTCTTCGCGAGCGATGGTGCCGTGGTGATCGACCCGGACGGCGCCGGCTCGCCGCTCTTCGAGATGCCGATCAACCCGCCGCTGCCGGAGACGCTCAATTTCCTGCCCTGATGCGGCAGGTGCGAACGGGGCCCTTGCGGGCCCCGTTTTTCATTCAGGCCAGGAAGCGCTCCGCCAGCAGCACCCAGTAGGCGGCGCCCAGCGCCACGTTGTCGTCGTTGAAGTCGTAGCCCGGGTTGTGGACCATGCAGGCCCCGGCGCTGTCGCCGTCGCCGTTGCCGATCAAGAGGTAGCTGCCCGGCACCTTCTCGAGCATGAAGGCGAAGTCCTCGCTGCCGGTGAGCGGCGGGCCCTGCAGCGTCACGCGGTCCGCGCCCGCCAGCTCCAGCGCCACCTGCCGGGCGAACTCGGTCTCCTCGGGCGTGTTGACCAGCACCGCGTAGCCCTTGCGCCAGTCGACCTCGGCGCTGCAGTCGAAGCTCTCGGCCTGCGCGGCGACGATGGCCTTGATGCGCGCCTCCAGCAGGCCGCGCACCTCGCGGTCAAGCGCGCGCACGCTGATCTCCAGCGTGGCGCTGGCCGGGATCACGTTGTTGGCCTTGCCCGCGTGGATGGCGCCCACCGTCACCACGCCCATCTGCAGCGGATCGATGTTGCGCGACACCACGCTCTGCAGCGCCATGACGATGCTGGCGGCCGCCACCACCGGGTCGGCCGTGCGGTGCGGCATGGCACCGTGCCCGCCCACGCCCCGGATGGTGACGGTGGCGTAGTCGGACGAAGCCATGGTCGCGCCTTCGCGCAGCGAGAAGCGGCCCTGCGCCAGGCCCGGCATGTTGTGCATGGCAAAGACCGCCTCGCACGGGTACTTGTCGAACAGGCCGTCCTCGATCATGCGCACGGCGCCGCCGCCGCCTTCCTCGGCCGGCTGGAAGATCATGTGCAGCGTGCCCGAGAAGCGCCCGCGCGTGGCCAGGTGGTGCGCCGCGGCCAGCAGCATGGCGGTGTGGCCGTCGTGGCCGCAGGCGTGCATCACGCCGTGGTTGCAGCTGGCGTAGGGCAGGCCGGTGGCCTCGTCGATGGGCAGAGCATCCATGTCGGCGCGAATGCCCAGGCGCCGCTTGCCGTCGCCGCGCACCAGGCGGCCCACCACGCCGGTGCCGCCCAGCCCTTCCTCGACCTCGTAGCCCCAGGCCTTGAGCTTCTCGGCCACCAGAGCGGCCGTGCGGTGTTCGCCAAAGGCCAGCTCCGGGTGGCGGTGGATGTCGCGGCGGATGCCGATGAATTCGTCGGCGTGGTGCTGCAGGTCTTCAAGCAGGTTGCTCATGCGGGGCGGCCTCCGTGGGCGTTACTGGGGTTGCAGGTTGATGGATTTTGCGATTTCGCGGTAGCGCGCGGTTTCGCTCTCGAAGAATTTCTGCGCATCGGCCAGCGACATGGGCGCCGCGGCCAGCTGCGTCTGCGCCGCCAGCTGCGAGCGCACGCCCGGCTCCGCCAGGGTGGCGCCGATGGCCTTGTGCAGGCGCTGCACGACGTCCTCGGGCGTCTTCTTCGGCACCATGAAGCCGCTCCAGATCTTGTAGTTGAAGTCCTTGAGCTCGCGGGTCTCGCTCATCGCGGGCACGTTCTTCAGCAGCTCCGAGCGCTGCGCGCTCAGCTGCCCGATTACCTTCACGCGGCCCTGCTCTGCCAGCGCGCCCATGGCGGCGCTGTAGACCAGCACCGCGAAGTCCACCTGGCCGCCCCCGATGTCCTGCAGCAGCGGCGCGTTGCCCTTGTAGGGCGCGTGGTTGAGCTTGATGCCGGTCTGCAGCTGCACCTTTTCCAGCAGCAGGTGGTAGAGCGAGCCGATGCCCACGCTGCCGTAGCTCAGAGGCCGCTCGGGCGTCTTGCGTGCCAGCGCGATCAGTTCGTCCACGCTGTTGGCGGGCAGGTCCTTGCGGGCGACGAACACCATCACCGCTTCGGACACGGGCGCCACCAGGCGGAAGTCTTCCGTCTTGAGCTTGACTGCCGCGTTGGCCAGCGGCGAAAGGATCACCTCGTTGGGCGAGCCCTGGAAGACGTAGTAGCCGTCGGCCGGCGCAGAGAGCACCTTCTGCGCGGCAATCGCACCGCTCACGCCGCCCAGGTTCTCCACGATCACCTGCTGGCCCAGCTCGTTGCCCAGGGGCACGGTGAAGATGCGTGCGGCGGCGTCCGACGGCCCGCCCGCCGGATAGGGAACCATCAGGTTCACCGGCTTGCTGGGGTAGGGTTGTTGCGCGAAGGATGCGGCGCCGGTGGCGGCCAGCAGACTGGAGGCAAGCAGGTCGCGCCTGCGCAGGAGCATGGGCTGGGTCATGTGTCTCTTCCGTGGTTTTCTGTCTGAATGCGCCGCAGGGCCAGGGGAGAAGGGCGCCAAGCCATCGTAGGTGCGGGCAAATGCTGCGTCCAATGCATTGTTTGTTGCATTAGCATGAGTTGAACTCATTCGACTTTCCTTCCTCGATGACCCTGGTGCAGCTTCGGCACTTGATCTCGCTGGCGGACACCGGCTCCTTCAGCGCCTCGGCGCAGGCCATGCACCTCACGCAGCCGGCGCTCAGCCGCAGCATCCGTGCGCTGGAAGACGAACTGGGCCTGCCTTTGTTCGACCGGGTGGGCCGGCGCAACGAGCTCACGCCCTTCGGCAAGCGGGTGCTCGAGCGTGCGCGCCAGCTGGTGCTCGATGCGAACGAACTGCACGACAGCGGCCGCCTCATGGGCCAAGCCGAAGGCGGCGAGCTGCGCGTGGGCATGGGTTCGGGCCCGGGCGCCATGCTGATGACGCCCCTGCTGATGCGCATGGCCGAGCGCCATCCGAAGGTGCGGGTGGTGGTGGCGCGCGGCCACACGGATTTGCTGGTGCAGGCGCTGCGCGCCCGCACGCTGGACGCGCTGGTGGTGGATGCGTTGTCTCTCAAGCCGGCACCCGACCTGAAGCTGGACACCGTGCGCGAGATGCGCGGCGTGTTCATGTGCCGGCCCGGCCATCCGCTGGTGCGGCGCAAGGGCAAGGGCGGTGGTGTGCGCTTTGCCGACGTGCAGCGATACCCGATCGCCTCCACGCCGCTCAGCGACCAGGTGGCTGCCGCGCTGGTCGAGGCCTACGGGCCGCAGGCGCATCCGGCCTCATGCGTCACGCTGCAGTGCGAGGAAGTGGCCAGCCTGGTCGACGTGGCCAGCCGCACCGACGCGGTCTTGCTGGCCATTCGCGCCGCGGCGCCGAAGCTGGTGGAGCTGGACATGCGGCCCGCGCTGCAGCGCGTGGCGCGCTTTGCGATGGTCACGCTGGCGCGGCGCACCGAGGCGCCGGCCCTGCCCATCCTGCGCGAACTCGCCGACGCGCTGCTGCGCGATTGAGCCGCGCGCCGTGCCGACGCCTCAGCTGCCCGCCGCGCGGCTCGCCGCCAGATAGGCCTTCACCCGCTCGGCCAACGCCATGGCATGCGGCGTCTCGGGCGTGAAGGTGTCCACCGGCACCGGCCGGCCGTCCTCGTCGACCGAGACGAAGACGATCAGGCATTCAGTGGTCTTCTGCAGCTCGCCGCCGGACTTCATGTCGCCGCTGCGCACCTCCACCGAGATGTTCATGCTGGTGCTGCCGGTGAAGACCATGCGGGCCTCCACTTCCACCAGCTCGCCGATGCGGATGGGCCGGTGAAAGCGGATGCTGCCGATGAACACCGTGACGCAGTAGCGCTTGGACCAGCTGGTGGCGCAGGCGTAGCCGGCCTCGTCGATCCACTTCATGACCGTGCCGCCGTGCACCTTGCCGCCGAAGTTGACGGTGCTGGGCTCGGCCAGGAAACGCAGGGTGATGCTGGACATGGGGACCTCCTTGGCGGCTTGGACTTTGCTGCGCAAATTATGCGGGCGCCGCGCCCGCATCGGGGTGCGCTTCGCCGCCGCCGAAGAGCTGCGCCATGGTGCGGCGCAGCCACATGTTGCCGGCGTCGGCATGGAAGCGCTCGTGCCAGTGCTGCTTGACGGCGTAGTGGGGCAGGGCAAAGGGCGGCTCCACCATCTTCACCGGCTCCTGCGTGGCCAGCACCTCGCCCAGCACGCGCGGCACGATCACCAGCAGCTCGGTGCGCGCCACGATCCGCGCCACGCCCAGGAAGCTGGAGAGGTGGGCCACCACCTGCCGGTCGATGCCCTGGCGGGCGATGGTCTTGTCGACGATGGCATGGCCGGTGCCCGACGAACTCACCACCGCATGCGCCTCCGCCGAGAAGCGCTTGACGGTCATCCTGCTGCCCGTGATGCGCGGATGGTCCCGGGCCACCAGGCACACGAAGTTCTGCTTGAACAGGGTCTGCTGGTAGAAGCCCGCGTCCAGCTGCGGCATGAAGCCCACCGCCAGGTCGACCTCGCCGTCTTCCAGCCGGCGGGCGCTGGCGGTGGAGACGATCTCGGTCTCGATGCGCACGCCCGGCGCGGCCTGGCGCAGGTGGCCGAGCAGGGCGGGCAGCAGCACCACCTCGCTGATGTCGGTCAGGCAGATGCGGAAATTGCGCTGGGCCTTGGCGGGGTCGAAGGCGACGCGGCTGCCGCGTGCGATTTCCAGCTGCGCCAGCACTTCGCGCAGGGCCGGGTACAGCTCCTGCGCGCGCGGCGTGGGCAGCATGCCCTGCGCGGTGCGGGTGAACAGGCGGTCGTCGAAATGGCGGCGCAGCTTGTTCAGCGCGGTGCTGGCCGCGGACTGCGCCAGCCCCAGCCGCTCGGCGGCCTTCGACACGCTGCCGCTCTGGTAGACCTCGTCGAACACATTGATCCAGTCCAGGTCCAGGCCCGCCATGGCTTTGATTTCCTTCGGTTGTGCTGCCGGCCACCATTATCCGAAAACGAGATTTGTCCTATTGGCCTGTGCGTCTTGAGGAAATAGTGGGGCGGGCGAACAATGCGCCCAGCCTGAAGAAGGAGACAGCCCCATGAGCCCCGCCAGCCTGCAGAAGAAGAACGCCGCGCGCACCGACAGCGGCGACGAGCGCGCCGCCTACTACGAGCGCATCCGTCCGCTCAACCTTGCCCCGCTGTGGGAGTCGCTGCACACGCTGGTGCCGCGCGAGCCGCAGACGCCCTGCGTGCCGGCCCTGTGGCGCTACGACGAGGTCATCCGCCCGCTGCTGATGCAGTCGGCCGAACTCATCACCGCCGAGGAAGCCGTGCGGCGTGTGCTGATCCTGGAGAACCCTGCGCTGCCGGGCCGCGCCAGCATCACCCAGTCGCTGTATGCGGGGCTGCAGCTGATCATGCCGGGCGAGGTGGCGCCTTCGCACCGCCACGTGCAGTCGGCGCTGCGCTTCATCGTGGACGGCAAGGGTGCCTACACCACGGTGGAAGGCGAGCGCACCACCATGTACCCGGGCGACTTCATCATCACGCCCTCGTGGGCCTGGCACGACCACGGCAACGAGGGCATCAACGGCGAGAGCGAACCGGTGGTCTGGCTCGACGGCCTGGACATCCCGATGCTGCGCTTCTTCGACGCCGGCTTTGCCGAGAACGACGAGAAGCGCATGCAGGGCGTCTCGCGGCCCGAGGGCAGCAGCCTGGCGCGCTTCGGCCACAACATGGTGCCGGTGCGCCACGACCTCAGCACGGCCACCTCGCCGATCTTCAGCTACCCCTATGCCCGCAGCCGCGAGGCGCTGGAGCAGCTGCGCAAGAACGAGGCGCCCGACGCCTGGCACGGCCACAAGCTGCGCTACGTCAACCCGCTGACCGGCGGCGCGCCCATGCCCACCATCGCCACCTTCCTGCAGCTGCTGCCCCGGGGCTTTGCCGGCAAGGTGCACCGCAGCACCGACGGCAGCGTCTACAGCGTGGTGGAAGGGCGGGGCACCGCGCACATCGGTGGCGAATCCTTCGAGTTCGGTCCGCGTGACACCTTCGTCGTGCCTTCGTGGGCGCCGCTGCGGCTCGATGCTGCTGCCGGCGAAGACGTGGTGCTGTTCAGCTTCTCCGATCGCCCCGTGCAACAAGCCATGGGTGTCTTGCGCGAAGCGTTCCTCTGATTTTTCTTTTGTTCCATTTGAGCCGCACGAGCGCGTGCGGCAGGAGATTTCCATGGCCTATGTCGTGAACCCGCCCAAGGTGGTGGGCCTTCCCGTGGTCGGCACTGCCGACCAGTTCCCCGTGCGCCGCGTGTACTGCGTGGGCCGCAACTACGCGGCGCATGCGCGCGAGATGGGCTTCGACCCCGACCGCGAGCCGCCCTTTTTCTTCTGCAAGCCCAATGACGATGCGTCGGTGGTGCCGGTGCCGGCCGGCGAGACGGGCCGCATTCCCTATCCCGGCCTGACCAGCAACTACCACTTCGAGGCCGAGCTGGTGGTGGCCATCGGCAAGGGCGGCAGCAACATCGCCGTCGAAGCCGCGGCACAGCACATCTACGGCTACGCGGTGGGCCTGGACATGACCCGGCGCGACCTGCAGATGAAGATGCGCGAGGCCGGCCGGCCGTGGGAGATCGGCAAGGCCTTCGATTTCTCGGCGCCCATCGGCCCGGTGCGCCGCCTGGCGGACATTGGCGAAATGAACCAGGGCGCCATCACGCTCACGGTGGACGGGCAGGCCAAGCAGAAGAGCGACATCACGCACCTGATCTGGTCGGTGAGCGAGGTCATCGCCAACCTCTCGACGCTGTTCGAGCTGCAGCCGGGCGACCTGATCTTCACCGGCACGCCCGAGGGCGTGGGCGCGGTGCAGCGCGGCCAGCGCATCGAAGTGCGCGTCGACGGCCTGGATGCGCTGTCGGTCGACATCGCCTGACCGAGGACACGACCATGAGCACCGCAACCTCTGCGTCGTCGTCATCCGTGCTGCTGGTGGGCGGCGGCATCGGGGGCCTGGCCGCCGCGCTGGCCCTGGCGCGCCTGGGGCTGCAGGTGGAGCTGCTGGAGCAGAGTGCCACCATCGGCGAGATTGGCGCCGGCCTGCAGCTCGGTCCCAACGCCTTTGCCGCGCTCGACGCCTTGGGCGTGGGCGAGGCGGTGCGCAGCAAGGCCGTGTTCACCGAGCGCCTGGTGATGATGGATGCGGTGGACTGCAGCGAGGTGGCCTCTGTGGAAGTGGGCGAGGAATTCCGCCAGCGCTTTGGCAACCCCTATGCCGTGAGCCACCGCGCCGACCTGCATGGCGCCATCTTCGAGGCGGTGCAGCAGGACCCGCTGATTCGCTTCCACACCTCGGCCGCGGTCGAGCAGCTCGAGATCGGCGATGACGGTGTGGTGGCCACCACCCGCGACGGCCGCAGCTTCCGCGCGCAGGCCGTGGTCGGCTGCGACGGCGTGAAGTCGGTGGTGCGCGCCCAGTTGCTGGGCGATGCGCCGCGTGTGTCGGGCCATGTGGTGTACCGCGCGGTGGTGCCGGCCGAGCAGATGCCGGCCGACCTGCGCTGGAATGCGCCGGTGGTGTGGGCGGGCCCCAACTGCCACCTGGTGCACTACCCGCTGCGCGGCGGCGAGCAGTACAACCTGGTCGTCACCTTCCACAGCCGCGAGCCGGAAGAGTGGGGCGTGAGCGAGGGCAGCCAGGAAGAGGTGCTGTCGTATTTCGACGGCATCCACGCGCGCCCGCGCCAGCTGCTGAGCCTGCCCAGTTCGTGGCGCCGCTGGAGCACCGCCGACCGCGATCCGGTGGAGCAATGGGGGCAGGGCCCCGCCACGCTGCTGGGCGATGCGGCGCACCCCATGATGCAGTACCTTGCGCAGGGCGCCTGCATGGCGCTGGAAGACGCGGTGACGCTGGGCATGGCCATCGAGCGCTGCCAGCGCGCCGATGGCAGCCACGACCTGCCGCGCGCCTTCCGCCTGTATGAAGCAGCCCGCGTGGCCCGCACCGCCCGCGTGGTGCTGTCAGTGCGCGAGATGGGGCGCCTGTACCACGCCAAGGGCGTGGAGCGCCTGGTGCGCAACAGCCTGTGGCCCGGGCGCACGCAGCAGCGCTTCTACGATGCGGTGGAGTGGCTTTACGCGTGGCGCCCCGAGCGCTGCCTGGACGACGCGCCCGACGCATTGAAGGCGGCCTGAGCCGCACGGATTCCAAGCCAAAGAGAAAACACGGAGACAAAGACCATGAATGCACGACACCTCATCGCGGGCCTGGGCGCCGCGCTGTCCCTGGGCACGGCCTTCGCGCAGGGCGCCGCCGGCTACCCGGGCCGGCCGGTGAACATCGTCACGCCCTTCGCGGCAGGCAGCGGCCCGGACGCCGTGCTGCGCCTGGTCAGCGACAAGCTGGGCAAGCTGTGGGGCCAGACGGTCACCGTCGACAACAAGCCGGGCGGCGGCGGCTTCATCGCCATCGACGCGGCCAAGCGCGCCGCGCCCGACGGCTACACGCTGCTGCAGCTGGACAGCGAACACGTGGCCGCGCTGCCGCACCTGTACAAGTCCAAGAACTTCAACACGCTGGACCACTTCGACCCGGTGGCGTCGCTCTTTCGCACGCCCTTCTTCGTGGCGGTGAGCAGCCAGTCCAAGTGGAAGAACATGGGCGACCTGATCGCCGCGGCCAAGGCCAGGCCGGGGCAGGTCAGCTACGGCTCCTGGGGCGTGGGCAGCCCGGGCCACCTGGGCGGGCAGCAGCTGGACGCGCTGGCCGGCCTGCAGATGAACCACATTCCGTACCGCGAGGTGTCGCAGCTGTATGCGCACGTGGGTACCGGCGAGGTGGACTGGGCCTTTGCCAGCATCCCCTCGAGCCAGGGCATCTACAAGGCCGGCAAGCTCAAGTACATCGCCGTGGCCGCCACCAGGCGCGTGCCGCAGATGCCCGATGTGCCCACCATGGCCGAGGCTGGCGGCCCGGCTGCTCTGGAAGTGAACTCCTTTGTTTCACTTCTTACCCCCAAGGGCGTGCCTGACACAATCAAGGCGAAAATCAATGCCGATGTAGCCAAAGTGATCGCCGACCCGGAGATCCGTGCCCGCTTCGACACCTTCGCGTTCGAACCGCTGGCCTGGTCGCCCGAGGAGATCACGCGCAACGCACAAGCCAAGTCGAAGATCTACGGCGAGCTGGTGAAGCGGGGCAACATCAGCCTTGACTGACGACTCTTCCACCCACCCTCAAGACATGCGAACCCACAAGAGCACCACCACCACCACCAAGCGAACGCTTCTTCTTTCTGCACTCGCCCTGGCCGCCGGCACCTTGCTGCCTGCGGCGGGTGCCTTGGCACAGCAAGCCTGGCCGACCAAGCCGGTGCGCATCCTGGTGGGCTTCCCGGGCGGCTCCACGCCGGACATCGCGGCGCGCACCATCGCCGAGCCGCTCGCCAAGGCGCTGGGCCAGCCGGTGGTCATCGACAACAAGCCGGGTGCCTCCGGCAACATCGCGGCAGACACGGTGGCCAAGGCCACCGACGATCACACCCTGGGCGTGGTGATCAACGGCAATCTCACCTCGTCGAAGATGCTGTACAAGAACCTGCCCTACGACCCGGCCAAGGACTTCAGCTACCTGTCGCTGCTGACCACCGCGCCGCTGATCCTGGTGACGCCGGCCAACGAGCCCTCCGGCGCCGCCTTCCTCGATGCCGCCAGGAAGGCCGGCGACAAGTGGAACTACGGCTCGGTGGGCGTGGGCTCGGTCGGCCACCTGGGCATGGAGGCGCTGCAGGCCCGCGTGCCCGGCATGGCGGCGCAGCATGTGCCCTACCAGGGCAACCCGCAGGTGGTCACGGCCATGATCGGCGGCCAGGTGCAGATGGCGCTCATTCCGCCCGGCGTGGCCATGCCGCAGATCAAGGCCGGCAAGCTCAAGGGCGTGGGCCTGACCAGCGGCCGCAGCACGCTGGTGCCCGAGATGCCCTCGCTCGCCGAGATCGGCGTGAAGGACTTCAACCTGGAGGTGTGGACCGCGCTGCTGGGCCCGGCCAACCTGTCGAAGGCCGCGCAGGACCGCATCACCCGGGAACTGGCCGTCATCATGAAGGACCCGGAGGTGCGCAAGCGCCTGTTCGACCAGGGCTGGCAGGCCGTGGGCACCTCGCCCGAAGGCATGCGCCTGCGCGTGAAGGACGAGTCGGCCATCATGTCGAAGATCATCTCCACCAAGGGCATCAAGCTCCAGTGAATAAGCCCACCCCCGTATCGGCTCACTTCGTGTAGCCGAGTACCCCCTGCAAGGGGGCAACACCAGCGGCCCGGCAAAGCCGGTTCCGCGGTGTTCCCCGCTTCGGCCGTGCCGGTTTGAGGGCTTGCACCGCTTTACCAAGACTTCCGGATGGAAATGAATACGAGTCAGCTGGTTGAACCCGCACGCACCTTGCCGGTGTATGGCGAATTCGATGTGGTGGTGGTGGGCGGCGGGCCGGCCGGCATGGCGGCGGCGGTGAGCGCGGCGCGCCACGGTGCGCGCACGCTGCTGGTGGAGCGCTACGGCTTCCTGGGCGGCATGGGCACGGCCGGCGGCGTGACCAACTTCGCTGGCCTGTACGGCAGGGTGAAGGGCGAGATGCGCCAGGTGGTGCACGGCGTGGTCGACGACCTGCTGGCGCGCCTGGACGCCGCGGGCGGATTGAACAAGCCGCAGGACGGCATGGGCGGACGCATCCGCGTGCGCTCCTACGACATCTCGGCCTACAAGTGCGCCGCCGATCCGCTGCTGCAGGAGGCCGGCGTGCACATGCTCTTCCACGCCTGGGCCGCAGCCGTCATCAAGGAGGGCGATCGCATCAAGGCGCTGGTGGTGGAAACCAAGTCGGGCCGGCAGGCGATTCGCGCCAACGCCTTCATCGACTGCTCGGGCGATGCCGACGTGGCGGCCTTCGCGGGCGTGCCCTTCGAGCTGGGCGACGGCGAGGGCGGGAGCCTCTTTCCCACCACCATGTTCCGCGTGGGCCATGTGGAAGCGCCGCGCGCGCTGGCAGCGGTGGGCGAGTTCAAGGCCATCAACGAGCTGATGGACAAGGCCCGACGGGAACGCCCCGGCGCCTACGACTTTCCGCGCGAAGGCGCCATCCTGCGCCCGCAGATCGATCCGCGCGAATGGCGCGCCAACGTCACGCAGATCCGCAATGCCAGGGGGCAGGCGATGAACGGCGTGGATGCGCAGGAGCTGAGCGACGGCGAGGTCGAGGGCCGGCGGCAGATCCGCGAATACTTCCGCTTCCTCAAGGCCGAGGTGCCGGGCTTCGAAGCTTCGTCCATCGTCGACATCGCGCCCCAGGTGGGCATTCGCGAGACACGGCGCATCCAGGGGCTGTATGCGCTCACGGGCGAAGACATCCTTTCGTCGGCACGCTTTGCCGACAGCATCGGCGTCAACGCGTGGCCGATGGAGCTGCATGCCGACGGGCGTGTGGACTGGGGATTTCCGCGCGACTCGGACGACGCCATCAACCAGCTGCCCTGGCGCATGCTGGTGCCGCAGGGCGGCGCGAGCAACCTGCTGGTGGCAGGCCGCTGCGCCTCGATGACGCACGAGGGCCAGTCGGCCGCGCGCGCCAGCGGCGGCTGCTTCGTGATGGGTCAGGCGGCGGGCACGGCGGCGGCCACGCTGGGGGCGGGGCGCTTTGCCGATGTGGATGTGGGGCGGCTGCAGCGGGCGCTGGTGAAGGATGGGGTCTGGCTGGGCAACTGACGAGGAGCAACGGCTAGCGCCCCTCTCAATCCGGTCGACGTCGACTGCTGGGAAGACTGGCGCGCCGAGCCGGAGTCTTGCGCCTCGGAATGTCCCCCATGCCAGGCGTCGATGCACCCAACGCGGCAAGCCGCTTGGCGGCCTGGACCCTCACGAAGGTTTTCACGGCCTCGCGAATCAGATCGGCCTTGCCCATGGACGGATCGGCCATCTCGAGGGCTTTTGCATAGAGTGCGTCGTCGAGGGTCACGGTCATTCGCATGAGGTCGTCTTTCTAGGCAATCACCCCCGCCACCACATTGATGCTCAACGCCAGCACCAGCATGTTGAAGGCGAAGGAGAACACGCAGTGCACGAGCGTGATGCGGCGCAGGTCGGACGAGAGGATCTGCACGTCGGACACCTGCGAGCTCATGCCGATCACGTAGGCGTAGTAGATGAAGTCCGAGTAGTCGGGCGGTGCGGTGCCCGGGAAGTCCAGGCCATGCTCGCCCGGCTGGCGGTCCTTCTGCATCAGGTAGTAGTAGTGCGCGTAGTGGAAGGCGTAGATGGTGTGGATCATCAGCCAGGACATCGCCAGCGCCGCCAGCGCCAGCACCACGTGCAGCCCGCGCTCGATGCCCGAGAGGTCCTTCACCTGCTGCAGCAGCATGGCGATGGCCACCACGCTGAACAGCACGGCGGTGAGCATCACCACCAGCAGCACCAGGTTGGGCTGGTCCAGCGATTGCGCCCGCTCGCGTGTCTGCCTGGCGTCGAAGCTGTGGGCCAGCCACCAGGCCAGCGCCAGGTAGAGCGCGACGCCGACCGTCCAGCCCAGCATGCCGCGCGCCATGCCGTTGAGAAGGGGCCAGGGCAGCAGGCCCACCACGACGCCGACTGCGCCGCCATAGACCAGCCGCTGTGGCCCCGTGGTGGTGGAGAGGTGCTTTTGCATGCGCGCCACTGTAGCGCCGCAGGCCTTGCTAGCCCTGCCAGACGCCGTAGCCGCGCGCCCGCAGCGCAATGCCCAGTTCCACCTCCATGTCCCGCGCCTGCTCGTAGCTCATGGGGTTGAAGCGCTCGTACAGCTCGGGCAGCAGGCGCAGGCCGTAGTCCCGCACGAAGGTGTTGGCCTGGATGCCGGCCTTGTGCTTGTCGAAGCGCACGTCGGGGTCCAGCCCCGTCATGCCGACGTACACGAAAGGCCGGCCCAGCTGCCAGCCCGGGTTGGCACGCCGAAAACGCGCGTGGTTCCACACGCGGTCATCCAGCAGGGCGACATAGACGCTGTGGTGGGGCTTGCGGCCTGGCATCGCGCCACCCCGGATGGACTCAGGACGCGGCCAGCGGGTTGGGCGAAGGCTCGCCCACCTTGAACAGCGTGTTGCGGTCGGTGTGGTGGAAGGGCTCGGCCTGGCCGCGGATCTGCAGCACCGTGTCCTGGTTGTAGCTCCAGCTGCCGTCCGCGTTGAACGCGACCTCGATGCGCCAGTCGGTGGTGGTGAAGGCATGCTCCAGGAAGGGGTTGGACACGATGCCGTTCTCCAGGCTGCCGCGCACCGCGGCCAGCTCGAAGCGGTCCGCATCGGCCGTGGCCTTGCCGGTGGCCATCGCCACCTGCCCGCGCGGAATGGCCAGCGTGTGCAGCACCGTGCCGGTGGCCGGCTCCCACAGCCAGTAGCCCACCTGGTCGTGGTACATCTTGGTCAGGCCCGGCTTGTGGATGAAGGTGTGGTAGCGCAGGCCGTAGAACACCTGCGGGCCATTGGTCTGCGGGTCGATGGGCTGCAGCTCGTAGTGCTCGATGTAGACCTGCGTCTTCGGGCCCTGGGCCTTGGGCTTGACGTCCACGCCCTTCTCGCCCTTCCACAGCCCGGCCATGCGGCGCAGCGGGCCCAGGTTGGCCAGCGTGTGGCCGTCCAGTTCGGAGGGTTCGGTGTAGATGTCTGCTGGAAATTCCGACATGTGTGCCTTGTGGGGATGTAGGTTGGTATTGCAAGCGACAGGCCCGCTGGATCGGCGAGGCCGGCTGCGGCGATTGTGCCGTCTGTCATCGCTTCGGAGGATGCGCAACGGCAGGCAGGCGCCTACGCTGGAGCGAACGCAACAACCGGATGGGGGCCGTCATGCACATGCCCGCCTTGTTCGAACGCGGTGCCGCGCACCTGCTGGAGATCTTCGGCCCCCGGATGCGCTGGCGCACCCAGCTGGCGGGCGCCTTTGCAAGCGGTGCGCTGATGTCGGTGGCCATCCTGGTCCTGTCGTCCGGCGGGGTGTGGGCGACCAGCAAGGCCTCGCACCTGCAAACGCACGCTGTCGCGCCGCTCCAGGCCCGCACGTCCTCATCCTCGCTGCTCGACCGGCTGCGCGGCGAGGCCGCCGCCGGCGACCTGCTCTCGCTGCGCGAGCTGTCCAATGCCTTGCTCGACCGCTATGACGCGGCCGGCGACCCGCAGGACCTGTTCGAGGCCATGGTCTGGGTCGACCGCCAGTGGGAGCTGTCGGGCGGCACCGATGCGGCGCCGCGCATCGTCGCGCGCTACTGCGACCAGCGCGTGATGCGCTGGCACTGGCTGTGCATCTCGGGTGAATGAAAAAAGAGCCTAGCGCCCGGGCCGCAGCGTGAACAGCGGCGAGCCCGCGCTGGCGAGGGCCAGCTCATGCGCCGCCTGCTGCAGCGGCCGCCCCAGTTCCTGCATGCGCCTGGGGTTCAGCCGCATCAGCGGCCCCGCGATGGTGATCACGGCGATGGTGCCCTGGCTGCGCCGCGTGACCGGTGCGGCCATGGCCGTCATGCCCGGCGCGTACGACTCGACGATCATGCTGAAGCCGCGCGCACGGTCTTCGTCCAGCGTCTTCATCAAGGCCTTGAAGGTGGTGGGGGCGTTGGGCCCGAACTGCGCGGGCTTGCCGAAGCCCTGGCGCGCCACCAGCTCGGTGGCACGCTCTTCGCTCAGGGTCATCAGCCAGGCGTGGCCGCCCGCGCTGCATGACAGGCGCACGTCGATGCCCATGTCCGGGTCGTAGCGCAGGCCGGTGCGCGCGCCTTGCGCCTTGGCCACGAAGATGAGGCTGTCGCCGTCCACCAGGGCCAGGCGCACCAGCTCGCCCGAGACCTCGGCCAGCCGGTCGATGATGGGCTGCGCGATGTCGACGATGCCCGCGCCGCCAAGAAAGTTGAGGCCCAGCGCCGGCATCTTGGTGGTGAGCACGTAGTCGCCCTGCTCGCGCAGCTGGCGCACATAGCCGCAGCGGCCCAGCTCGGCCAGCAGCCGGTGGCAGGCGCTGCGCGGCAGGCCCAGCTCGTCGGCCATCTCGCCCAGGGCGATGCCTTCGGGCTGGTGCGACAGAAGCTCCAGGATGGCGAGCACGCGCTCGACGGTGCCGCTCGGCGCGCTGGCGGCGGAGGTGTTTTCTTTCTGCATGGCGGAAACAAATTCCAATTTGGAACAGTGTTCTGAATCGATTCCTATCATGCCGCAGCACGTCGCCCGGAAGACGTGACCGACCCAACCACAAGGAGACAAGACCCGTGAAGACATTCATGCGCAGCGCCATCGTAGGCGCCGCCCTCGCCGCCACCGCCTGCCTGGCGCTGGCCCAGGACGTGCAAGAGCGCGTCATCAAGTTCGGCCACCTCAACAACACCGACCACCCCGTGAGCATGGGCGTGAAGAAGTTCGGCGAACTGCTGGCGGCCAAGAGCGGCGGCAAGCTCAAGGTGCAGGAGTTCCCGTCCAACCAGCTGGGCAACGAGATGCAGCAGCAGGCCGCGCTGCAGGGCGGCGTGCAGGAGATGTCGGCGCCGGCCACCACCTCGCTGGCCGGCATCGTGAAGGAATTCGGCCTGGTCGACTTTCCCTTCTCGGTGGCCAACTATGCGCAGGCCGACGCGCTGCTCGACGGCCCCCTGGGCCAGGCGCTGATTGCCAGGCTGCCTGAAAAAGGCCTGGTGGCGCTGGGCTACTGGGACCTGGGCTTTCGCAACGTCACCAACAGCAAGCGCCCCATCACCAGGCCGGAAGACCTCGACGGGCTGAAGATCCGCGTCATTCCCAACCCGGTGTTCCTCGAGA
Source organism: Variovorax soli NBRC 106424 (assembly GCF_001591385.1). GTDB lineage: Bacteria > Pseudomonadota > Gammaproteobacteria > Burkholderiales > Burkholderiaceae_C > Variovorax > Variovorax soli. The sequence continues at coordinate 19,274 of NZ_BCUU01000063.1, forward strand.
CCTTCAAGGCCTTCAAGGCCAACCCGGTGCCCATGCCCTTTGCCGAGCTGTACGGCGCATTGGAGTCGAAGGCGGTAGATGGGCAGGAGAACCCCTTCGCGGTGATCCTCTCGAACAAGTTCTTCGAAGTGAACAAGTACGTGAGCGCCACCAACCACGTGTACGCCGCCAACATCGTGCTGGTGAGCAAGCGCTTCTGGGACAAGCTTTCGCCCGCCGAGCAGAAGCTGATGCACGAGGCCGCCGACGAGGCGCGCAGCTACCAGCGCAAGGTCAGCCGCGAGGCGGCGCAGAAGGCGGTGGGCGAGCTGCAGGCCAAGGGCATGCAGTACAACGAGCTGTCGCCCGCCGAGCAGGCGCGCATGCGCGCGGTGGCCAAGCCGGTGACGGAGAAGTTCGCCGCGGCCTACGACCCGGCCATCGTCAAGCTCTACAACGACGAGCTGGCGCGTCTTTCCAAGTGATGAGCGGCGCCATGACCAAGATCCTGGTGCTGCACGGGCCCAACCTCAACCTGTTCGGGCGGCGCGAGCCGCACATCTACGGCACCACCACGCTGGCGCAGATCAACGAGCGCCTGGTCGCGCTGGCCGGCGAGCTGCAGGTGGAGCTGGAGATCTTCCAGTCCAACCACGAGGGTGCGCTCGTCGACAAGTTCCACGAGAACATCGACATTGCCGCCGGCGCGCTGCTCAACCCCGCCGGCCTCACCCAGCACGGCGTGCCGCTGCACGACGCGATCAAGGCCATGCCTTTTCCGGTGCTGGAGATCCACATGTCCAACATCGCGGCGCGCGAGGCCTGGCGTGCGCATTCGATCATCTCGCCGGCGGTGAAGGCCACCATCCAGGGCCTGGGCTGGCGCTCGTACACCGCCGGGCTGCGTTCGCTGGTGGAGCTGGTGCGCGAGAACGCCGCCGCCTGAGTGCCAACTGCCGCGCGCGGGCGGCATATACTGGATGAATGAACGAACTGGTACATGGCGCCGCGCGTCGCAAGGGCGCGCGCAGCGCCGCTCCTGCACGCAAGGCGCCCGGCCGCACCAACGATCCCGAGCGCACGCAGGCCAACATCCTGGAAGTGGCCGAAGCCGAGTTCGGCGAGAAGGGGCTGGCCGGTGCGCGCATCGACGAGATCGCCGAGGCGACCAAGACCAGCAAGCGCATGATCTACTACTACTTCGGCAGCAAGGAGGGGCTGTACCTTGCCGTGCTGGAGGAGGCGTACCGGCGCGTGCGCGACGTCGAGTCCGAGCTCAACCTGCAGGACCTCGACCCAGAGGACGCGCTGCGCAGGCTGGTGGCCTTCACCTTCGACCACCACCTGCACCACGAGAGCTACATCCGCCTGGTGATGTCCGAGAACATCAACCGCGGCCAGTACATGGCGCAGAGCCAGCACATCCAGGACCTGAACGTCCCGGCCATCGCGGCCATCCGCAACCTGTACGAGCGAGGCGTCAAGTCCGGTGCCTTCCGCAAGGGGCTGGACCCGGTGGACATCCATGCGTCCATCTCGGCGCTGAGCTTCTTCAACGTGTCCAACCGCCACACCTTCGGCACCATCTTCAAGCTGGACATGCTCTCGCCCAGCTACATCGCGCAGCGCCGCGCCAACGTCACCGAGATGGTGGTGCGCTTCGTGCGCAAGTAGCCCTGCGCACAGCCTTTTCTTCTCCGGGGGCGCCATCGCGCCGCGCCGCGGGCTGGGGTTTACCCGAAATCGAAAAACTAACCAGTCCGTACAAAATCAGGACCAACGGAGACTTCTCGTGATCCAGCGCTTCATAGACCGCATCTGCCGGTTATTCGTCATTCTCATGGTGGCCTGCCTGGCACTCATGGTCGTCATGGTGTTCGGCAACGTCGTGCTTCGCTACGGCTTCAATTCCGGCATCACGGTGTCGGAGGAGCTGTCGCGCTGGCTGTTCGTGTGGATGACCTTCCTGGGTGCCGTGGTGGCCGTGCGCAACCGTGCCCACCTGGGCACCGACACGCTCATCGCCCGCCTGCCGCTGATCGGCCGCAAGGTCTGCTTCGTGGCCGCGCATCTGCTCATGCTCTTCATCTGCTGGCTCATGTTCCGCGGCGCGTGGGAGCAGACCGGCATCAACTACGGCACCACCAGCGCGGTTATGGAGGCGTCCATGGCCTGGTTCTATGCCAGCGGCGTGGTGTTCGCCGCGCTGGCCGCGCTGATCATCGCGCACGAGTTGTGGAAGCTCTTCACCGGCCAGCTCGCCGACAACGAACTGGTGAGCGTGCGCGAATCCGAAGACGAGCCGGTGCATGCCGAGCCCGCGCCTGTCGCCACCGCCAAGGAACAAGCATGACCATCACCATCTTCCTGGGCGCGCTGCTGGGCGCCATGGCGCTGGGCGTGCCCATTGCCTTCTCGCTGCTCATCTGCGGTGCCGCGCTCATGTGGCACATGGACATGTTCGACGCGCAGATCCTGGCGCAGAACACCATCGAGGGCGCCAACAGCTTCCCGCTGCTGGCAGTGCCCTTCTTCATGCTGGCCGGCGAGATCATGAATGCCGGCGGCCTGTCCAAGCGCATCGTCAACTTCGCCATGACGCTGGTCGGCCACATCAAGGGGGGGCTGGGCTACGTGGGCATCATGGCGGCCATCATCATGGCGGCCCTGTCGGGCTCGGCCGTGGCGGACGCCGCGGCGCTCGCGGCCCTGCTGCTGCCCATGATGAACCGCGCCGGCTACGACACGGCGCGTTCGGCCGGCCTGCTCGCCTCGGCCAGCATCATTGCGCCCATCATCCCGCCCTCCATCGGCTTCGTGATCTTCGGCGTGGCGGCCAACGTGTCGATCTCCAAGCTGTTCCTGGCCGGCATTGCACCCGGCCTCATGCTGGGCGCGGCGCTCTGGTTCACCTGGTGGTGGCTGGTGCGCAAGGAAAAGATCGAGGCCGCCCCGCGAGCCAGCCGCCGCGAAGTCATGCTGGCCCTGAAGGACGCCACCTTCGCCCTGGTGCTGCCGCTGATCGTGGTGGTGGGCCTGAAGTTCGGCGTGTTCACGCCCACCGAGGCGGCCGTGGTGGCTGCGGTGTACGCCCTGTTCGTCTCCACCGTGATCTACAAGGAGCTGAAGCTCTCGCAACTGTTCGGCCTGTTCGCCTCGGCGGCGCAGACCACCGCGGTGATCATGTTCCTCGTGGCCGCCGCCATGGTCTCGGCCTGGATGATCACCGTGGCCAACCTGCCGGCCGAACTCGTCGCGCTGCTCAAGCCGCTGCTGGACAACCCCACCATGCTGCTGATCGCCATCATGGTCATCACCATGCTGGTGGGCACGGCCATGGACATGACGCCCACCATCCTGATCCTCACGCCGGTGTTCATGCCGATCGTCAAGGCTGCCGGCATCGACCCGGTGTACTTCGGCGTGCTGTTCATGATCAACAACGCCATCGGCCTGATCACGCCGCCGGTGGGTACCGTGCTGAGCACGGTGGCCGGCGTCGGCAAGGTGAGCATGGACCAGGTGACCCGGGGCGTGTGGCCTTTCATGGTCGCGCAGTTCGCGGTGATGTTCCTGCTGGTGCTCTTCCCCAGCCTGGTCACGGTGCCTGCGCGCTGGCTGCACGGCTGACCGGACTCTCCCCACCCCAATTTCCAACGACGACGACATCGGAGACGACAACCATGAAACGCATCTTCATCAAGACCGTGCTGGCCGCTGCGGCCATTGGTGCGCTGGGCCTGGCCCAGGCGCAGACGCGCACCATCAAGTTCGCCAACCAGAATGCGGCGGGCCATCCCATCGTGATGGGCATGGAGAAGTTCGCCGAGATCGTGGCCGCCAAGTCCGGCGGCAAGCTCAAGGTCAACGTGTTCCCCGGCGGCGCGCTGGGCAGCGACCAGGCCAACGTGTCGGCCCTCCAGGGCGGCACGCTGGAGATGGCCTCGATGAACTCGGGCATCTTCGCCAGCATCGTCAAGGACTTCGCCATCTACGACTTTCCCTTCCTCTTCGGCAACGCCAAGGAAGCCGACGCTGTGGTCGACGGCCCCTTCGGCACCGGGCTGCACAAGAAGCTGGAAGACAAGGGCCTGGTGGGCCTCACCTACTACGAGCTGGGCTTTCGCCAGCTCACCAACAGCAAGCGCGCCGTGGCCAAGGTGGAAGACATCGCCGGCCTCAAGCTGCGCGTGATCCCCAACCCCATCAACGTCGACTGGGTCAACGCGCTGGGCGCCAACCCCACGCCGCTGCCTTTCCCCGAGCTGTACGCCGCGCTGGAGCAGAAGGCGGTGGACGGGCAGGAGAACCCCGTGGCCACCATCCGCGGGGCCAAGCTGTACGAGGTGCAGAAGTACATGACGCTGACCAACCACCAGTACAACCCGCAGTCGGTGGTGATCAGCAAGCGCTTCTGGGAGTCGCTCTCTGAAGGCGACCGCAAGATCCTGCAGGACGCGGCCGTCGAGTCGGCCAAGTACGAGCGCGAGCAGTCGCGCGCGCAGGCCGCCAGCATCCTCGAGGAACTCAAGAAGAGCGGCATGCAGGTGACCGAGCTTGCGCCGGCCGAGGTGGCCAAGCTGCGCGAGAAGATGAAGCCGGTGATTGCCAAGCACAGCGCCTCCGTGGGTGAGGCCACCGTCAACGCCGTCATGGCGGAGTTGGACAAGGCCCGCAAGTAAACAGGCAGGCAAGAGAGACAGGACAGGGAGATTTCCGCCGTGCAGATCGATGGCCGCACCGAGGTGATTGCGCACCTCGGCTACCCCACCCATACCTTCAAGTCCCCGATGATCTACAACCCGTACTTCGAGGCGGAAGGGATCAACGCGGTCGTGGTGCCATTCGCCTGCCGGCCGGAAGCCTTCGCGCAGAGCCTGAAGAGTCTGTTCCAGATGGACAACGTGCGCGGCGCCCTGATCACCATGCCGCACAAGGTGAGCGTGCTGCAGCTGCTCGATGAAGTCACGCCCACCGTGCGCGTGGCCGGCGCCTGCAACGCGGTCAAGCGCCTGCCCGACGGGCGCCTGGCAGGCGACCAGTTCGACGGCGCCGGCTTCGTGCGCGGCATGCAGCGCAAGGGCGTGCAGCTCGCCGCCACGCGGGCCCTGGTGGTGGGTTCGGGCGGCGTGGGCTGCGCCATTGCGGCGTCGCTGGCGCAGGCGGGGGTTGCGGAACTCGCGCTGTTCGACGTCAACGCCGCATCCGCCGAGGCCCTGGCCGGCCGGCTGCGCCAGGAATATCCGCAGCTGCCGGTGAGCACGGGCAGCGCCGACCCGCACGGCTTCGGGCTGGTGGTGAACGCCACGCCCCTGGGCATGAACCCGGGCGACCCGCTGCCCTTCGACGTGGACCGGCTGCAGCCCGGCACCATGGTGGGCGAGGTGGTCATGCGCAGCGAGACCACTGCGCTGCTGGCCGCCGCGCAGGCCCGCGGCTGCCGGGTGCAGGTGGGCACCGACATGCTGTTCGAGATGATTCCCGCGTACCTCGAATACTTCGGGCTGCCCAGCACCACCGCCGAGCGCCTGCGCTCGCTGGCGCGGTTGCAGTACTGAAGAAGAAAAGGGGACACGGCACCGGGCAGTCCATCTGCCCTGGGGGTGGGGTGATCGGATCGGGACAGTGCCGCGGCGCAGGATTTGCTATGTTCCTGCGTTCCCTTCCCGCGCTGTGCTCATGACCCCCAAGCCCAACCCCACGCCCGATGCCGCCACCGCGGCCCGCCACGTCGCCGATCTGGTCGCCCTGATGCAGCTCGCCCCCACGGGCGAAGACCGCTACCGCGGCCAGAGCGAGAACATCGGCACGCCGGCTGTCTTCGGCGGCCAGGTGCTGGCCCAGTCGCTGGTGGCTGCCAGCCTGACGGTGCCGGCCGACCGCGCCGTGCACTCCATGCACGCCTACTTCCTGCTGCCGGGCCAGCATGCGCCCATCGACTACACCGTGCACCGCGCGCGCGACGGCCGCAGCTTCACCACCCGCCACGTCATCGCCAGGCAGGAAGGCCGCGAGATCTTCGAGATGGCCGCGTCCTTCCAGACGCGCGACGAGGGCATCGACCACCAGGACGCCATGCCGGCCGCGCCCGACCCGCTGGCGCAGCCCAGCGAGCTGGAACGCCGCATCGCCCTGGGCGAGCGCGTGCCGGCGGCCTATCGCTTTCGGGGCCTGATCTCGCCGGGGCTGGAAGTGCGCGTGGTGGATGCGCCCGACCTGCTGTCGCCCCAGCCCAGCCCGCCGCGCTCGCTCATCTGGATGCGCGCGATCGCGCCGCTGCCGGACGACCCGCTGGTGCACCGTGCCCTGCTGGCCTATGCCTCCGACAACGGCCTGCTGCGCGCGGCCATGAACCCGCACGGCCTGACCTTCTTCAGCAACAAGCTGCGCGTGGCCAGCCTGGACCATGCCATGTGGTTCCACCGCGACTTCCGCATGGACCAGTGGCTGCTCTACGTCATCGACTCGCCCAGCGCCGGCGGGGCGCGCGGCCTGTGCCGGGGCAGCATCTTCACGCAGGACGGCCGCCTGGTCGCATCGACCGCGCAGGAGGGCATGATCCGCGTGAAGGAGGATTGATGCGCAAGCTCTCACTGGCCGGTTGCCTGGCCGCGTTGCTGTTCTGCGCCGCTGGCGCGGCCCATGCCGAGCGCGTGGGCGCCGTCGACACCGTCTTCAAGCTGATCGGCCCCGACCACAAGGTGGTGGTGGACGCCTACGACGACCCGAAGGTCAAGGGCGTGTCCTGCTACGTCTCGCGCGCCGTCACCGGCGGCGTGTCGGGTGCGCTGGGCCTGGCCGAGGATAAGGCCGAGGCCGCCATCGCCTGCCGCCAGGTGGGGCCCATCAGCATCGCCCAGCCTCTGCCGCGCCAGGAAGAAGTGTTCAGCGAGCGGCAGTCCATCCTGTTCAAGCGCCTGCGCGTGGTGCGCATGGTGGACAGCCAGCGCCACACGCTGGTCTACCTCACCTATTCGGACAAGCTGGTCGAAGGCTCGCCGCAGAACGCGGTGGCCGCCGTGCCGGTGGACCGGGCGGTGGCGATTCCGCTCAAGCCTTGAAGCGGCCGCGGCCAGGCGTGAGGTGAGGCGCGAGCGCATGGACAAGACGGCCCCGAACCCCACCAACCAGACCCCCGAGCTGCTGCGCCGCCTGCTGCGCGCCAAGGACCGCATGGATGCCGATTCGCACGAGGACTGGCCGGTCGAGCGGCTGGCCCGGGTCAGCCATGTCTCGCCGGCGCACTTCGCCCGCTCCTTCAAGGAAGCCTTCGGCATTCCGCCGCACCGCTACCTGCTCACGCGTCGCATCGAGCGCGCCAAGACACTGCTGCGCGACACCGACCTGTCCATCACCGACGTCGCCTTCCAGACCGGCTGGGCGAGCCTGGGCACCTTCGGGCGGATCTTTCGCGACATCACCGGCGAGAGCCCTGGCGCGCTGCGCCAGCGCGAGCGCGCTGCTGCGGACCAGCTCGGCCGGGTGCCTGCCTGCTTTTTGAGCGCAGCCCAGCGGCCCGATCTCACCATCGCAGTTTTGGAGAAGCGGCGCCGCACGGTCGCCGATACAAACGGGGCTCGGAAAACAAAGGAGAACCGCCAATGACGCAAGGTATCGAAATGATGGGCCTGTACGTGCGCGACCAGGAAGAGGCGCTCAGGTTCTACGTGGACAAGCTGGGCTTTCGCGTGCACACCGACGTGCGCAACGGCGACTACCGCTGGCTGACGGTGCAGCATCCGCAGCAGCCCTCGCTGCAGCTGGGCCTGTTCGTGCCGGGCCCGCCCACGCTGGATGCGCAGTCCGCGCAGATGCTGCAGGCGCTGGTGGCCAAGGGCGCCATGCCGCCGATGCTGCTGGCGGTGGACGACTGCCGCGCGGCCTACGAGCGCATGCGCGCCGCCGGCGTGGAGTTCACACAGGAGCCGGTGGAGCGCTACGGCACGGTGGACGCCAACTTCCGCGACCCTTCCGGCAACGGCTGGAAGATGGTGCAGGGGCGCCAGTAGCCCCGGGGCAGGCGCCGCGCCACGGCGCATGTCGGCCGACACCGACGCCCGCACGGGACCCAGGACGCTAGAGCCCCCGCGGCGGCGGGCGGAGCATGGGATGCCCCTTTTGAAGGAGATCGCATGCGAAGTCCCACTCCGCCGGGCAGCCCGGCCGACGGCCCCGTGAAGGAAGAGCCCGAGATCACCCAGGAAGAATCGATCCCCAGCGACGGCAAGGACGAGGTCGGCGAAGAGATGATGAAGAAGCTGGGCCGCGAGAAGCGCGAAAGGAACGAGCCCGGCAGCGGCGAGCCCGCCGAGGAGCCCGACCGTTCCTGAGGCGCTGCGCGCTCAGCCGCCGAACGGATTGGCCGTGGCGAACCACAGCGCAATGCCGGTGGCGATGATGAAGGCGCCGTCGGTCACGCCAGCGGCCAGGAAGAAGGTGGTCTGCAGCTGGTCCTTCAGCTCGGGCTGGCGGGCGGTGCCTTCCAGCAGCTTGCCGCCCAGGTTGCCGATGCCCAGGCAGGAGCCCAGGGCGGCAATGCCGATGAGAAGGGCCACCGCGAGGGGAAGGATGTCGAAGCCGTTCATGATCACTTTCCTGAAAGAGGAGCCCCTGACGCGCTGTCCTTGGCTCCGTGGCTGCCGGCACCCCTGTGGTTCCGGCTTGGCGCTACTGTCGCCGCGCAGGGGCATGGGGTCCATGACGTCCGAGGTCATGAGTGCAGCGGCGCCTGCCTGTCCCCCAGTGCCGCGCGCATGCCGCCAAAGCGCCTGCGGTACTGCGCCGGCGACAGGTTCACGCTGCGCTTGAACAGGCGGCTGAAGAAGGCCGCGTCGTCGTAGCCCACTTCCTCCGCCACCTCCTCGATCGGGTTGGCGGTGGTTTCCAGCAGGTGCTTGGCTTCCTCAATGCGCACGGTCTGGGTGTATTCCAGCGGTGTCATGCCGGTGGCGAGCTTGAAGCGGCGCTGGAACGAGCGCTCGGCCAGGCCGCTGAGCTGCGTCATGGCGGCCACCGGTGCGCCGTGGGTGTAATGCTCGGCCACCCAGGCTTGGCAGCGGCCGATGACGGCATCTTCGATCTGCCTGGAGCGCGCCATCCTGGCGAAAGGCTGCTGGCCGATGTGGTGCCAGTCGATGAGGTTCAGCCGCGCCACCTGCATGGCGGCCTCGATGCTGGCGAGCCGGGCGATCAGGTACAGCGCCAGATCCATCCACGAACTGCCGCCGCCGGCCATCACCAGCCGCTGGCCCTCGCCGGCCGTGACCATGGCGCGCTGCGGCCGCACGCGCGCCAGCGGATAGCGTTCCTGCAGCATGTCGCAGAAAGCCCAGTGGGTGGTGGCGTCCTCGCCATCGAGCAGGCCGGCTTCGCCCAGCAGCAGGGCGCCGGAACAGGCGGTGGCCAGCAGCGCGCCCCGCGCGTGGCAGCGGCTGAGCCACTGCACCTCGGCGTCATACAGCCCGTCGAGCAGGCCGTTGGGCGACACCAGGAGCTCGGGCACGCAGACCGCCGTGGGATGGGGCAGTTGGTCCAGGCTGCGCTGCACTTCGATCGCTACGTCGTTGGCCACGCGCACCATGCCTGTGTGCGCGCTGGCGATCACCGGGTCGAGCAGCGCCGGCCCGGGCGCGCCTCCTTCCACCATGGGCCAGTCGCGGCCGGCGGACTTGAACAGGTCGTACATGCCGTAGACCACCGAGGCGGCGGTTTGCGGCGTAACCAGGACGGCGACGACCGGCAGCGGCCCGTGGTGCGCGGCTGCCCGGCTGGGCGCAGTGAGGGAGGACATCGACGTTCTCCGTGGCGGTGGCGGAATCGTCAGGCTTGTTGCGGAATCGGCTGCGGCATTGCCAGCCCGGCGAACTTACGCTTCTTGCTCCGCCCATTCAAGGAGAGTTGCCATGACCTTGCACGACGCCCGCGGCGAATCGCTGTCCACCGAACAGAGCGCGGTGCTGGCCATCTACGAACAGTCGCTGGACCTTTTCAACAGCCTGCGCATGGACCCGGTCGCTGCGCTGCAGCCGGCGCTGGAGATGGACCCGGACTTCATCTCCGGCCACCTGCTCATGGCCGGGCTGATGCTCAGCGCCATCGATGCGCAGGTACTGCCTCAGGCGCGTGACAGTCTGGCCGCGGCCGCGGCCAGCCGCCATGTGCCGGCGGCGCGGGAGCGCTCGCTGCTGGCGGCGCTGCGGCCCTGGGCCGAAGGCGACATGGGCCGCTCCAACGAACTGCTGGGCCGGCACCTCATCGATCATCCGCGCGACCTGTTCGCCCTGCAGCTCACCCACATGGCGGATCTGGTGCTGGGCCAGCCCACGCTGCTGCGCGACCGCATCGGCAGGGCGCTGGCGCACTGGAGCCCGGCCGACCCTGGCTACGGCTACGTGTTGGGCATGCATGCCTTCGGGCTCGAGGAGTGCAACGAGTACGCGCGCGCCCTGCAGGCCGCGGAGGCCGCCCTGGACCGCAACCCGGCCGACGCCTGGGCGGTGCATGCGCTGGCCCATGTCCACGAGATGCAGGGCAGCGCAGAGGACGGCATCCGGTGGCTGACCCAGGGCAACACGCACTGGCAGCAGGACAACATGCTGGCCGTGCACAACTGGTGGCACCTGGCCCTGCAGTACCTGCGGGCCGGCGACATCGATGCCGTGCTGGCCGTGTACGACCGGGCCATCGCACCCCATGCCGGCTCGATGGCGCTCGACCTGCTGGATGGCAGCGCCCTCCTGTGGCGGCTGGAGCTGCGCGGAACGGAGGTGGGCGAGGCGCGCTGGCAGGCCCTGGCGGCGCGCTGGCGCGAATGGGCACGGCCGGGCTGGTCCACCTTCAATGACACGCATGCGCTGCTCGCGCAGATCGGCAGCGGCTCCCAGGAGGGCATCCAGGCGATGGCCTCGGCCATGGCGGCGGTGCCGGCCGACGACGCGCCCGCGCCCTGGTGGCGCCAGGCATGCGCCACCGCCTCGGCGATGTGCGCCTTCGGCGAAGGCCGCTTCGGCGACTGCGCGCAGCAATTGCTGCCGCTGCTGCATCACGAACTGGGCTACGGCGGCAGCCAGGCGCAGCGCAGCCTCCTTCATCTCACCGCCATGGAGGCAGCGCGCCGCGCCGGCGACTGTGCGATGTACGAGGCGCTGCGCAGCGAATCGGCGGCGCGGCTGCCGGCGCAGGGCGACGCGCC
>NZ_BCUU01000064.1 GCF_001591385.1 Variovorax soli NBRC 106424
GGCGCCGCCCGCCTGGCACGCCGGCATGCGCGCGCCACGGCGGCGCTGGCCCTGCTGCTCGTGCTGATGTTTCCCTTCCTGTGGCTCGTGCAGCTGGCCCTGCGGCCCGAGGCCGATATCTTCGGCGACGCGCTGTGGTTCACGCCCACCCTGGACTCCTTCGCCGGCTTGCTGCAAGGCAACTTCGCGCGCTCCTTCGGCAACAGCCTGCTGGTGAGCACGCTGTCCACCGCGCTGTCGCTGGCCATCGGCGTGCCGGCCGCCTACGCGCTGGCGCGCTGGAACTTCAAGGCCCGCTCGCAGGTGGCGCTGTGGATCCTGGTGACGCGCATGGCGCCGCCCATCGCCTTCACCATTCCCTTCTTCCTGGCCTACCGCTGGCTCGGCCTGCAGGACACGGTGCTGGGCCTGGCCATCGTCTACCTCACCTTCAACCTGGCCGTCGTCATCTGGCTGATGCAGACCTTCTTCGAGGCGGTGCCGCCGGCGCTGGAAGAAGCCGCCTACATCGACGGCTGCGGCGTGTGGCAGGCCTTCTGGCGCGTGACGCTGCCGCTGGCCGCGCCGGGCCTGGCGGCCACCGCGGTGCTGTGCTTCGTCTTCTCGTGGAACGACTTCTTCTTCGCCCTGATCCTCACGCGCACCGAGGCCGTCACCACGCCGGTGGCCATCGTCAATTTCCTGCAGTACGAAGGATGGGAATGGAGCCGCATCGCCGCCGCCGGCACGCTGGTGATGGCGCCGGCGGTGGTGTTCACGCTGGTGGTGCGCAAGTGGCTGGTGCAGGGCCTGACCGCGGGCGGGCTGAAAGACTGAGGGGCAGAAGAGACATGGCAAGCATCGAACTGCGGCAGCTGAGCAAGCGCTACGGCAAGAACCCGGTCGTGCACGGCATCGACCTGCACATCGGCGACGGCGAATTCGTCGCGCTGGTCGGCCCGTCGGGCTGCGGCAAGTCGACCCTGCTGCGCATGATCGCCGGGCTGGAGGAAACCAGCGGCGGCGAAATCCACCTGGGCGCGCGCCGCATCGACCCCATTGCGCCGCGCGACCGCGACATCGCCATGGTGTTCCAGAACTACGCGCTGTACCCGCACATGACGGTGGCTGACAACCTGGGCTTCTCGCTGCGGCTGCAGAAGGTCCGGCCCGCCGAGATCCGGGTGCGGGTGGCCGAGGTGGCGGGCATCCTGGGCCTGTCGCCCCTGCTCGAGCGCAAGCCGGGCCAGCTCTCGGGCGGGCAGCGCCAGCGCGTGGCCATGGGCCGGGCCATTTTGCGGCGGCCGCAGGCCTTCCTGTTCGACGAGCCGCTGTCCAACCTGGACGCCAAGCTGCGCGTGCAGGTGCGCACCGAGATCAAGGCGCTGCACCAGCGCCTTCGCACCACCACGGTGTACGTCACGCACGACCAGGTGGAGGCCATGACGCTGGCCGACCGCATCGTGGTGCTCAAGGACGGGCACATCGAGCAGGTGGGCACGCCGCTGGAGCTGTACGACCGGCCGGGCAATGCCTTCGTGGCCGGCTTCATCGGCTCGCCGGCGATGAACTTCATTCCGGGCCGGCTGCAGTTGGAAGGCGCACCGCATGTGCTCACCGACGACGGGCTCCGGCTGCCCCTGGCGCGTGCACCTCGCGCCGAGCAGGGCACGCGCGTGGTCTACGGCGCGCGGCCCGAGCATTTCTCGCTGGTGGGCGGCGACGACGACGAAGGCGTGGCGGCCGAAGTGCGGGTGGTGGAGCCGACCGGCTCCGACACCCAGGTGGCTGCACGCGTGGCCGGCCATGACATCGTTGCCCAGCTGCGCGAGCGCATCGGCGCACGTCCCGGCGAGCTGCTGCGGCTGCGGCCGCAAGCCGAACTGGCGCATGTCTTCGACGCGGGAAGCGGGCTGCGGCTGAACTGACGGCGCTGCCCAGGGCTTGCTCAGAGCGCCTTGACCAGCAGCACCACCCCCGACGCCACCGCGAAGAGCTGCACGAAGGAGCGCATGAAGCGCTCGTTGATCCGGTGGTGCACGTAGTGGCTGAGCAGCGCCCCGACGCCCAGCGCCGGCAGCAACTGGGCCGCGGCCAGCAGCTGCGGCTGGCGCACCTGCCCTGCGGCGAACAGGAAGATCAGCGACATCACCTGCCCCACCAGGAAGCACACGGCCAGGGTGGAGCGCATCACGGCCACCGGCTGGTGCTGGTAGACCAGCGCCAGCGGCGGGCCGCCGATGCCGGTGGCGGTCTCGGTCACGCCGGTGATGAGGCCGGCGGTGGCCAGCGCACCGCGCCCCGGCGTGAAGGCCGGCATGAACCAGGTCGCCGCCACCGCCGCGATGGTCGACAGGCCCACGAAGATGGCCAGGCTGCGCGGGCTCAGCCAGGCCAGCACCGCCAGCCCGCCGAAGGTGCCCAGCAGCCGGCCGGCGGTGATCCAGGCGCTGCCCGGCCGGTCCACCGCCCGGTGCTCGCGATGCGCGACATACATCGACAGCGGCAGCATCAATATCAGCACGCACACGGGCAGCAGTTCGGGATTGAACAGGCTGATGACCGGCGCCACCATCAGCGCGAAGCCCATGCCGGTGGAGCCCTGGATGAAGCCGCCCACGACGACGATGGCCGAGAAGAGGATCAGCTGCGTCGTGCTCACCGGCCGGCTCCTGCCGCCGCCGCGCCGGCCAGCGATTCGGCCGCCGCCAGCGCGCGCCGCTTGTGCTCGGCCGCCACCGGGTGCAGGCGCTGGATGGGCGCGCGAGCGATGGCGTCGTGCGCCGTCTGCGCCACCTGCCGCATCAGGGCACGCGCATCCCAGTCCAGCGGCCAGCCGTGCCACAGGCGCAGGCGCCCCGCCACGAAGCTGGCCGCGATCTGGTCGCGCTGCGCGAGGCGCACCAGGTCCCACACCAGGTCGACGCTGGTGCACAACTCGGGCGTGTCCACGTCGACCAGCAGGAAGTCGGCCTCCTTGCCCACCGCGATCTCGCCGATGCGCGGCGCCAGGCCGATGGCGCGCGCGCCTTCGTGCGTGGCATGGTCCAGCCAGGTCCAGCCGGCGCCGGCGGAGGTGTCGCCCACCGCCATCGAGAAGGCGAACTTCTGCGCCGCTTCGGCCGCATCCATCAGGCGGAAGGCATCGCTGCGGGTCGAATCGGTGCCCAGGCCGAAGCGGATGCCCAGTTCGGCCATCAAGTGCGCGGGCGCCACGGCATTGCCCTTCCAGGCACTGGCCACCGGGTTGTAGCTGAAGGCCGTGTCGGTGCGCTGCAGCAGCATGAGCTCCGAAGGCGTGACCAGCGTGCCGTGCGCGATCAGCACCTGCGGCCCCAGCGCGCCGACCTTGGCGAGCAGCTCCAGCGGGCGCAACCCGCGTTTGACCACCGAGCGCTCGACGGCGGCCAGGTGCTCATTCACATGGCTCTGGAAGATGGTGCCGGCCTCCGCGCACATCGCGGAGATGGCGGCCAGCATCTCGTCCGAGGCGGCCTCGGGAATGGAGATGGCCAGCGACGGGTGCACCAGCGGATCGCTCTTCCACTGCGACAGGAAGCGCTCGGCCTGCTGGCGGATGGCGCTGCGCTGCTCGGCGGTGCTCTCGTTGCCGCCGTCGTTGCAGATCATGCCCAGCACGCAGCGCAGGCCGGCCTCCGTGGTGGCGCGGGCCACGGCACCGATCTCGCCCTTGGCGCGGGTGCCGGCGTCGCACGCGGTGGTGAAGCCGCCGCGCAGCGATTCGAGCGCGGCGAGCTTGGCGCTCTGGTAGACGAACTCGTCGTTCAGGCTCGATTCGAGCGGCACCCACACCCGCCGGAAGATCTCCGACGGCTCGCCATAGGCCAGCGACTTGCCGAAGGACTGGGTGAGGTGGTGGTGCGCATCGATCATGCCGGGCATCAGCAGGTGGCCTGGCATCTCGACGGGCGTGTGCTGCGCGTGGCGCGCCTTCAGCACCGGGGCGGGGCCGACGTCCGCGAAGCGGCCGTCCTGCACCAGCACCGCATGGCCGGTGACCGGGCCGCCCCGCAGCAGCAGGTGCTCCGGTGCCAGCAGCAGCGTGCCGGCCTCGAAGGACGAGGATTGGAGTTCTCTGTTTTCAGTGGGCATTGGGGGTTCCTTGCGGCGCGGCTGCAACCGTGTTGCTGCCGCGCGCACCGCCAAGGTGGTTGAAGAGGATGTTCAGCAGCACCGCGGTCAGCGCGCCCATCGCCAGGCCGTTGCCCAGCACGGGCTGAAGTGCCTTCGGAAAGCCGCTGTAGAAGCCCGGCACCAGGATCGGCAGCAGGCCCATGGCCAGCGCGCCGGCCAGCACGAACATGTTGGAGCGCTCGTGCAGGTCGGCCTTGCGCAGCATGTCGATGCCGATGGTGCCGATGATGGCGAACACCACCATGGCCGTGCCGCCCACCACCGCCTCGGGGATGGCATTGGCCAGCCGGCCGAGCGGCGCGAACAGCGCCACCAGCACCAGGATGGCGCCGGCCGCGGCGGTGACGTAGCGCGAGCGCACCTGGGTGGCACGCACGATGCCGACGTTCTCGCCGCTGGTGATGATCATCGACGTGCCGAACAGGCCGCCGAAGAAGGACATCAGCGCGTCGCCGCGGATGGTGCGCGGCACCACGTCGCGCGGCTCGATGCGCTTGCCGACGATCTCGGCCACCGCCACGGTCTGGCCGGTGGCCTCCACCATCGAGATCACGCTGAACACCAGCAGCGGCACGGCCGCGATCAGGTCGAACTTGGGTGTGCCGAAAGGCAGCAGGCTGGGGGCGCTCCACACCGGGCCGTTGGCCACGCCGCTCACGTCCATGAAGCCCAGGGCCGCCGCGACCAGCGCGCCGGCCAGCAGGCCCAGCAGCACGCTCAACTGGCCCAGCAGGCCCTTGAAGATGCGGGCGAACAGGATGGTGAAACCGATGGTGGCCAGGGCCAGCCCGATGTGCACAGGGTCGGCGAAGCCGGGCGTGCCCGGCTTGCCGGCGATGATGCCGCCGTACACCTTCACCAAGTTGATCGACACCAGCATGAGCAGCGTGCCGATCACGATCTTGGGAAAGTACTTGAGGCAGCGCGCGAACACCGGCAGCACCACGAAATAGAACAGCGAGGTGAGGATGACCGCGCCCGAGGCGGTCTGCAGGTCGGTCTGCTGCGCGATGGTGAGGAACATCACGATCGGCGCGCCGCCCGGCACCATCACGAAGGGCAGCTTGGCGCCGAGCTTCCACGGCCCGAAAGACTGCAGCAGCGAGCCCAGGCCGCACATCAGGAAGGTGGCGCTGATCAGGTTGATGGTCACGCCCGCCGGCAGGCCCAGCGCCTTGGCCACCAGAAAGACGGAGGTGATGGGCACCGCCGCCATCACCAGTACGTGCTGCAGGCCGAACAGCAGCAGCTGCGGCAAGGGCAGCACTGCATCGACCGGCTGTGTCTCGGGAACGCTCGCCATGATTTGTCTCCTGGTTTTTTGAATTCAACCGACTGGCGTCGGATCACCCAAATCGATTTGGGTTGTGGGCCGAAAAAACCGCCTCAAAGGTCCTTCAGGCGGTGCGTTACCATTTTGGGTCACGCCCAAAACGATTTGGGTAATTCAATCATCATCCAGGGCCGGCGTCAACATGGGAAAGCGAGATCAAGGATCGGGAGGTGCCGCGGGGATGACTCAGCGCGTCACCATTGCCGACGTGGCGCGGGCCGCCGGGGTGTCGCCCACCACCGTGTCGCATTCGCTCAACGGGCGCGGCCAGGTGGATGCACGCACGCGCGAGCGGGTCGCGCAGGCCGCCGCCGCCCTGGGCTACCGCCCGAACCGGCACGCCCAGCGGCTGCGCACCGGCGAGGCGCACATGATCGTGCTGCTCTCGTCCATGCCCTTTGCCGTGGCGGGCGGCCCGTCGCGCCTGGGCTTCCTGATGGAGATCGCCGCGGTGGCCGCCGCTGCCGCCCTGGAGCGCGGCCTGGCGATGGTGCTGGCCCCGCCGCTGGAAACGGGCCATGCGCCGCTGGACCTGCTGGATGTGGACGGCGCGCTGGTCATCGAGCCTTCGGCCGACGACCCGAACCTGGAGGCGCTACGCCTGCGCGGGCTGCCGGTGGTGAGCATCGGCCGCCAGGGGGGCACCCGCGACCCGGCCCCCTTCGTGGACCTGCATTCCCGCCAGGCCACGGAGCTGCTACTGAAGCACCTGCAGGACCAGGGCGCACGTCGCATCGCGCTGGTGGTGGGCGCGGCCGAGCGCAATTCCTATGCGCAGGCGCAGGCGGCCTATGACGAGATGGTGTCCGCGCAGGGCATGCCGCGCCTGTGCCTGCGCGTGGACGAGGCGCTGGGCGAGGAAGGCGGCTTTGCCGCCGCAGCCGAGCTGCTGGCGCGCGATGCCGCCATCGACGCCTTCTGCGTGCCGGTGGACGCTTTCGCCACCGGCGTGGCGCGCTTCCTGGCGCAGGCCGGCCGCCGGGTGCCGCAGGACGTGATGCTGGCCACCCGCTACGACGGCATTCGCGCCCGCATGAGCGAGCCGCCGCTCACCGCCGTCGACCTGCACCTGGACGAGGTGGCCCACCTGGCCATCGACCTGCTGTTCGACCACCTGCGCGGCGACACCGCCCGGCGCACCGTGGCCGGGCCGGCACCGGAACTGGTGTGGCGGGCGTCGTCGCGGCGCCTGCCGTGATCGACCCGCCTACATCTCGTCGATGGGCGTGACGGTGCCCGCATCCTTTTCCAGCGAGAAGCGGTCGCGCGTGGTGACGTAGAAGCTGGCGCCAAAACGCCCGACCGGGAAATACTCCTGCAGCCGCACGCGCCAGCGCTCGGTGTCGATGAGCCCGTCGCGCGCATGCAGCCGCAGAACGCGGCCGATGAAGATCTGCCGGCTCTCGGTCTCCAGCGTCTCCCACAAATTGCATTCGAAGGCGACGGGGGCCTGGGCGATGCGCGGCGGCGCCACCTGCGTGCATGGCGCCGGCGTCAGGCCGGCGTGCGCCAGTTCGCTCATGTCCGGCGGCAGCCGTTCGCCGCATTGGTGCATCTTCGCGGCCATGGCCTCGTCGCTCAGGTGAACGACGAACTCCCGGGTTCGCACGATGTTGGCCGCGGTGTCCTTGAGCGAGCCGTCGGTCAGCCGGTTCACGCTGATCATGACGATGGGCGGCTCCTCGCCCAGCATGTTGAACATGGAGAAAGGCGCCGCGTTGACCGTGCCGTCGGGCCCGAGCGTGGTGACCAGCGCGATCGGCCGGGGCACGATCAGGCTGGCCATCAGCTTGTAGCGCTGGTATTCGGTGAGGGTGCTGAAGTCGATTTCCATGGGGTTCGCATTGTCGGCGTGATGTCGGGCGGCGCGGGCGGTCCTGCGCTCATTCCAGGTAGCGCTTTTCCCACCAGCTGAAGAGAACGTCGCGAAGCTGCGCGCCCAGGTTGGCACCGTAGAACTGCTTCAGCGCGAAGGATTCGAGCAGCTCGCATTGCGCTGCATCGAGCAGCACCGGGTGCTGGCTTTGGAGCAGGGGCACGTTGGTGAATTCCGGCCGGTAGCCCGGATCGCGGCGCAGTGCGCGATCGGCCTTGATGTCTTTCTGGCGGAACTGCGCCGGCGTGCGCTGGGTGTCCCACCTGGGCAGGGGCGGGACGGCGGCGCTGTCTTTTTCGGACGCGCTGAAGACCTGCACCTTCAGGGGCTTGAGCGAGAAGTTGCTGGTGCGCATCACGTCGGCGCCGCACACGTTGGGCACGGCCAGCACGTCCATCAGCGCCAGCAGTTCCACATGGTCGCCAGCCCTGGAGGTCTGGCGCTCGATGCGGCCGCGCTGCCCGGAGATGACGGTGTTCATGAACAGGTTGAACGAGTCGTGCACGTCGTCGGGCGTGAGCCCGTACTCGCGCTGCGCCTCCGACTGGATGTCGTGGCAGTTGGTGTGCCGGGCAAAGCCGTACACCGACTCGTACAGGTTGGCGCTGCAGCGCGGGAACATCACGTCGTTGGCACGCACCGTGTCCGCCAGGATGAACATCATGGCGCGCTCGCGCGGCGGCGCCGACCACAGGAAGTCGCCAGGCCCGGGGTTGAAGCCATGCAGGGTGCGGGTGCGCCCCACGTGCATGAATTCCTTGTAGTCGTGAAGGTTGAAGCAGTTGAAGTCGGCGCACTGGCCGCCCTCGACCTGCTCGATGCGCAAGACCTGCCCCTGCATCACTTCCAATGCCTTGCCGGTGCCCGGTTCCAGCACGTGGGTGGCCAGCAGTTCGCGCCGGTCCGACAGACCCGCGGAATCGGACTTGGCCACCGCCGCGGGCTTGGCCGAGGGCACGCCGTCCTTCCATTCGCGAAGGGCGCGTTCGGCCAGCGCCTGCAGGTCGGGCGCATCGCCCGCGGCGATGCAGCGCTGCAGAAGGTCGAGCTGCTGCGGGTTGAGACTCAGGGTGATGGTTTGGGGGCTGCTCATGCCGCTGGGCTCCTGTCATGTATACGTGATTGAGGAATCAGGTATGCAATATCCCTGCCATCGGCGAAGCGCCTCATCTTGGCGTGCGGCCATGCGACTGGCCCCATGACGCCGGCGGCTTCGCCTCAATCCGAGGCGCATTGGCTTCAATTCGGTGCACGTGAACCCATCCGGCCGCCAAACAAGCTGGCCCGCTTTTCGCATACAGCCTGGAGAAATGCTGCATACAGCCGCACAGGCCACGGAATGAACCAGGACGAACCCAGCAAATCGGAAGTCGCCTATCTGGCGCTCAAGCACGCGGTCATCGAACAGGCGCTGACGCCGGGCACCAAGCTGCCCGAAGACACGCTGGCCGCGCATCTGAACGTGAGCCGGACGCTGGTGCGCGAAGCACTGGCCCGCCTCATCGCCGAAGGTCTGGTGGACGCCGGCCGACGGCGCACGGCCACCGTGGCGCAGCCCTCGCGCGCCGAGGCGCACAACGTCTTCGAGGCGCGCGCCTGCCTGGAACGCGAGGTGGTGCGGCTGGTCATCGAGCGCTGGACGCCGTCCATGGGCGCCGCGCTGGAGGGCCACCTGCGCGACGAGGAAGATGCGGCACGCACCCAGCCGCCGGCGCTGTGCGCGCGCCTGGCCGGGGAGTTCCACATCCGCCTGGCGCAGTTGGCGGGCAACCCGGTGATCACGCGCTACCTGTCCGAACTGGTTTCGCGCTGCTCGCTGATCCTGGCCATCTACGGCAACACGCACTCGCCCCAGTGCGGCATCGACGAGCACAAGGCGCTGATCGAAGCCCTTCGGCGCCGCGACGCCAAGGCGGCGCTGCGCCTGATGGACGCGCACCTGGCAAGCATCCAGCAGCGCGCGCTGGCGCCCGAGAAGAAGCCGGTCGACGACAACCTGGGCGGCATCCTGGACCGCTACGCGGCCAGCGTTGCCGCGCCAGCCCGGCGCGCACGCAAGGTGGGCTGATCTGCCCGCCGCCCCATTCCTTTCCCTTCGCCAATCCCCTTCGCCCCATCAAGGAGTCCCCATGACGCATCAGAGCAACTGGAACCGCCGCCGCTTCCTCGGCACCACCGTCGGCTCCGCCGCCGGCAGCCTGCTGGGCAGCACTGCGCCTGCCCTGCTGGGCGCAGGCGCGGCGCATGCCGCCAAGTCCGATGTCACCGTCGGCATCGTCTACGTCGGCCCGCGCGACGATTTCGGCTGGAACCAGGCGCATGCCGTGGCCGCCCGGGCGCTCAAGTCCGTGCCGGGCGTGAAGGTGGTGGAAGAGGAGAACGTGCCCGAGACGGTGGCCGTGCGAAAGACCATCGCCGGCATGATCGAGAGCGACGGGGCGTCGCTCATCTTCGGCACCTCCTTCGGCTACTTCGATCCGTTCATGATCGAGCTGGCGAAGAAGTATCCCAAGGTGGAGTTCCGCCACCCCACCTCCCTCTGGTCGCCCGACAAGCACCCGGCCAACCTGGGCGGCTATTTCTGCTACCTGGACCAGGCGCACTACATCAACGGCATCGCCGCGGGCCTGTCGACGAAGACGAACAAGATCGGCTTCGTGGCGGCCAAGCCCATCGCGATCGTCCTGCGCAACATCAACACCTTCACGCTGGGGGTGCGGCGCGTCAATCCGAACGCGGTGGTGCAGCTGGTGATGACCGGCGACTGGTCGATGCCGGTGCGCGAGGCCGAGGCCACCAACTCGCTCGTCGCCGCCGGCGCCGACGTCATCGCCTGCCATGTCGACAGCCCGAAGGTGGTGATCGAGACGGCAGAGAAGGCCGGCGTCAAGACCTGCGGACACAACGCCTCCCAGGCCCGCCTGGCGCCCAAGGGCTTCATCACCGGCGCCGAGAACAAGTGGGAGACCGTGTACAAGTCCTTCGCCGCCGACCTGGGCGCGGGCACCAAGCTGCCCAACCGGTTCTTCGGCGGCTACGACAAGGACATGGTCCAGAGCACGCCCTTCGGCGCCGGCGCCACCGAGCAGGCACGCAACGCCGCCACCGCCGCGATGGCCGAGCTGAAGGCCGGCAAGCCGATCTGGACCGGGCCGGTCAAGAGCAACACCGGGAAGGTGGCGCTCGACAAGGGCTACGGCAACTACGACCCGGTGCTCGACAGGATGGACTTCCTGATCGAGGGGGTGGCCGGCACGCTGGGCTGAAGCCCCCGACTGCCGGCACAGCGCGCCAGGCTTGCGGCGCCGCCAGGGGGTGGCCGTCACCCCGTCTTGAAACCGTCACAAAAGCCCTTATGATTAGCACTCGTTGGGGTTGAGTGCTAACAACACCCCCTCGTCTCGCCGAACGGAACGACCCAAGCCGGGCCGTTCGGCCCCCTTTTTGTTCTTTCTTCCATTCAAGGAGATGCAATTGAAACTTCGTCCTTTGCACGATCGCGTGATCGTCAAGCGCATTGAAAGCGAAACCAAGACCGCCTCGGGCATCGTCATCCCCGACAACGCCGCCGAGAAGCCGGACCAAGGCGAAGTGCTGGCCGTGGGCCCGGGCAAGAAGAACGACAAGGGCGACATCATTGCCCTGAACGTGAAGGTCGGCGACCGCGTGCTGTTCGGCAAGTACTCGGGCCAGACCGTCAAGGTCGACGGCGACGAGCTGCTGGTCATGAAGGAAGACGACCTGTTCGCGGTGGTCGAAGCCAAGTGATTTTGCGGGACAGACCAGACGGCCGCGAAGCGGCTGGCTGCTCTGTCCTCAACTGACTAGATATTCAAATTTCCGGAGTAATTTAAATGGCAGCAAAAGACGTAGTCTTCGGCGGCGAAGCCCGCGCCCGCATGGTCGAGGGTGTCAACATCCTGGCCAACGCAGTGAAGGTCACCCTGGGTCCCAAGGGCCGCAACGTGGTGCTCGAGCGCTCCTTCGGCGCCCCCACCGTGACCAAGGACGGCGTGTCGGTCGCCAAGGAAATCGAACTCAAGGACAAGCTGCAGAACATGGGCGCCCAGCTCGTGAAGGAAGTGGCTTCCAAGACCAGCGACAACGCTGGTGACGGCACCACCACCGCCACGGTTCTGGCCCAGGCCATCGTGCGCGAAGGCTTCAAGTACGTGGCCGCCGGCATCAACCCGATGGACCTCAAGCGCGGCATCGACAAGGCTGTCGCCGCTCTGGTGGAAGAGCTGAAGAAGGCTTCGAAGGCCACCACCACCTCCAAGGAAATCGCGCAAGTCGGCTCGATCTCGGCCAACAGCGACGAAACCATCGGCAAGATCATCGCTGACGCGATGGACAAGGTCGGCAAGGAAGGCGTGATCACCGTCGAAGACGGCAAGTCGCTGGACAGCGAGCTGGACGTCGTCGAAGGCATGCAATTCGACCGCGGCTACCTGTCGCCCTACTTCATCAACAACCCCGACAAGCAGTCGGCCATCCTGGACAACCCGTTCGTCCTGCTGTTCGACAAGAAGATCAGCAACATCCGCGACCTGCTGCCCACGCTGGAGCAAGTGGCCAAGGCCGGCCGTCCGCTGCTGATCATCGCTGAAGAAGTCGAAGGCGAAGCCCTGGCGACGCTGGTGGTCAACACCATCCGCGGCATCCTGAAGGTCGTGGCCGTGAAGGCACCTGGCTTCGGCGACCGCCGCAAGGCCATGCTGGAAGACATCGCCATCCTGACGGGCGGCAAGGTCATCGCCGAAGAAGTGGGCCTGACCCTCGAGAAGGTGACGCTGGCCGACCTCGGCCAGGCCAAGCGCATCGAAGTGGGCAAGGAAAACACCATCATCATCGACGGCTCCGGCGCTGCTGCCGACATCGAAGCCCGCGTGAAGCAGATCCGCGTGCAGATCGAGGAAGCCACCAGCGACTACGACCGCGAGAAGCTGCAAGAGCGCGTGGCCAAGCTGGCCGGCGGTGTTGCCGTGATCAAGGTCGGCGCTGCCACCGAAGTCGAAATGAAGGAAAAGAAGGCGCGCGTCGAAGACGCCCTGCACGCCACCCGCGCTGCAGTGGAAGAAGGCGTCGTGGCCGGTGGCGGCGTGGCCCTGCTGCGTGCCAAGCAAGCCGTGGGCACCTCGGTCAAGGGCGACAACGCCGACCAGGACGCCGGCATCAAGCTGGTGCTCAAGGCCATCGAAGCCCCCCTGCGCGAAATCGTGAACAACGCCGGCGGCGAAGCCTCGGTGGTGGTCAACGCGGTTCTGGCCGGCAAGGGCAACTACGGCTTCAACGCTGCCAACGACACCTACGGCGACATGCTCGAGCTGGGCATCCTGGACCCGACCAAGGTGACCCGCACCGCGCTGCAGAACGCTGCTTCCGTGGCTTCGCTGCTGCTGACGACCGAAGCCATGGTCGCCGAAGCACCGAAGGACGACGCGCCGGCCGGCGGCGGCATGCCCGACATGGGCGGCATGGGTGGCATGGGCGGCATGGGCATGTAAAAGGCCTGTTGCCGACGGAAGAGCGCCTGCTCTTCCAAAAGCAATGGAACCCGCAGCTCGAAAGGGCTGCGGGTTTTTTCATTTGGCGTGCTTGACAGGCATCCGTCGCAAATAAACACTTAGTATTAACTTCAGAACCTGCGGGGGAAAGCCCGCCCAAGGAGCGAACCGCATGTCAGTGCTGACGAGGACCTTGGCCAGGACAACGCAAAACCGCTTCGTCCAGGGCTTGCTGCAGCGCAATGTCCTGCTCTCGCAGTACCTGATGGGTGTGGGCTCCGGAGGAGGCGTCCAGTCCAGCGGCGAGCACGCCATCTTCGAATACCTGCGCCGCAAGATCGAGGGCCCCTATTGCGTCTTCGACGTGGGTGCCAACAAGGGCCAGTTTCTGCAGCTGGCACTGAACGGCCTGCAAGGCACCGAACACACGATCCATTGCTTCGAGCCGGGCCACGAGACATTCATCTACCTGGAACAAGCGGCATCGGGCAGGCCCGACGTGCACCTGAACAATTTCGGCCTGGGCAAGGAGCGGGGTGAAGCCACCCTCCACTACGACGAAGCGGGTTCGGGCCTGGCGTCGCTGACCAAGCGCCGGCTGGACCACCTCAACATCGCGTTCGAGCAGGCCGAAACCGTCTCGATGACCACCATCGACGACTATTGCGCCGTCCGGGACATCGCCCGGATCCATCTCCTGAAGATCGACATCGAGGGGCACGAACTCGACGCCCTGGCAGGCGCCAGCAGGATGCTGGCCGCCCAGGCCATCGATATCGTGACCTTCGAGTTCGGCGGCTGCAACATCGACACGCGGACCTACTTCCAGGACTTCTGGTACCTGTTCAGCCAGTCGAACTTCGACCTCTTCCGCATCACGCCCCTGGGTTACTTCCACCCCTTGGAGGCCTACAGCGAACTGCACGAGCAGTTCAGGACCACCAACTTCATGGCGGTCACGCGGCGCTGAACCCCGCTGGAACTCAGTAGGTCTTGTACGGCAGGAACTTGCCCGACAAGACCACGTTGACCCGGTCGCCCTTGGGATCGGCCTCGCGCGTGATGTCCATCTTGAAGTCGATGGCGCTCATGATGCCGTCGCCGAACTCCTCATGGATCAGCTCCTTGATGGTGCTGCCGTACACGTTGACGATCTCGTACCAGCGGTAGATCAGGGGGTCGGTGGGCACGGCAGTGGGCAGCGAGCCCTTGTAGGGCACCACCTGCAGCCACTTCTGCTCGTCCTGCGAGAGGCCGAAGATCTCGCCCAGCACGGCCGCCTGCTCGGCGGTGGCGGTCATCTGGCCCAGGCACAGGGCGGTGGTCCACTCCTTCGACTGGCCCACTTTCTTTGCCACGGAATCCCAGGTGAGGCCCTGGGCGACCTTGGCGGTGATGATCTTCTCGGTGACGTCGTTGCGGTTCATCTGGCTTGGCTCCTGAGGATGAGGTGGGTCTGGAAAACGGTTCAGCGGCCGCCGGCGCGCGCGCGGGTGACCAGGAAATCGACGATGTGGTTGCGCAGCTCGTAATAACCGGGCAAGTGATGCAGCCCGGCGCGCGTGCGTTCGCGCGGCAGCGGATTGGCCACCACCTCGGCGATGCCGCCGGGCACGTAGCCGCCGGCCGTGTCGTGGCCGTTGCTCATCAGCAGGATGCGGTCGGCCAGCAGGATGGCCTCGTCCACATCGTGCGTGATCATGAACACCGTCTGCCGCGTCTCGCGCACGATGGCCATGAGCTCGTCCTGGATGGTGCCGCGCGTGAGCGCGTCCAGGGCACCGAAGGGCTCGTCCAGCAGCAGCATCTTGGGCTGGATGGCGAAGGCGCGCGCAATGCCCACGCGCTGCTTCATGCCGCCCGAGAGTTCCGACGGCTTCCTGTCGATGGCGGCGCCCAGGCCGACCATCTCGACGAAGGTGCGCACGTGCGCGTCCACCTGCGCGCGGCTCCAGTCGGGCCAGCGCGATTCCACCGCGAAGGCGATGTTGCGCCGCACCGTCAGCCACGGCATGAGCGCATGGCTCTGGAACACCACGCCGCGCTCCAGGCCGGGGCCGGCCAGCTCGCGCCCGTCCATGAACACGTGGCCTTCGCTGGCCTGGTCCAGGCCCGCCAGCACGTTGAGGATGGTGGTCTTGCCGCAGCCCGAATGGCCGATGATGCAGACGAACTCGCCGCGATCCAGCGTGAAGTTCACGCCGGCGAACACCGGCCGCTCGAGCACGAAGGACCTGGCCAGGTTCTCGACCTTCAGGAAGGCGTTGGCGACGGGCATCTGGCGCTTTCCAGTGGGTGACGATGCGGGCGCTGCCCGGCGTTGCTGGGCTTCACTCCACATAGGTCACCAGCTTCTGGAGTCGGGCAAAGAACAGGTCGAGCAGCATGCCCACCACGCCGATCACCAGGATCGCGAAGATCACGTTGGTGAGCGAGAGGTTGTTCCACTCGTTCCACACGAAGTAGCCGATGCCGGTGCCGCCCACCAGCATCTCCGCGGCCACGATCACCAGCCAGGCAATGCCCATGCTGATGCGCATGCCCGTGAGGATGGTCGGCGCCGCCGCCGGCAGGATGACGCGCAAGGCCTTGCGCAGCGGCGTCACTTCCAGCGTGCGCGCCACGTTGAGCCATTCGCGCTTGACCGATGCCACGCCGAAGGCGGTGTTGATCAGCATCGGCCACACCGAGCAGATGAAGATCACGAACACGCCCGAGACCGAACTGTCCTTGATGGTGTAGAGGGCCAGCGGCATCCAGGCCAGCGGACTGATCGGCTTGAGCACCTGGATGAAGGGGTCGAAGGCGCGCTGCAGCAGCGGGCTCATGCCGATCACGAAGCCCAGCGGCACCGCCACCACGCAGGCCAGCACAAAGCCCAGCGCCACGCGGCCCAGCGAATGCGCCAGCTGGATGGCAATGCCCTTGTCGTTGGGGCCGTTGTCGTAGAAGGGATTGGCCAGCTGCTGCGCCATGGTGGCGAAGAACTGGCCGGGCGTCGGAAAGCCGCTGCTTTTCTGCGCGCCCGGGTCCTTGCCCATCATCCTGGCGTACTCGATCTGTTCGGGCGTCATGCCGGCTGCGGTGCCGCCCGCACCGCCGGCCGGCAAGGTGGCCGCATACCAGATGCCGACCAGCAGCGCGAGCAGCAAGGCCGAGACCAGGGCCGCCTTGAGGTTCAGGAGTTTCATTGGCCCCGCACCCTCAAGCCGCGGCCGACTTCTGGATGGCAAAGCCCTGCAGGTACTCCTCGGGCCTCGACGGGTCGAAGTCCTTGCCCATCACCTTGAACCTGCGATAGGCGCCTTCCGGCGGCTTGAAGCCCACCTGCGACATGTACTTCTTCGCATCGGTGATCAGGAACACCTGCTCGGCAATCTGCCGGTAGTTGATGTCGCCCTTGATGTAGCCCCAGCGCTTCATCTGCGTGAGCATCCACACCGCCATGCTCTGCCACGGCATCGGGTCGAAGTTGGCGCGGTCGGGCACGTTGCGGATGTTGCCCAGGCCATCGGCGAACTTGCCGGTGAGCACCTGTTCGAGCACCGCCTCCGGCTGGTTGAGGTACTGCGTCGGCGCAATCACCTTGGCGATCAGCGAACGGTCCTTCGGCAGGCTGGCCATGTAGCTGGCCGTCAGGATCGCGCGGTACAGCGCCGCATAGGTGTTCGGGTTCTCCTTGATGAAGGACTCGGGCAGGCCGAAGGCGCAGCAGGGGTGGCCGTCCCAGATCTCCTTCGACAGGATGTGGATGAAGCCGACCTCGTCGTACACGGCGCGCTGGTTGAACGGATCGGGGCCGAGGAAGCCGTCGATGTTGCCGGCGCGCAGGTTGGCCACCATCTCCGGCGGCGGCGTCACGCGGATCTGCACGTCGGTGTCGGGGTTCACGCCGTGCTCGGCCAGGTAGTAGCGCAGCAGGAAGTTGTGCATGCTGTACTCGAAAGGCACGGCGAACTTGAAGCCCTTCCACTGCTTCGGGTCGCGCTTGTCCTTGTGCTTGAGGTGCAGCGTGATCGCCTGGCCGTTGGTGTTCTGGATGCTCGCCACCTTCATCGGCGCCTGGTTGGAGCCCAGCCCCATCGAGATGGCCAGCGGCATGGGCGAGAGGAAGTGCGTCGCGTCGTATTCCTTGTTGAGGATCTTGTCGCGGATGAGCGCCCAGCCGGCCGTCTTGTTCAGCTGCACGCTCAGCCCTTCCTTGCGGTAGAAGCCCAGCGGGTCGGCCATGATCAGGGGGCTCGCGCAGGTGATGGCGATGAAGCCGATCTTGAGCTCCTTCTTCTCCAGCGGGCCGCGATCCTGCGCCATCGCCTGCAGCGCACCCACCGGGAGAAGCGACGCAATGGCGGCACGCGCCGTGTTGGCGCCCACGGCCTTGAGGAACCGGCGCCGTACGCTGTCCTGCGGAAAGATCGCCTTGACCAGCGAAGCCTCGATGAAGTCGTTCGACAGTTCGTCCTGGCTCTGCATGCGCGTTGCCGCGTCGTGCTCCGACGGCGCATGGTCCTGTCCGCAGGCGCAGCGCATGAGCAGCGGGCGGTCCGCGTCATAAGCGTCGTAGGTGGCCTGCGTGGAGGCTTGCACTGGGGCGTCGGATGGCAGCTTGGACATGGGGCACCTGGTTGAAGCGATGCCCTGCCGTTCGCAAGCCCCGGGCCAAACCGGCGCCTTGCGCCCCCGCAACGCGAAAATCGCGCCGCCTGCGTGGACGCCTTGTAGTGCCAGCCCTACAAATCAGCCGCCACGCGCATGCCGCTCGGCGTACAGGGCCAGTTCGACGTCGTTCTTGGTGCCGGTCTTTTCCAGGATTCGTGCCCGGTAAGTGCTGACCGTGTTGGGCGCGAGCTGCAGGCGCGCACCAATTTCGCTCACGTTGTGCCCCGTGGTGAGCAGGCGAAAGACCTGGTGCTCCCGGTGGGACAGCGCCTCGTGCCCGACGCCGGCGGAGGCCGACCCGACCGCGCTGGCCAGCGCCTCGGCCGTGGCGGGCGTGACATAGCGCCCGCCGGACGCCACCTTGCGCACCGCGGCGATCATGTCGTCGGGGTCTGCACCCTTGTTGAGATAGCCCGCCGCGCCGAGCTTGATGCAGCGCACCGCGTACTGGCGCTCCGGGTAGGTGCTGAGCATCAGAACCGGCAACCGAGGCCAGTCCTTGCGCAGCTGCTGCAGCACATCCAGCCCATCGCCATCCGGCATGGCAATGTCCAGCAGCACCACATGCAGGGCCGGGGGTCCGCCATGCGCGCGCACCACGGCCAGCGCCTCGGAACCGGAAATGGCTTCCGCGCAGACTTCGATCTCGGCGGCGTCGGCCAGCACCTGCTTGAGGCCCTCGCGGACGATGCGATGGTCGTCGGCCAGCAAAACCCGGATGGTGTCAGGCATGGCTTGGCGCAAATGGCAGGTTCAATTCGAAAACGGAGCCTGCGCCCGGCTGGCTGGCGATGCGGATGCGGCCGCCCAGGTGGCGTGCACGTTCGCGCATGCCCATCACGCCATAGGCCGTGGGCGCCTCGAAGGCTTCGGGCGGCGCGCCGCGGCCATCGTCGCCCACCGACAGGCGCAGCGCCTGGGCATCGGTGGCGATGCGGATCTGCACGCGCCGCGCCTGCGCATGCCGGCCCACGTTCGAGAGCATCTCCTGGAAGATGCGGAACACCGCCATGGCGGCCGGCTCGGGCAGTTCGGGGGCTTCGGGCGAAAGTTGCATGTCCCAGTCCAGCGCCAGTTCGGCCGACTGCACGAAGTCCTGTGCCTGCCATTCCAGTGCGGCCCACAGGCCCTGGTGATCGAGGATGCTGGGACGCAGGTCGGTGATGATGCGGCCGACGTTGTCCACCGCGTTCTCGATCAGGCGGCTCATGTTGCGGCACTTGCAGCGCATGCGCTCGCGCATGTCCTGGGCCGCCGCCGGGTCTCGCGCCTGCTGTTCGCCCAGGCGCTTGTCCAGCCAGTTCACATCCATCTTCAGGGCCACCAGCAGGCTGCCCAGTTCGTCATGGACCTCGCGCGCGATGCGGGTGCGCTCGTCCTCGCGGACCGATTCGGAATAGGCCGACAGCTCGCGCAGCTGCACCAGCGCGGCGGACAGCTCGCCGGTGCGCTCGGCCACCCGCAGCTCCAGCTCGTCCTTGGCTTTTTGCAGCGCCTGCGCCGCCCGCTTGCGCTCGGTGATGTCCAGAAAGGTGATGACCGCGCCGCGCACCCGGGCGCCATCGAGGATGGGATGGCTGGAGTACTCTACCGCGAAGGGCGTGCCCTCGCGCCGCCAGAACACCTCCGTGTCGATGCGGCATGCCAGCCCCTGGCGGAACGCATTGAAGATGGGGCAATCGGTGTCGAGGTAGGGACGCCCGTCCGCATGCGAATGGTGCGTGAGCTCGTGCATGTTGCGGCCCAGCACCTCCGCCGGCGCCCAGCCGAGCATGCGCGCCCCGGCCCGGTTGATGAACATGCAGTGCCCGTCCAGGTCGATGCCGAAGATGCCCTCCCCGGTGGATTCGAGCAGCAGGCCGAGCTGGCGCTGCCACAGCGGGTCAGCGGCGGCTGGCATGGGATCGAGGATCGCCGGGTGCATGCCGCGGGCGCATGCAACCCTCGTGCCCGCGCAGTGCCCCGGGGCGCTAGCGGCTTCCGGCGAAGCGCGATTCCGCCTGCCGCCGGAACTCGGTGGGCGTCATGCCCTTGATTTCCAGGAAGCGCCGGTTGAAGTTGGCCACGTTGTTGAAGCCCACCTGGTAGCAGATGTCGGTGACCAGATGGTCGGTCTGCATCAGCAGGTGGCAGGCGCTGTTGATGCGCACATGGTTGACGAAGTCGGTGAAGCTGTTGCCCGTGGAGCGCCGGAAAAAGCGCGAGAAGCGGCTTTCGCTCATGCCCAGTTCCCTGGCCACGTCCGACATGCTGATGGGCTCGCCCACGTTGTCGATGATGCGGTTGACCACGCCGTTGATCTGGTCCACCTGCGCGTCCCCCTCGGCACCCTGCATCTGCACGGTGGAAAGCAACCGGTAGTCGTTGCACTGCGCCAGGTCGGCCAGGAACTCGCAGAACAGGCCGAAGCGGCGCAGGCCGCGCGCCGCCTTGACCTTGTCCCAGTGCGCGCGCGCCACCTGCGACATGCCGAAGAACTCGATGCCGTGGCCGGCGCGCGCGAGCAATTGCATGACCTCGCGCAGTTCGGGAATGTCCTGTGCCGCCCGCTCGAAGGGCTCGTGCATGAACTGGATCACCAGGTCGCGCTCTTCGACCCCCTGCGGCGGCACGTCGAAGGACACCCAGTTGTGCGGCAGGCGGGGGCCGCACAGCACCAGGTGCCCGGGCTGGAACGGACCGATCCAGTCGCCGATGAAGGCCTTGCCTTTGGTGGCGGTGATCAGGTGAAGCTCGTACTCGTCATGGAAATGCCAGCGCGCCAGCGGCGTGGGGTAGCCGTGCATCAGGCAGCGCACCAGACCTGCCTGGTCGGGCGCCTCGTAGCCGAGCGCCGGCGACCGGTTGAAGTCCTGTTCCAGTTCCGGGCGGCGCTGGCGCGGCGCGGCGGCTTGACGCGGATGGGCTGAATTCATCCCTTTGGACTCCTTCGATTCACCGGCAGTCTACAGATCGAAGTTGCTGGGCATCAACACCACGTCTCGAATGGTCATGCCGCGTGGCCGCGTGAGCATGAAGCGGATGACCTCCGCCACCTCGCTCGCCTCCATCAGGCTGCCCGACGCCTTCGCCTCCTGCAGCTTCTCCGGCGGCCAGTCGGCCAGCAGCGCGCTGACGACGGGCCCGGGAGACACGGAGCCGACCCGGATGCCGTGCCGGAAGACCTGCCGGCGAACGGTTTGCACAAAGCAGTTGATCGCCCATTTGGACGCCGCGTACACGGGCTCCCACGGCGTCGGGAAATGCGCTGCCAGCGAACTGGTCACGACGATGTCGCCCGTTTTCCGCCCGATCATGTGCGGGAGCACGTCGTGCACGTTCTTCATGACGACGTTGATGTTGAGGTTCAGCATGCGGTCGATCGCCGCGGTGTCCGCGTCGACCAGGTCCCCGCCGACATAGAGGCCGGCATTGGCATGCAGGATGTCGATCTGCCCCGCCAGCGCCAGCGCGCGCGGCACCAGGGCGGCGCAGGCAGCGGGGTCCAGCAGGTCGATGACCAGCGGCATGGCGCAGGCGCCGCGTGCGGCGCAGACCGCTTGCAGCGCACGCGCGTCGCGATCGACCAGCACCACGCGGCTGCCGGCAGCCAGCAGGGCATCGGTGGTGGCCAAGCCGATGCCCGACGCCGCACCGGTGACGACGGCGACCTTGCCGCCCAGCTCATCGGCCATGGCAATCGCTCCTCGTGAAGAAGGCGGGGATGGCGTTCACGGGCCCGCCTTGATTCGCGCCACGCGGGCCGAGGCTGCGCGGACGGCGGCCACCAGCCGTGCGTTGCCGGCCAGGTCGCCCCAGAGGCCTGCATTCGCGCACAGCGCCTCGACCGGATCGCCGGCTTCGCAGATGGCGTGCGCCACCGACAGGTCCATGGCCTGGTCCTGGTAGTCGTACGCCAGCTGCCCACGATGCCAACGCTGCAGGAAGGCCAGGAACAGCGCCGGCAGCACGGCCACGGCGTCGATGGGCTGGCCCGCCGCCAGCCGCTCGCGCACCGTGGGCGCGATGAAGCCGGGTATCTTGGAGAAGCCGTCCATGGCCACGCGCTGGTTGGTGTCGCGCACCGCCT
This sequence comes from Variovorax soli NBRC 106424, assembly GCF_001591385.1. Classification (GTDB taxonomy): domain Bacteria; phylum Pseudomonadota; class Gammaproteobacteria; order Burkholderiales; family Burkholderiaceae_C; genus Variovorax; species Variovorax soli. The sequence goes on from NZ_BCUU01000064.1 coordinate 21,579, forward strand.
CGTTGCCAAAGCGCTCCAGCACCACATCGCGGTAGTTCGGCAGGTCGACCGGGCTGGGCGCGCCGGGCCGGTCCAGGCAGGGAATGACGTCGTCGGTGATGTAGTCGAAGGCCAGCTGCCGGATGGCCGGCGCGCGCGCGCCTTCGTGGATGAATTGCATGCCCGCCAGCGTGCCGGCCCAGGCAATGCAGCTGTGGCTGCCGTTGAGGATGCGGATCTTGGCTTCTTCGTAGGGCGCGACCGAATCGACCATCTGCACGCCCACGCGCTCCCATGCAGGGCGGCCGTTGGCAAAGTCGTCCTCGATCACCCACTGGATGAAGCTCTCGCCGCCCACCGGGGCCGCATCGTCCCAGCCCGTGGCCTGGCGCACGCGATCGCGCAGTTCCGGCGGCGGGCGCGGCGTGATGCGGTCCACCATGGCATTGGGGCAGCGGGTATGCGCTTGCGTCCAGGCCAGCAGCGGCGCATCGGCCACCAGTTCGAGAAACGCACGCAGCATGACTCGGAAGCGCTCGCCGTTGTGCCGCAGGTTGTCGCAGTTGAGCAGCGTGACCGGGCCAGCACCAGCCATCATGCGGGCGCGCAGCATCGCGGCGATGGCGCCGAAGATGGTGGCCCCGGCTTCGCCGCGCCGCAGCTTCTGCACATCGGCCAGCACATCGGGCGCGCGGGTGTCGAGCCCGCCAGCCGGATCGAGGTAGTAGCCCGCCTCGGTGACGGTGAAGGAAATGATGCGCGTCGAGGCTTGCGCCGCCACCTCGATGGCCGGAGCCAGCGTCGCGTCGAAGGGCAGCACGCGGCGGATGGCCTCGATGCGCTGGTAGCGGTATTCGCCCGCCGGCGACACGGTTTCCAGCGTATAGGCCCCGCCCTGCCCTTGCAGCGCGGCCAGGACCTCCGCCATCTCCGGCCGGATGTTGGTGCCGACAACGGACCAGCGCGTGTCGCCGGCGTCGATCAAGGCCTGCAGGTAGGCCGCCTGGTGCGCGCGGTGAAAGGAGCCGAGGCCCAGGTGCAGCATCACCGATTCGGATGCAGCCGAATAGGACATGGGAGTTCCAGGAAAAGAAGTGGGTGCCGCGTGCTCAGGCGTGCAGTGCACGGCCTTCACGGTTGAACAGGTGCAGCACGGATGGATCGAGCTCGACCTGCACGTTCTCGCCCGCCTTGAGCGGCGTGCGCTCGTTCTGCCGCGCAATGAGTTGCGTGCCGTTCACGTCCACATGGATGAGGGTGTCGGCGCCCAGCGCCTCGATCAGGTCCACCCGCCCCGGCTCGCCCACGCCGCGGCCCTGGGGATACACGCGCACGCCTTCGGGCCGCACGCCCAGGAAGCCGTCGGCCGGCAGCCTGCCGCGGCTGAGTTGCGAGAACGAAGGCACCGCATCGGCGGCGACCATGTTCATCGACGGCATGCCGATGAACTGCGCGACGAAGCGGTTGGCCGGCCGGTCGTACAGCTCCAGCGGCGTGCCCACCTGCTCGATCAGGCCGTCCTTGAGCACCACCACGCGGTCGGCCAGCGTCATGGCCTCGACCTGGTCGTGCGTGACGTAGATGGTGGTGGCGCCCAGGGCCTTGTGCAGCTTGTGGATCTCCACCCGCGTGTTGCCGCGCAGGGCGGCGTCCAGGTTGGACAGCGGCTCGTCGAACAGGAACACCTTGGGCGAGCGCACGATGGCGCGGCCGATGGCCACCCGCTGCCGCTGGCCGCCCGACAACGCCTTGGGCGTGCGCTCCAGGTACTGCGTTAGATTGAGCGAGGTGGCCGCCTGGCTCACCTTCTGGCGGATGGTCTGCGGGTCCACGCCCGCAAGCTTGAGCGCGAAGGACATGTTGTCGTACACGCTCATGTGCGGATACAGCGCATAGCTCTGGAACACCATCGCCAGGCCCCGCTTGCCCGAGGCCACGTGGCTGATGTCCTGCCCGTCGAGCACCAGCTTGCCGCTGGTGATGGGCTCCAGCCCCGCAATGAGGCGCAGCAGCGTGGACTTGCCGCAGCCCGACGGCCCGACGAACACGATGAACTCGCCTTTTTCGATGGCGAGGTTGACGCCCTTGATGATGTGGGCGTCCGCAAAGCTCTTCGTGATGTTCTGAAGTTCGAGGTAAGCCATGTCCTTGTCTCCCTGCTTGATCACTTGACTGCGCCGAAGGTCAGGCCCTGCACGAGCTGCTTCTGCGAGAACCAGCCGAACACCACGATGGGCGCGATGGCCATCAGCGATGCGGCCGACAGCTTGGCCCAGAACAGGCCTTCGGGGCTGGAATACGAGGCGATGAGCGTGGCCAGCGTGCCGGCCTTGGCCGAGCTGAGGTTGAGCGCCCAGAAGGCTTCGTTCCAGCTCAGCACCAGGCACAGGAGGCCCGTGGATGCGAAGCCGCCCACCGCCAGCGGCAGCACCACGTGCCGGAACTCGGTCCACAGCGTGGCGCCGTCCATGCGCGAGGCTTCGAGGATCTCGTTCGGTATGTCCTTGAAGCTCGTGTAGAGCATCCACACCATGATCGGCAGGTTGGACAGCGTGAACACGATGGTCAGGCCCGACAGCGTGTCGAGCATGCCGGCCGTCTGGGCCAGCACGTAGATGGGCACCAGCGCGCCCACCGCCGGCATCATCTTGGTGGAGAGCATCCACATGAGGATGTCGCGCGTGCGCCTGGTGCGAAAGAAGGCCATCGAATACGCCGCCGGCGCCGCGATGAGCATGCCGATCACGGTGGAACCCAGGCTGGTGATGAGCGAATTGCGCGCATACAGCAGGTAGTCGCTGCGGCGCTGCACCTCGCCGAAGTTCTCCATGGTGGGCTCGAACACGAAGAGCGGCGGCACGTGGATGGCCTGCAGCTCGGTCTTGAAGGCCGTGAGCATCAGCCAGCCCAGCGGGAAGAACAGCAGCAGCGTGAAGGCCCAGGCGAACACGGTGCGCAGCGAGACGGCCAGGAAGTTTTCCTTGAGCATGCGGGGCCTCCTAGTCCAGGTTCTTGCCGATGATGCGGATCAGGAAGGCCGCCACGATGTTGGCCAGGATCACCGCGAACAGCGCACCGGCCGATGCCACGCCCACGTCGAAGTTCATCAGCGACTGCTTGAAGATCATGTAGGTGAGGTTGGTGCTCTCGTTGCCCGGCCCGCCGTTGGTGGTGATGGCGATCTCGGCGAATACGGAGAGCAGGAAGATCATCTCGATCATGATTACCACCGCCATCGGCCGGCCCAGGTGGCGCAGCGTGAGGTAGAAGAAGCGCTGGAAGGCGTTGGCGCCGTCCATGCGCGCCGCCTCCATCTGTTCCCGGTCGAGCGATTGCAGCGAAGTGATGAAGATCAGGCAGGCAAAGGGCAGCCATTGCCAGGCCACCATCACGATCACCGAAAAGAGCGGCACTTCGGTGAGCCAGTCCACCGGTGTCAGGCCGAAGAACTTCCACACATTGGCCAGCACGCCGTAGATGGGGTTCATCATCATGTGCTTCCACAGCAGGGCGTTGACCGCCGGCATGACGAAGAAGGGCGAAATGAGCAGCACGCGCACGATGCCGCGCCCCGGAAAAGGCTCGTTCACCAGCAGCGCCAGCCCGATGCCCAGCACCACGGTGATGGCGATCACGCTGCCGATGAGCACCAGCGTGTTCCACACCGCCGGCCAGAAGTCGGGGTCGGTGACGAAGTAGTGGAAGTTCTCCAGCCCGATGAAGTTGCGCTCGCCCGGCTGCATCAGGTTGTAGTTGACGCTGGAGAAGTAGAGGGTCATGGCCAGCGGCACGACCATCCACAGCAGCAGCGCGAGGACCGCGGGCGTCATCAGCGCCCTTGGCATGAGGCGGTTCATGGTGGTTCCTCCCCGATTCGTGCCAGTCGGCCGCTTTACTTGTAGTAGCCCGCCTTGCGCATCTCGCGCTCCGCCGCTGCCTGCGAGGTCTTGAGCGCCTGCTCGATCGTCACCTTGCCCGACAGCGCCGCGCTGATCTGCTGGCCCACTGCCACGCCGATTGCCTGGAACTCCGGAATGGCGGCGAACTGCACGCCCACATAGGGCGACTTGGGCAGCGTGCTGTCGTTGGGGTTGGCGGTGTCCAGCGCCTTCTTCTCCGCGTCGGCGAACTTGGCCGCCTTCAGAAATTCAGGCGTGGCGTAGGTCGACTTGCGCGTACCCGTGGGCACCGCGTGCCAGCCCTGTTCCTTGGCCACCAGCTTGATGTAGTCCTTGGAGGTGGCCCACTTCACGAACTTCTCGGCCGCCTCCACCTTCTGCGAGCCGGCGGGAACGGCCAGTGCCCAGGCCCACAGCCAGTTCGCGCCCTTGGGCGTGACGGCCACCGGCGCCTGCGCAAAGCCGACCTTGTCGGCCACCTTGGACTGCTTCGGATCGCTGATGAAGGAGGCGGCAATGGTCGCATCCACCCACATCGCGCACTTGCCCTCGTTGAACAGCGCCAGGTTCTCGTTGAAGCTGTTGGCCGAGGCGCCGGGCGGGCCGTAGGACTTCATGATGTCCACGTAGAAGGTGAGCGCGTCCTTCCAGGGCTTGGTGTCGATCTGCGGCTTCCACTGCATGTCGAACCACTGGCCGCCGTTGGTGTTGACCAGCGTGGTGAAGAAGGCCATGTTGTCGCCCCAGCCCGGCTTGCCGCGCAGGCACATGCCATACACGCCGGCCTTGGGGTCGTGCGCCTTGCCGGCGAATTCCTTCACCTGCTCCCAGGTGGGCTGCTCGGGCATCTTGAAGCCCACCTTGTCGGCCAGGTCCTTGCGGTACATGAGCATGGAGCTTTCGCCGTAGAAGGGCGAGGCGTACAGCTTGCCGCCTTCCGACAGGCCGGCGCGGATGGCAGGCAGCAGGTCGTCCACGTCGTAGGCGGCGTCGGTCGCAATTTCCTTCAGCCAGCCCTTCTTGGCCCAGATGGGCGTCTCGTACATGCCGATGGTCATCACGTCGAACTGGCCGCCCTTGGTGGCGATGTCGGTGGTGACGCGCTGGCGCAGCGTGCCCTCTTCCAGCGTGACCCACTTGAGCTTGATGTCGGGGTACGCCTTCTCGAAGAAGGGCGTGAGCTTCTGCATCTCGATCATGTGGCCGTTGTTGACGGTGGCCACCACGAGTTCGGTGGCAGCGTGGGCCAACCCTGCGCCAGCGATCGCAAAGGCGATGCCTGCCTTGAGAAATGCCTTCATGGATTCGTCTCCTTGTGCCCGCCGCTTGCGGTGAGGCGGTGGCGGGATTCTGGAGATTCGGGCGGCGCGATTCGGTACTTACATGGTCAACGCCAATACTTCTATGCACCGATTACCTAGTGGATTCCCTGATCTGCGCAAATCAGGATGTACGGCCCACCTTCACCGCGAGCGCGCGGCGCCATGAAAAAGGGCCGCGGAAGCGGCCCTCGATGCGCGCGTGGGAAGGTGTCGGCTCAGGCCGGCACCACCCCGTATTCGTTGCTCTCGGTCTGGCTGGGCTGAACCCAGAAGAAGATCAGCACCAGGATGCCGATGATGGGCAGCAGGTGCAGCAGCAGGAACCAGCCGCTCTTGCCGATGTCGTGCAGGCGCCGCGCGCCCACGGCCAGCGAGGGCAGCACCAGCGCCAGCGCCACGACGGCATAGACCGTTTCGCCCAGCATGGATGCCACCACCATCACGATCAGCTGGAACAGCGCGAACCACCAGAACTCCGAGCGCACGGCGCGCCCGCTGAAGTCGACGTACTTTCGCAGGCAGACCTGAACGGCTTGGACAAAGCTCATGGACCAACTCCTCTTCGATTTCCCGGGAGAAATTCCCGGGGCGATCATAAGGGCGCCCACCCTCGGCCCGGGTGCGTGAAAAGTACCGTCCTGCGCGGGCTCAGCGCTGGCGCAGCCGCTGCAGCAGGCCGGCGGTGGAGGCGTCCAGCCCCGCCACATCGCCCGACGACAGGCGCGGCTCGATGTCCTTGGCCAGCACCTTGCCGAGCTCCACGCCCCACTGGTCGAAGCTGTTGATGCCCCACAGCGCGCCGCTGGTGAACACGCGGTGCTCGTACATGGCGATGAAGGCGCCCAGCGATTCGGGCGTGAGCCGCTCCAGCACGAAGAAGGTGCTGGGCCGGTTGCCGGAGAAGTTGCGGTGCCCGCCTTCGTCCTTCTTGCCTTGCATGAGGGCCTGCGCCTGCGCCAGCGCGTTGGCCAGCAGCTTGGGATGGTGGCCCGGCAGGTCGTGCGTCGCATCGCGCACCGCCAGGAACTCCAGCGGCACCACGTCCGTGCCCTGGTGCAGCATCTGGAAGTACGCATGCTGGCCGTTGGTGCCCGGCTCGCCCCAGAGCACGGGCGAGGTGCCGTACGGCAGCAGCTGGCCGTCCAGGTCCACCTGCTTGCCGTTGCTTTCCATTTCCAGCTGCTGCAAATAGGCGGGCAGGCGCTTCAGGCCGCTGTGATAGGGCGCGATGCTGCGGCTGGTGAAGCGGTGGAAGTTGCGGTACCACACGTCGAGCAGGCCCAGGCGCACGGGCAGGTTCTGCTCCAGCGGGGTGCTGCGGAAGTGCTCGTCCATGGCATGCGCGCCGGCCAGGAAGGCCCTAAAGCCCTCGGCGCCGATGGCCAGCGCAATGGGCAGGCCGATGGCCGACCACATCGAATAGCGCCCGCCCACCCAGTCCCAGAAGCCGAAGGTGGTGCTGATGCCGAATTCGCGCGCCGCCTCCACATTGGTGGTCAGGGCCGCGAAGTGCCCCGCGATGTCGGTGCCGCCGGACTGCTCGAACCAGCGCTTGGCCGACCGTGCATTGGCCATCGTCTCGGCGGTGGTGAAGGTCTTGGAGGCGATCAGGAACAGCGTGTGCTCCGGCGCCAGGCCCTGGAGCACGCCGTCGAGTTCGTGGCCGTCCACGTTGGAGACGAAGTGGAAGTGCTTGCCCGGCGCCACGAATTCATCGAGCGCCAGCACCGCCATCTGCGGCCCGAGGTCGGAGCCGCCGATGCCGATGTTGACCACGTCGGTGATGGTGTGGTCGCCGCGGATGCGCTCGGCATAGGCGAGCATCGCGTCGAGCGTTTCATGCACCACCGCCAGTTCGGTGCCCGGCCCTTGCTGGCCCTTGGGCGCACGAAGCAGGAAGTGCATCACCGCCCGATCTTCCGTCGCATTGATGCGCTCGCCGGCAAACATGGCGTCGATGCGCGCCTGCAGGCCGCACTGGCGCGCCAGCGCGAACAGGAGCTCTTCGGCGCGCGCGTCGATCAGGTTCTTCGACAGGTCGGCGAATACATTCGGTGCCTGCTGGCTGAAGCGCTCGAAGCGCTTCGCATCGGCATCGAAGGCCTGGCGCAGGTCGAAGCGGGCGGCGCCGGACGCGAAGTGCCGGCCCAGTTCCTGCCAGGCGGGGGTGCGGTCGCAACGTGCCAGGGTGCTCATTCAACGGCCCTCGGTCATGAGTTTCTCGAGCTTGACGGCATCGGCCGCGAAGGCGCGAATGCCTTCGGCCAGCTTCTCGGTGGCCATGGCGTCTTCATTGAGGGCGAAGCGGAATCCGGCCTCGTCGTAGCTCACCTTGGCGATGTCGCGCGCCTTGGCCGCCTGCGGATCGAGCTGGCGCGCCAGCGGCGCATCGCTGTCGGGCCGGCCTGCCATGTCGGCCAGTAGCTCGGGGCTGATGGTGAGCAGGTCGCAGCCGGCCAGCGCCGCGATCTGCCCCGTGTTGCGGAAGCTCGCGCCCATGACCTCGGTGGCGATGCCGTGGTGCTTGTAGTAGTCGAAGATCTGCCGCACCGACTTCACGCCGGGGTCGTTGGCGCCGGCGTTGGCGGCCTCGTCCCAGCCGGCGCCGGCCGCCTTCTTGTACCAGTCGTAGATGCGGCCGACGAAGGGCGAGATGAGCTTGACGCCCGCCGCGCCGCAAGCCACGGCCTGCGCGAAGGAGAACAGCAGCGTGAGGTTGGTGTGGATGCCCTTGCCTTCGAGCACGCGGGCCGCCTCGATGCCCTCCCACGTGGAGGCCACCTTGATGAGCAGGCGCTTTTGCGTGTCGATGCCTTCGGCGCGGTACAGGGCCACGATCCGTTCGGCGCGCGCCACCGTGGCGGCGGTGTCGAAGCTCAGCCGCGCATCGACCTCGGTGGAGACGCGGCCCGGAATGATGGACAGGATCTCGCAGCCGAAGCGCACCAGCAGGCGGTCGATGATTTCATCCAGCGGCTCGCCACGGTGTTGGGCCAGCACCTCGTCCAGCAAGGGGCGGTAGTCGCTCTTTTGCACGGCCTTGAGGATCAGCGACGGGTTGGTGGTCGCGTCTTGCGGCTTGAAGGCATCGAGTTGACGGAAGTCGCCGGTGTCGGCGACGACGGTGGTCCATTGGCGCAGGGCTTCGAGCTGGTTCATGCGGCCATTATCCCGCCGCAAAACTACAAAACATGTGCTCTGCGTCCGACGGCCGATACTGCCTTGCACCGTTAGCTTGGACGCACTGTGTAACGCACGGAGTCCAGACATGCGCAATTCCCTCCCATCCGCCGCGACGCACGCCCCCAACCCAAGTGCACCATCCGCGGGCACGCTCGCGGCAGCCTTCGCGCTCGGCGGTGCACTGACCCTGCTCACGCTCCATGGCGCCCGGGCGCTGCGCGCAGCAGCGCCGGCCGGCCCCGCCGACGGCGCGCCGCTGATGCGCGCCCCGCTGCAGGTGGTGGCG
>NZ_BCUU01000065.1 GCF_001591385.1 Variovorax soli NBRC 106424
ATCGAGCGGCGCGTGCGCCACCTCGGCGGCCAGCACCGCTTCGCCGCGCCGCCGGGCGGCGGCACCGGCACGCTGCTGGTCGTGCGCATTCCCCTGTCGTCCCACGCCACCTAGGAGTTGTCATCATGAAGCAAGCGCTTGTCGTCGAAGACCTCGCCGAGGTGCGGGACTGGCTGGCCGACATCGCGCAGGCAGTGTTCCCGGGCATCGAGGTGACCGCCGTGGGGCGCGTCGACGAAGCCTTGGCCCAGGCCGGCAGCGGCGCGTTCGACGTGGCCCTGGTCGACCTCGGGCTGCCCGACGGCAGCGGCATCGACGTGGTGCGCACGCTGCATCGCCAGCAGCCGCAGTGCCTGGCGGTGGTGGTGACCATCTACGACGACGACGAGCACCTGTTCCCGGCGCTGCAGGCCGGCGCCTTCGGCTATCTGTTGAAAGACCAGCCGCGCGAGGCGCTGGAGGCGCAGCTGCTGCGCATGGCCAGCGGCGAGCCGCCCCTGTCGCCGCCCATCGCCCGCCGCGTGCTGGCCTTCTTCGGCCAGAACGCCGCCGCACTGGCGCCGCCGCTCCCGTCTGCACAGCAGCCCGCGGTGGAAGAAGAAGAGAAAGTGCGCCTGACCGAGCAGGAAACCGTGGTGCTGCAGCGCGTGGCCAAGGGCTACACGCTGCCCGAGATCGCGCAGCAGCTGGGGCTCTCGCGCCACACCATCGCCGAGCATGTGAAGCACATCTACCGCAAGCTCGACGTGTCCTCGCGCGCCGAGGCCGCGCTCGAGGCGGCGCGCCGCGGGCTGGTCAAGTAGCAGAAGGCAGCACAACCGGAAACCCTCGAGCCCTGGCGCCCCGGCCGCGCCGCTCAGGCGCCCGCATCCCGCGCAATCTCCGCCATCAACAGCCGCGCCAGCTCCTTCTTGCGCGCCGGCGGCAGCCGCGGGCTGATGGCGCCGAAGCTGATGGCCGCCAGCGTGCTGGCCGACGCGGCAAAGGTGCAGCCCACGCCCGACACGCCCACCGTGAGCGTGTCCACGATGTCGGCATGCCCCGCGGCGCGGGTGCGCCGCACGGCCTGGCGCAGGCGTTCGCGGGTGAAGCCGGCCTGCGCGTATTCGTCCACATGGCGCTCGTGGATGCGTTCGATCTCAGCGTCCGACAGCGCCGCCATCAGCGCCAGCCCGCCCGCGCCCAGGCCCAGCAGCCGGCGCCCGCCCACGTCGGTGGTGAACACCTTCACCGGAAAGTGCCCTTCCTCGCGGTGCAGGCACAGGCAGTAGTCGCCCTGGCGGATGACGAGGAACACGGTGTCGCCCGACATGCGCGCCAGCTTCTGCATCAGCGGCCGGCATGAATCGACCAGCGGCACGCGGCGCATCGACGCAAAGCCCAGCTGCATGGCGTCCACGCCGAGGCGGTAGGCCTTGGTGGCCGGGTCGCGCTCGGCAAAGCGCTCTTCCGCCAGGCACGAGAGCAGGCGGTGCGCGGTGGAGCGCTCGAGGCCCGAGACCTCCATCACTTCGGTGAGCTTGATGCCGTCTTCATGGCGCTCGGCCAGCAGGCGCAGCAGCTGAAGCGAGCGGCGCAGGCTCTGGGCGCCGGCGGTCTCCGGAGGTTTGTCCATATTGTGGGAAAAAATGCTTTCCGTGTTTGTGATGCAGGAAAGCCCGAGTCTAGACTGGCTTGGCGACCCGTGCCGATACCGGCGCCACCCAATCCGGAGACACCCCACCCATGCCCTACGACACCCTTGCCATCGAAGACCACGGTCCGGTGCGCCGCATCCTGCTGGCGCGCCCCGAACAGCGCAACGCGCAGAGCCAGCAGATGCTCGACGAGCTGATGGCGGCGCTGGACGACGCGCAGCGCGACGACGCCGTCCGCGTGGTGGTGCTGGGCGGCCGGGGCGCGCACTTCTCGGCCGGGCACGACCTCAAGCAGGCGCAGGCCGAGCGCGCCAACTTCACGGTGGAGGAGCGCTGGGCTTATGAAGAGCTGCGCTACTTCGACTACTCGCTGCGCATCTGGGACTTTCCCAAGCCCACCATCGCGCAGGTGCAGGGCGCCTGCGTGGCGGGCGGCTTCATGATCGCCAACATGTGCGACCTGGTGGTCGCGGGCGAATCGGCCTTCTTCTCCGATCCGGTGGGCCACACGCTGGGCGCGGCCGCCACCGAAGTGCTGATCCACCCCTGGGTGATGGGCGCGCGCAAGGCCAAGGAGATGCTGTTCACCGGCGGCAAGATCGATGCGCGCGAAGCACAGGCCATCGGCATGGTCAACCGCGTGGTGGCCGACGAAGAGCTGCCCGACGCGGCGCTGGCCATGGCGCAGCAGATCGCCAAGGCGCCGCCTTTCGGCCTGCGGCTCATCAAGCGCTCCATCAACCGCAGCCTCGACGCGCAGGGCCTGCGCACCGCGCTGCAGGCGCACTTCGACACACACCAGCTCTCGCACCTGAGCGAAGGCTTTCTCACGGCGCGCGACCGGGGCCTGGCCTCGGCCATCCAGAAGAACACCAACGTGAAGACGGAGAAGGCCGCCTGATGCTTGCCCCTTCCTTGACAACACCCAGCGCGCACCGCCTGGAGCCGCTGCTCAACCCGCGCTCCATCGCCATCGTGGGCGCCAGCAGCAACCCGGCGCGCATCGGCGGCATGCCCATCGCGCATCTCACCAAGTTCGGCTACCAGGGGCGCATCTACCCCGTGAACCCGAAGTACCCCGAAGTGTTTGCGCTGCGCTGCTGGCCCGACATCGAATCGCTGCCCGAGGCGCCCGACTTGGTGGTGCTGGCCATTGCCGCCGCCGAGGTGGAGCCGATGCTGCGCCGCTGCCATGCCAAGGGCGTGCGCGCGGTCATCGTCTATGCGGCCGGCTTTGCCGAGGCCGGCGCCGAAGGCACCGCGCTGCAGGATGCGCTGGAGGCCTTCGTCGCCACCACCGACATGGTGGTGGCCGGCCCCAACCTGATGGGCTTTGCCAATCTCAACAGCCAGGTGCACACCAGCTTCGCGTCGGTGTTCAACACCTCGCCCATGCAGGCGGGCCGCGGCAGCGTGAGCCTGCTGACCCAGAGCGGCAACGTGTGCGCGGCGGTGTACGCCATTGCGCGCCGGCTGGGCGTGGACTTCAGCCACTTCATCAACACCGGCAACGAAGCCTGCGTGGACTTTGCGCAGTACCTCGACTACCTGGCGCAGGACGAGGGCACCGAGGTGTGCATCGGCTACATCGAAGAACTGCGCGACGGGCCGCGCTTCATGTGTGCCGCTGCCGAGTTCGCGCGCCGGGGCAAGCTGCTCATCGCCTACAAGGCCGGCGAGACCGAGAAGGGCTCGGAAGCAGTGCGCTCGCACACCTCCGCGCTGGCGGGCGACCAGGCCATCTACCAGGCCGCGTTCCGCCAGCTCGACATCATCCAGAGCAACGACTTCGTGCAGATGGGCCAGCTCGCGCACCTGGCGGGCTTTCGCCAGCGCAGCGCCGGCAAGCGCGTGGCCATCATCACCATCTCGGGCGCGCTGGGGGCCATCCTGGCCGACAAGTTCATCGGCGCGGGGCTGGACGTGCCCACGCTGCCGCAGGCGCTGCAGGACACGCTGCGCGCCGGCATCCCCGACTACGGCATGGTGTCCAACCCCGTCGACGTGACCGGCAACGTGGTGAACGACCCCGGCTTCGTGCGCAAGGCCATGGAGGCGCTGGCGCTCAGCGACGCGATCGACGCGGTGGTGGTCTACGCGCCGGGCTACATGCTCGACCGCATGGCCGACGACCTGTGCGCCGTGGCGGCAGCGCATTCGCGGCTGTTCGTGGCCATCGACACTGGGGCGGCCAAGACTCGCGAGCAGTTGCGCACCGGCGGCGTGCCGGTGTTCGAGGACATCGGCGTGGCGGTCTCGGCGCTCTCGCCCTTCCTCTTGTGGCAGGAGCGGCGCCGCCACAACCGGTGGCTGTCGCTGCGCGAGACGGTGGCGGTGCAGCGCGCATCGCTGCCGCCCGTGCCAGCCGACGAATACCGCACCAAGCTGCTGCTGGCGCAGCACGGCGTGCCCGCGGTGGCCGAGCGCGTGGCCACGAGCGCGGACGAAGCCGTCGACGCCGCACAGGCCCTGGGCTTTCCGGTGGTGCTGAAGGTGCTGTCGGCCGACATTGCCCACAAGACGGAAGCCGGCGGCGTGAAGCTGCGCCTGGCGGATGCGGATGCGGTGCGCGCCGCCTTCGGCGAGATCCTGGCGAACGCGCGCCGCTACGACCCTGCCGCCCGCATCGAGGGCGTGCTGGTCGGCAAGATGGAATCGGGCGTGGCCGAGCTCATCATGGGCGCTACGCGCGACCCGGTGTTCGGCATGACGCTCACCGTGGGCCTGGGCGGCGTACTGACCGAGTTGTACAAGGACGTGAGCCACCGCGTGCTGCCGGTGGACGAGGCCATGGCCGGCGAGATGCTGCGCGAGCTCAAGGCCTATCCGCTGCTGGACGGCTACCGCGGCCGCCCGTGCGGCGACGTCGAGGGCGCCGCCCAGGCCATTGCCGCCTTCTCGCGCGCCGTGCTGGCGCTGCAGGAGCAGGTCGACGAGGTCGAGGTGAACCCCCTGCTCGTCAAGGAAGCCGGCCAGGGCGTGTGCATGCTCGACGCGCTGCTGCTGCCCGCCCGCCCCGCCGGGAAGCCGGCGCACTGAAGAATCGAACACCCCACCCGAAGATAGAAAGAAGGAGACAAAGCATGTTGTTCAAGAAGCTCATGGCCAGTGCCATGGTGGCCGCGGCCGCGCTGCTGTGCGCCACGGCGCATGCCGACACCTATCCCGCCAAGCCGGTGACCATCGTCGTGCCCTTCTCGCCCGGCGGCGCCACCGACATCATGGCGCGCACCCTGGCCGAGCGCATGGGCAAGCGCCTGGGCCAGCCCGTCATCGTCGAGAACAAGCCCGGCGCCGGCACCATGATCGCGTCCGACCACGTGGCCAAGGCCGTGCCGGACGGCCACACGCTGCTGCTGGCGGCCTCGTCGCTGGGCATTGCGCCTGCCCTCTACAGCAAGGTCAACTACGACCCCATCAAGGACTTCACGCCCATCTCGCTGGTGGCTTCGGTGGTGCACGTGCTGGAAGTGCATCCGAGCATTCCGGCGAAGAACGTGGCGGAGCTGATCGCCTGGATCAAGGCGAACCCGGGCAAGGCCAACTACGGCTCGGTGGGCGCGGGCACGTCCACCCACCTGGAGTCGGAGCTGTTCAACACCATGGCCGGCGTGAAGATGCAGCACGTGCCGTACAAGGGCAGCGCGCCGGCGCTGATGGACCTGGTGGGCGGCAACCTGCAGGTGATGTTCGACGCCTATGCCTCGTCGGGCCCCTTCATCAAGGACGGCAAGGTGCGCCTGCTGGCGGTGACCACGGCGCAGCGCTCCAGGCTGCTGCCCGATGTGCCCACCGTGGCCGAGTCCGGCCTGCCGGGCTACGAGGCCATGCCCTGGCTGGGCTTCGTGGCGCCGGCCGGCACGCCTGCGCCTGTCGTCAACAAGCTGCACGCAGAGCTGATGGAAGTGCTCAAGGAACCCGAGGTGCAGGACAAGTTCCGCTCGCTGGGCCTGGACATCATCGGCAACAGCCCCAAGGAGTTCGGCGAGTTCCTGAAGAAGGACATCGTCAAGTGGGCCAAGGTGGTCAAGGACTCCGGCGCCAAGGCCGACTGAAGTGAAACCACCCCGTCCCTCGCGCACTTCGTGTCGCTCGACCACGCGCTGCGGCCGGAGGCCTTGCCCTTCGCGCTGTCCAAGGCTGCGCAGGCAGCCTTGGAGCCGCAGCGCTCAGCCCCTCGAGGGGCGCACCCGGCGGCCCGGCAAAGCCGGTTCCGCGGGTGCCCTGGCATCGGAGCGCGCCGGTTTCATGCGTCGCGGGTGCCGCGAACGCGAAATGGATAACTGAAATGACGCATCGATTCGACCCGAGGATTTCGACTGTATGAACGTGGGCTATTCCCGTGAGGACGAAGACTTTCGCGCCACCGTGCGCGACTGGTTCGAGACGCACTTTCCCCGCTTCAAGGCCCAATGGCCCACCAGGCCCGACCCCAACGAGCTGGGCTGGCGCCGCGCCTGGGAAGACCATGTCTGCCAGGCCGGCTGGTCGGGCCTGGGCTGGCCGCAGGCGTACGGCGGCAAGGCCTGGCCGCTCACGCGCCAGGCCATCTTCCATGAAGAGCAGGCCCGCATCGGTGCGCCGCTGGGCGTGAACATCATCGGGCACGGCATCCTCGCGCCCACGCTGATCCACTTTGCCAGCGAGGCCCAGAAGCAGCGCTACCTGCCCGGCATCCTGAGCAACCGCGAGATCTGGTGCCAGGGCTATTCGGAGCCCGGCGCCGGCTCCGACCTGGCGTCGCTCGCCACGCGCGCCGAGCGGCGCGGCGACCACTATGTGCTGAACGGCCACAAGATCTGGACCTCGTTCGCGCACATCGCCGACTACTGCTTCGTGCTCGCCCGCACCGACCCGGCCGCGCAGCGCCACAAGGGCATCAGCTTCCTGCTGGTGGACATGAAGAGCCCCGGCGTGCGCGTGGCCCCCATCCGCCAGATCACGGGCGAGGCCGACTTCAACGAGGTGTTCTTCGAGGACGTGCGCGTGCCGCTCGATGCGCTGGTGGGCGAGGAGAACGGCGGCTGGCGCCTGGCCATGGCGGCCGCCAGTTTCGAGCGAGGCACCTACTTCATCCCCCGGCAGGTGCGCTTTGCGCAGGAGATCGAAGCGCTCAAGCGCCTGGCGGCCGAGACGCCGCATGCCGAGGGCGGCAGCGCACTGCAGGATCCGCACACGCGGCGGGACATCGCCCGGCTGGCGGTGGACAGCCACGTGCTCAAGCTCAAGAGCTGGCGCGCCCTCACCCATGCGATGCGTGGCGGCCCGCCCGGGCCGGAGGGCTCGTCCACCAAGCTGCACTGGAGCGAGTCGCACCAGAAGCTGATGAACATGGCCGTCGAGATGATGGGCGAGCGCGCCCTGGCCGGCCCCGCGCCGGGCGGCGCCGACCCCCAGGCCGCCGGCTGGATGCGCGACTACCTGTGGACGCGCGCCGAGACCATCCTGGCCGGCACCTCCGAAGTGCAGCGCAACATCCTGGCCGAGCAGATGCTGGGCCTGCCCAAGAACTGATCCGTTATCGCTCTCCCTCCCATGGATTTCGCATTGAACGAAGAGCAGCGCATGCTGCAGGAATCGGCACGCCGGTTCTTCGCCGACCACCATCCGCCCAGCCGCGCGCGCCGCGCCCTGCCCTGGCGCGATCCAGCGCAGCAGCGGCTGTGGCGCGAGATGGCGCAGATGGGCTGGATGTCCCTGCTGGTGCCCGAGTCCCACGACGGCCTGGGACTCGGCGTGGTCGAGGCCAGCCTGATCGCGGAAGAAGCGGGCCGGCAATTGCTGAACCTGCCCTGGGGCGGCAGCGCCGTGCTGCTGCCGCTGTGGCTTGCGGCTGCCACTGGTGCGGCGGCCGCCGTGCTGCGCGACGCCGTCGACGCAGCCATGGCAGGCGAACGCGCCCTGCACTGCGTGGCCGAAGGCGATGCCCGCTGGGACCACGCGCAGCAGTGCAGCGACATCGTCGCCGTACGGGGCTGGCACAACGCAAGCGTGCCGCTGCAGATCGCGCTGTGCGGCGCCGAAGCGCTGCCTGCCGACACCGAGTCGCTGGACCCGACGGTGCTGCAGGCACCGGCTGCACCAGCCGCAGCGCTGGCATGGCACGCGCTGGACATCGGCCCGCAAGCGCGAGAGAAGGCACGCGCCGCGCACCGCCTCATGCTCGCGGCCGAGCTGGTCGGCGTGGCGCAGGCCGCCTTGGACCTGGCCTGTGCCTATGCCAGGGAGCGCGTGCAGTTCGGCAAGCCCATCGGCAGCTACCAGGCCATCAAGCACCAGCTGGCCGATGCGTGGATGGGCGTGGACAACGCGCGGCTGGCGGTTCTCTACGCAAGCGCCGCGCTGGACGGCGCCCTGCCCGACGCGTGCTTTGCCTGCGCCGCGGCCGAGTACACGGCCATCGAGGGTGCACTGCGCTCCACCCGCAGCGCCATCCAGGTGCACGGCGGCATGGGCTTCACCTGGGAACACGATGCGCACCTGTACCTCAAGCGCGCGCAGCGGCTGGGCACGCGGCTGGGCGGTGCGTCGGGCGCGATTGCGCGAGTGGAGGCGCTGGCGTTGGCGGGCTGATGCCAAGCCGTGAAGGGGGCGCCGGATCACCGCATCCGGGCCCAGCAGGGGCAAACCCTAGGCTCTCGTGTTGACGGAATGTCTTGATCTCATGGAAGACTCTGCGCCGCAAACAAACCGGTGAGGAGAAGTTCATGAGGAGTTCGGCCCGCATCGCACTCGCCGGGATGGCGTGCATGCTTGCTTTGTCGGCGTTGGTTTCATGTGGGGGTGGGGGCGGAGGTGGAGGCGGCGGTTCTTCTGCCGGCCCGGTCACCGCGCAGCTGCCCGCACGCGAGGCGCTCATTGCGCGTGCCCGCAGCCTGGAGCTCGATACGCCGTACGTCCCTCCGCCCGGGGATGTGCTGGAGCACAACACGGCCGGCTATGCCAAGACGGTGTGCTCCAACGTCTTCATCACCGGCATGAGCCCCGAGGCGGCTGCCGAGTTCACCGGGTACTTCACCGGACCTTATGCGCAGCGCAGCCAGGTCGGCACGCCGGTGGTGGACCGGGCCAAGGCCGAAGTGCGTATCGGCATGGCCAACGGCAAGACCCTGACCGCACGCTACCTGGGTTCGCAAGGCTGCGTCACGCTGGCACCGGGCGCGACGGACGTGTTCTTCACGCCGCAGGCCGTGACGAGCACCCTGCCCGATCCTGCCACGCAAGCCTGGCCGATGGGCGACGTCCTGCCGGCCGATCCAGGCGTCGGTTTTGACGCTGCGTTGGTCGACCAGGCTGTTGCCGCGGCCTTCGAGCAGCCGCAGGCCTACACGACGGCCTTCGTCGTGACCCACAAGGGCCGCATCGTCGGCGAGCGCTACATGCCCGGCGTCACGCCCGCCACGCCGCTGCAGTCCTGGTCGATGGGAAAGAGCGTCACGGCCACGCTCATGGGGGTGCTGGTCCGGCAGGGCGTCTACACGCTCGACCAGCCCGCGCCCATTCCCGAATGGCAAGGCGCCGGCGACAAGCGCAAGGAGATCCGCATCGCGGACCTGCTGCAGATGTCCAGCGGGCTGCGCATCAAGGCACCCGACGATCCCGACTTCGACCCCAATGGCACCTACCCCGACCACATCTACTACTACACGGGGCGCATCAATGCCTTCAACTATGCGGCCACGCGGCCGCAGCAGTGGCCGCCCGGCACGGTGGGGCGCTACCGCAACACCGATCCGGTCCTGGTCAACTACCTGATCCGCCTCGCGGTGGAGCAGCGCGGCGGCAGCTACCTGTCGTTTCCGCAACGCGAGCTGTTCGACAAGATCGGCATACGCTCGATGACCATCGAGACCGACCCCTACGGCAACTTCCTCACGCAGGGCTACGACTTCATGTCGGCACGCGACTGGGCGCGCCTTGGCAACCTCTATCTGCAAGACGGGGTGTGGAACGGCGAGCGCATCCTGCCCGAAGGCTTCGTCAAGTTCGTCAGCACGGTGGCACCCGCATGGGCGGCGGACAAGCGCTCCATCTACGGCGGTTTCTTCTGGCTCAACGGCATGGGGCAATGGCCGGTGCCGGCGTCGGCCTACTACATGCTGGGCGCGGGCGGCCAGGTGGTGGTCATCGTTCCTTCGCACGACCTGGTCGTGGTGCGCCTGGGCTATGACAAGGGCGAGGCGCTGTCGACGGCGGGCGTTCGCAAGGCGCTGTCGCTCCTGTTGCAAGCCGTGCCGCCGTCCCGATAGCCGACGGCGCCCCTGGCCGGCGCCCGATCGACAATACTCGCATCCCCGCAACAACTCCCCGCCCCGCAAGAAAATGGAAAGCGAAGTCGATCCCAAGGTCCTGGCCGTCATCGAGGAAAAGCGCCTGTCCGGGCCGCGGCTCAGCCCGGTCGACATCATCTCGAAGATGGGCGTGCTCGACGCGCGCGAAAAACCCTTCGAATACGCCTGGCTGGCCTCGGGCGACAGCGTCATCGCCGCCCTGTGGGGCGAGTACGTGAGCGTCGGCGCCAACGGCCGCTGGTTCTATCTGGAGTCGCTCAATGCCGAGGTCCGCGGCGGCGGCGAGGCGCGCAGTGCCGGCCAGGTCCAGCGCGCGGAATACCGCCTGGCCCTGCTCAAGCGCGCCTTCGACGCGGGACAACCCTTCCGCGTGGTGCTGCAGACCAACCGGATGGCCATCCAGGAGGCCGAGTCGAACAAGAACGCCAAGATCTCGACCCGGGTGCGCGACGACGAGGAGTGGCATGTGGCCGCCTGGCTGCCCGACACCCAGGTGGCGGTGCTGGTGCGCGGCCCCCGCGGCTGGGAGCCCTCGGCAGACGAACTCAAGGCGGCGCGGCGCTCGCATGCCACGTCGCCGTCGGGCGCTGCCACCGGCGGCCAGGCAACCGCAGTCACCGGCAGCGATGCCGACATCGACGCGGCCGCCAAGGCCTATGTGCTGAAGCACTTCTCCAGCTACGGCTACCAGGCCGAAGACCTGTCCAGCCAAGAGCTGGGCTACGACGTCGAAGTGAAAGACAAGAAGGGCGCCACGCTGCTGCGGGTGTGCGTACGCGGCGCGTCGGTGGGCACGCCCGGCCGCGTGCTGACGGCGGCCGAGAACGGCAGCGCCAAGCGCGAGAAGCTCTGGCGGCTCATTGTCGTGGCCGACCCGCTCAGCGGCGCGGCGCAGCACAGGATCTACAAGCCGGGCGAAATTCCGCAGGAATTTCTCGGCGCCTAGGGCACGAGCGGGCGGGCGCCACGCCCGGCCGGCAATGGCTTGCCGCCGCTTGCGGGGCCGATTACAGCGCCTTGACCAGTTCCGGCACCGCCGTGAACAGGTCCGCTTCCAGGCCGTAGTCGGCCACGCTGAAGATGGGCGCTTCCGGGTCCTTGTTGATCGCCACGATCACCTTCGAATCCTTCATGCCCGCCAGGTGCTGAATCGCACCCGAGATGCCGGCTGCGATGTACAGCTGCGGCGCCACGATCTTGCCCGTCTGGCCCACCTGCAGGTCGTTGGGGGCGTAGCCCGCATCCACCGCGGCGCGGCTGGCGCCCAGGCCGGCGTTCAGCTTGTCCGCCAGCGGCGCCATCACTTCCTGGAACTTCTCGGCGCTGCCCAGGGCCCGGCCACCGGAGACGATGATCTTGGCCGCCGTCAGTTCGGGGCGTGCGCTCTTGGTCACTTCACGGCCCACGAAGCTGCTCTTGCCGCTGTCGGCCACGCCTTGGGCGTTCTCGATGGCGGCGCTGCCGCCTTCCTTCGCGGCTGCATCGAAGCCGGTGGTGCGCACGGTGATCACCTTGGTCGCATCGGCGCTTTGCACCGTGGCGATGGCGTTGCCCGCGTAGATCGGGCGCTCGAAGGTGTCGGGGGAGACGACCTTGGTGATGTCGCTGATCTGGGCGACATCGAGCTTGGCCGCCACGCGCGGAGCGACGTTCTTGCCGTTGGCGGTGGCCGGGAACAGGATGTGGCTGTAGTTGGAGGCAATGGCCAGCACCTGCGCCGCGACGTTCTCGGCCAGGTTGTCGGTGAGGGCCGCGCTGTCGGCGGCGATCACCTTGGCAACGCCGGCGATCTTGGCGGCAGCTGCTGCGGCTTCGGCGGCCCCATGGGAGTTCGCGCCAGCCACCAGCACGTGCACATCGCCCGACTGGCAGGCGATGCCCGCGGTGACGGTGTTCAGCGTCGCCGGCTTGACGGTGGCGTGGTCGTGTTCGGCAATGACGAGGACGGTCATTTGTTCGGTCTCCCTCTTCCTTAGATCACTTTGGCTTCGTTCTTGAGCTTGTCCACCAGGGTGGCCACATCAGGCACCTTGATGCCGGCACCGCGCTTCGGGGGCTCGCTCACCTTGAGCGTCTTCAGGCGAGGCGCCACGTCCACACCCAGGTCGGCCGGCGACACCGTGTCCAGCTGCTTCTTCTTGGCCTTCATGATGTTGGGCAGCGTCACGTAGCGCGGCTCGTTCAGGCGCAGGTCGGTGGTGATGACTGCGGGCAGGCTCAGGGCAATGGTCTCCAGGCCGCCGTCCACTTCGCGGGTGACCGTGGCCTTGTCACCGGCGATCTCCACCTTGGAGGCGAAGGTGGCCTGCGGCAGGTCGGCCAGCGCGGCGAGCATCTGGCCGGTCTGGTTGGCGTCGTCGTCGATGGCCTGCTTGCCCAGGATCACCAGCTGAGGCTGTTCCTTGTCCACCAGCGCCTTGAGCAGCTTGGCCACGGCCAGGGGCTGCAGCTCTTCGGTGGTCTCCACCAGGATGCCGCGGTCGGCGCCGATGGCCATGGCGGTGCGCAGGGTTTCCTGGCACTTGGCCTCGCCGCAGGAGACGGCGATGATTTCCGTGACCACGCCCTTCTCCTTCAGGCGCACCGCTTCTTCGACGGCAATCTCGTCGAAGGGGTTCATGCTCATCTTGACGTTGGCGATGTCCACGCCCGTGCCGTCACTCTTGACCTGCACCTTCACGTTCGCGTCCACCACGCGCTTGACGGCGACCAATACCTTCATGACAGGACTCCTCGATTGCTTTCTTGCTTGAAACTCAGTTGACGACGATCTGCTTGTCGCGGATCACCTTGCCCCACTTGTCGAAGTCGGTGCGGATGCGCGTGGCCATCTGCGCCGGGTCGCCATAGGCCGACACGGCACCGGCCTTCACCAGCTTGTCCTGCACGTCCTTGTCGGCCAGGATCTGCTTGATCTCGGCGCTCACGCGGTCCACCACCGGCTTGGGCGTGCCGGCCGGCGCCAGCAGGCCGCCCCACGACACGGCGTCGAAGCCCTTGAAGCCCTGCTCCGCAATGGTCTTCACATCGGGCAGCTGCACGATGCGCTGCGGCGAGCCCACGGCAATGGCGCGCAGCTTGCCGGCCTGGATGTGCGGCAGCGCGGCCACCAGGTCTGCATACATCACCGGCACCTGGCCGCCCAGCAGGTCGGTCACCGCGGGCGTGCCGCCCTTGTAGGCGATGTGCTGCATGTCGAAGTTGCCCAGGCTCTTGAGCATCTCCATGGTCAGGTGGCCGAAGCTGCCCGGGCCCGAGCTGGTGTAGTTGAGCTTGCCGCCCTCGGCCTTGGCCTTGGCGATCAGGTCGGGCAGCGTCTTCACGTCCGGCAGCACGGTGGGGTTGACCACCACCACGATGGGCAGGTCGTACACGCTCGCCACCGGCGCGAAGTCCTTCACCACGTCGTAGCCGGCGCTCTTGTACAGGTGCGGCGCCAGCAGCGTGGGCGTGGCCAGCATCATCAGCGTGTAGCCGTCGGGCGCGCTCTTGGCGACGAACTGCGCGGCAATGGTGCCGGAGGCGCCGGCGCGGTTCTCCACCACCACCGGCTGCTTGAGCCGCTCGGACAGCTTCTGGCCGACCACG
The DNA here is from genome assembly GCF_001591385.1 of Variovorax soli NBRC 106424. GTDB lineage: Bacteria > Pseudomonadota > Gammaproteobacteria > Burkholderiales > Burkholderiaceae_C > Variovorax > Variovorax soli. The sequence goes on from NZ_BCUU01000065.1 coordinate 13,517, forward strand.
CGCGAGGCGGTGTCGGTGGGCCCGCCCGGCGGGAAGGGCACGATCAGCTTGATGGGCTTGGCCGGCCACTCCTGCGCGGCTGCAGGCACTGCGGCCAGCACGGCGAGCGAGGCGAAGGCTGCGCCCAGGGCCAGGCGTCGTCGGGTGATGTTGGCGGATGTCGTCATGTCGATGTCTCCCATTTCGGATTCAGGAATTCAGGAAAGGCCTCAGAGCACGCCCTGCTGCCGCAGCGATGCAATGGCCTGCGCGTCCATGCCCAGCACCTCGCCCAGCACCTTGTCCGTGTCCTGCGACAGCAGGGGCGGTGCGCTGCGGATGGGCATGCGCTCGCCATCGATGCGGTAGGGCGGTGCCAGCACGTGCATGCGGCCGGTCTCGGGGTTGGGCAATTCGGCCACCAGGCCGGCCTGCACGCTGCGCTCGGACTGCAGGGCCTCGCGCAGGCCCAGCACCTCGCCGCAGGGAATGCCGGCGGCACGCAGGCGCTGCAGCAGCAGTTCGCGCTGTCGCTTGGCAAGTTCGGCGCGCAATTGCGGCAGCAGATCGTGCCGGTTCTGCGAGCGGCCGATGTTGGTGGCAAAGCGCTCGTCGGCAGCCAGGTCGGGCCGCTCGATCACCTCGGTGCAGAAGCGCTGGTACTGCGCGTTGTTGCCCACGGTGATGACCAGCGGGCCGTCGGCCGCGTCGAACACGCCGTAGGGCACGATGGACGGATGCGCATTGCCGTACTTGGGCGGATCGCCGCCCAGCAGCAGCGCCTCCATGCCGTAGTAGCAGGTGATCATCAGGCCGCAGTCGTACAGCGCCATTTCCACATGCCGGCCACAGCCGGTGCGCTGGCGGTCGAACAGCGCGGCCAGGATGGCCTGGGCCGAGTACATGCCGGTGAACATGTCGACCGCCGCCACGCCGAACTTGAGCGGGCCCTGCCCTTCCTCGCCGTTGAGCGCCATCAGGCCCGCCTCGCCCTGCACCAGCAGGTCGTAGCCGGGGCGCGCGGCCTCGGGGCCGTCGGTGCGGTAGCCGGTGATGGAGCAGTACACCAGCCCCGGGTTGATGGCCTTGAGCGACTCGTAGTCCAGCCCCATCTTCGCGATGCCGCCGAACTTGAAGTTCTGGATGACCACGTCGCTCTTGGCGGCCAGTTCGCGCGCGATGCGCTGCCCCTCGGCCGTCTGCAGGTCCAGGCCCACCGACTGCTTGTTGCGGTTGGCGGCGTTGAAGTACGAGGTGTTGCGCGAGCCCACGCGAATGCCCCAGTCGCGCGTGTCGTCGCCGCGGCCGGGGTGCTCGATCTTGATCACCTCCGCGCCCAGGTCGCCCAGCGCCTGCGCGCACATGGGGCCGGCCAGCACGCGCGACAGGTCCAGCACGCGCACGCCGGACAGTGGAAGACGGCTCATGCCTGCGCTCCCAGTTCGATGTAGCGGGCCAGGTGATGGTCCTCGTCGCCCAGCTGGTGGTCGATCATCACCAGGCGCTTGGCGTAGTGCGACAGCGGCAGCTCCCAGGTCATGCCGATGCCGCCGTGCAGCTGGATGCTCTCTTCCGCCACGCGGGTGCCGATGCGGCCGATGCTGTACTTGGCGGCCGACAGCGCCTTCTCGCGGGCGATGCGGTCTTCGCCGTCGACCGCGGCGGCCGCGTTGATGACGGCCGAGCGCGCCTGCTCCACTTCGAGCAGCAGGTCGGCCATGCGGTGCTGCAGCGCCTGGAAGCTGCCGATGGGCACGCCGAACTGCTTGCGCGTGCGCAGGTATTCCAGCGTGTCCCGCTTGGCGACTTCCATGGCACCCAGCGATTCGGCAGCCAGCGCCAGCAGGCCCCAGCCGGTGGCGTGCTCCAGCACGGCGGCGCCTGCGCCTTCGGTGCCCAGCAGCGCGTCGGCGCCGACGCGCACGCCGTCCAGCTTCAGCTCCGCCGCGCGGCCGCCGTCGATGTTCTGGTAGCCGCGCCGGGCGATGCCCTGCGCGTCGCCCGGCACGAGGAAGAGCGAAATGCCATCGGCTTCGTCTTCCGCACCGGCGGTGCGTGCCGACACCAGCAGCAGCCCGGCCTGTTCGCCATGCTGCACCACGGCCTTGGCGCCGCTCAGCACCCAGCCGTCGCCCGAGCGCTCGGCGCGCGTGCGCACCAGCGTCGGCTCGTAGTGCGAGCCGGGTTCGTCATGCGCCAGCGCGGCGATGGTGCTGCCGTCGATGAGCGATGCGATGCGCTCCTTCTGCGCGCCGCTGCCCGCCTTGGCGATGGCGCGCCCCACGATGAGGGCGCCCAGGAAGGGCTCCACCACCAGGCCCTTGCCCAGGCTCTCGAAGACCACGGCCACGTCGAAGCCGGCGCCGCCGAAGCCACCCACGTCTTCGGGGAAGAGCGCGCCCAGCGCGCCGATCTCGGCCAGCTGCGCCCAGTGGTCGAGGCTCAGGCCCTCGCCGCTCTTGGCGATGCGGTCGCGCTCGGCAAAGCCGTACTGCTCGGCAATGAAGCGGTCCAGCGAGTCCGCCAGCATGCGGCGGTCTTCGGTGTGTTCGAAGTTCATGTCGTGCTCCCTGCTGTCAAAGGCCGAGGATCATCTTGGAGATGATGTTCTTCTGGATTTCATTCGAGCCGCCGAAGATCGACAGCTTGCGGTTGTTGAAGTACTGCGAGGCCAGCGGCGCCGCCTCCGCGGGGCCGACGGGCTCTTCGCCAAAGCCTTCGTGCAGCGCTGCCTCGATGAAGGGCTGCGCATAGGGGCCCATGGCGCGGCGCGCCAGCGACGAGATTTCCTGCCGGATCTCGGTGCCGCGGATCTTGAGCATGGAGCTTTCCGCGCCCGGCACGCCGCCACCGGCCACGGCGGCGATCACGCGCAGGTTGGTGGTCTTCATGTTCTCCAGGTCGATCTCGACCTTGGCCAGGCGCGCGGCGAACATCGGGTCCTGCGCCAGCGGCTTGCCATGGCGCTGCACCTTGGCGGCAATGCGCTTGAGTTTTTCCAGCGCCGCCACCGAGAAGCCCACGCCGGCGATGTTGGTGCGCTCGTAGGTCAGCAGGTACTTGGCATAGGTCCAGCCCTTGTCCTGCTCGCCCACCAGGTTCTTGGCCGGCACGCGCACGTCGGTGAAGAACACCTCGTTCACTTCGTGCTCGCCGTCCAGCGTGATGATGGGCCGAACCTCCACGCCGGGCGAGTTCATGTCCACCAGCAGGAAGCTGATGCCCGACTGGGCCTTGGCCTCCTTGTTGGTGCGCACCAGGCAGAAGATCATGTTGGCGTGGTGGCCCAGCGTGGTCCAGGTCTTCTGGCCGTTGACGATGTAGTGGTCGCCCTTCTCATCCGACTTCAGCACCGCGCTGGTCTTGACCGATGCCAGGTCCGAGCCCGAGCCCGGCTCCGAATAGCCCTGGCACCACCAGTCCTCGCCGTTCAGGATGCGCGGAAGCCAGTACTGCTTCTGCGCCTCGTTGCCGTACTTGATGAGCACCGGCCCCAGCATGTTCACGCCGAAGGGCACGATGCGCGGCGCACCGGCCAGCGCGCACTCGTTCTCGAAGATGAACTTCTGCACCGCGCCCCAGCCCGGGCCGCCGTACTGCTTGGGCCAGTGGTTGGCCAGCCAGCCTCGCTCGTTGAGGATGGCGTGCCACTCGACCATGTCGGCACGCGTGAGGCGCAGGCCGTTCCTGACCTTGTGCGACAGGCGCTCGGGCAGCTTGTCCTTCAGGAATTGAAGGACCTCGCTGCGGAAGGCTTGTTCTTCGGCGGTGAACTGAAGATCCATGGCTGGCTCCCTGGTGTGTCTGTCGGTCAGAAGATTTCGAAGAGGCCGGCGGCGCCCATGCCGCCGGCGATGCACATGGTCACCACGCCCCACTTCACCTTCTGGCCCGCGGCCTTGCGGCGGCGGCCTTCCAGCAGGATGTGGCCGGCCAGGCGCGCGCCCGTCATGCCGAAGGGGTGGCCGATGGAGATGGCGCCGCCGTTCACGTTCAGGCGCTCATCGGGAATGCCCAGCGTCTGCTGGCAGTAGATGGACTGCGAGGCGAAGGCCTCGTTCAGCTCCCACAGGTCGATGTCTTCCACCTTCAGGCCGAAGCGCTGCAGCAGCTTGGGCACGGCGAACACCGGGCCGATGCCCATCTCGTCGGGCTCGCAGCCGGCCACGGCCATGCCGCGGAAGGCGCCCAGCGGCGAGAGGCCCAGGCGCTCGGCCTCGGCGGCTTCCATCAGCACGCAGGCGCTGGCGCCGTCCGAGAGTTGCGAGGCGTTGCCCGCGGTGATGAACTTGTCGGCGCCCTTCACCGGCGCGAGCTTGGCCAGCGATTCGTAGGTGGTGCCGGGGCGGTTGCAGGTGTCGTGGTCGACCGTAACCTGCTTCTTGCTCACTTCGCCCGTTTCCTTGTTGGCCACCGCCATGGTGGTGGTGATGGAGATGATCTCTTCCTTGTAGCGGCCGGCCTCTTGTGCCTCGGCCGTCTTGCGCTGGCTTTCCACCGAGAAGCGGTCCTGCGCCTCGCGGCTGATGCTGTAGCGCTGCGCGACGATGTCGGCGGTATCGATCATCTCCATGTAGAGCGCCGGCTTGTGCTCGACGATCCACGGGTCCATGCCCGAGTTGCCGTCTTCGCGCGTGCGGATGCCCGAGATGCTCTCGATGCCGCCCGCGATCATGGCCGGCGCGCCGTCCACCACGATGCGGCCGGCCGCGATGGCGATGGCCTGCAGGCCCGAGGCGCAGAAGCGGTTGACGGTGGTGCCGGCGATGGACAGCGGCAGCTCCGAGCGGATGATGGCCTGGCGCGCGATGTTGCGGCCGGTGGTGCCTTCGGGGTAGCCGCAGCCCAGCACCGCGTCTTCGATGAGGGCAGGGTCGATGCCCGAACGCTCCACCGCGGCGCGCACCGCGAAGCTGGCCAGCGTGGGGCCGGGCGTGATGTTGAGCTCGCCGCGGTGCGACTTGGTCAGCGGGGTGCGGGCGGTGGAAACGATGACGGCCTGGCGCATGGAGATCTCCTAGGGTTGGACGTGGAGTTGGTCTTTCTCCTTCCCCCTCTGGGGGAAGGCAGGGATGGGGGCATGCGCTGCGCTCAAATCCCAGCGGCGCGCGTGCCCCTCACCCGGCCTCTCCCCAGCGGGGAGAGGAGGAATGCATTTACTGGTTGAGGCTCGAAAAGTCCTTGCCTTCGGCCACCAGCTTCTCGAGCAGCGGCGCGGGCTTCCAGAACAGCGGGTCTTCCTTGGCGAAGGCGCGGATGTCTTCCAGGATCTTGGGCAGGCCGACCATGTCGGCGTACTTCATCGGGCCGCCGCGGTGGCGCGGAAAGCCGTAGCCGTAGAGGAAGGTCACGTCCACATCCAGCGGACGCAGCGCGATGCCTTCGGCCACCACCTTGGCACCCTCGTTGACCATGGCGGCCATGTAGCGGCGCATGATTTCTTCCGCGGTGAACTTGCGCGGCGTGATGCCCTTCTTCTGCCGCTCGGCATCGACGATGGCGAGCACCTCCGGGTCCGGCTGGCCGACGCGGGCGCCTTGCGGATACAGGTAGAAGCCGCGGCCGGTCTTCTGGCCGAACCAGCCGCGCTCGCACACGCGGTCGGCCACTTCCACATAGCGCGCCTTGGGGTCGCGCGTGGCGGCGCGCCTCTTGCGCGTGGCCCAGCCGATGTCGCCGCCGGCCAGGTCGGTCACCTGGAACGGGCCCATCGGGTAGCCGAAGCCGCGCACCGCCTCGTCGATCTCGTAGGGGCTGGCGCCGTCTTCCATGATGTAGTCGGCCGCCTGCTTGTACACCGCCAGGATGCGGTTGCCGATGAAGCCGTCGCACACGCCGGCGCGCACCGGCACCTTCTTCATGCGCTTGGCCAGCGCGAAGGCGGTGGCCACCACGTCAGCGCTCACCTTGGCCGGCACCACGATCTCCAGCAGCTTCATGATGTTGGCCGGGCTGAAGAAGTGCAGGCCCACCACGTCCTGCGCTCGCGTGGTGCTGGCGGCAATGGCGTCGATGTCCAGGTACGAGGTGTTGGTGGCCAGCACGGCGCCGGCCTTGCACACGCGGTCGAGTTCCTTGAACACGGCCTTCTTCACTTCCAGGTCTTCGAACACGGCCTCGATGACGAGGTCCACGTCCTTGAATGCGGCGTAGTCCGTGCTGCCGGTGTAGCGCGCCATGACGGCAGCCTTGGCCTCGGCCGTCATGCGGCCCTTGCCGATGAGGCCGTCGTACACCTTCTCGACATTGGCGCGGCCGCGGTCGATGGAGGCCTGGTCGCGCTCCACCATCACCACCGGAAAGCCGGCATCCAGCGCCGACACCGCAATGCCCGCCCCCATGGTGCCGCCGCCGACGATGCCCACGCTGTTCAGGGCGCGCGGCTGCGCGGCCTTGGCCTCGGGCACCTTCGCCACTTCGCGCTCGGCGAAGAAGGCGTGGATGAGGCCGGCGCGCTGCGGGCTCTCGATGCAGGCGAGGAAGGCCTCGCGTTCGAGCTTCACGGCTTCGTCGAAGGGCTTGTCCAGTGCGTTCTGCACGGCTTCGACGATCTTCATGGGCGAGAACAGGCCGCGCGATTTCTTCGCGGTGTCGGCACGGGCGGCGTCGATGGCGGCTTGCGCGGTGGCGCGGTCGGCCAGGCCTTGCGCGTCGCGGGTGCGGCGAACGCCGGCACCTTGCGCCAGCAGTTCATTGGCATAGGCCAGGCCCGCGGCCGCTGCGTCGTCGCCCTCGGCCACGCGGTCCACCAGGCCCATCGACAAGGCTTCCCTGGCCTTGATGTGGCGGCCGGTGAGCATCAGGTCCAGCGCAGCGGCGGCGCCCGCCAGGCGCGGCGCGCGCACCGTGCCGCCGGCGCCGGGCATCAGGCCCAGTTGCACTTCGGGCAGGCCCAGCTTGGCGTCGGCCAGCGTCACGCGGTAGTGCGCGGCCAGGGCGATCTCCAGCCCCCCGCCCAGCGTGGCGCCGCGCAGCGCGGCCACCACCGGCTTGGCGCAATCCTCGATGCGGTTGCACACCTCGGGCAGCGAGGGCGGCTGCGGCGCCTGGCCGAATTCGCGGATGTCGGCACCAGCCACGAAGTTGGCACCCTCGCCCACGATCAGGATCGCCTTGGCGGCCGGGTCGGCATCGGCCGCCTCGATGGCCGCCTTCAGCTCGCGCCGCACGGCGGACGAGATGGCATTGACGGGCGGGTTGTCGATGGTGATGCGCAGCACGCTGCCCACAAGGGCGGTGTGCACCACGGAAGCGGTGGTCGTCATGAGGGGGTGTCTCCGTTGAGGAATGGCCCGCGGGCCTTCGCCCGATTCTCATTCGAGGCTTCCGGATAGACAATTGGCAGACAGATTGACAGACTGTCAATCTAGATTTGACAAAGCCTCCGCGCCGTACCGATTCATGGACCTCAACTCCCTCGCCCTGTTCGTCGAGATCGTCGACGCCGGCAACCTCAGCGAAGCGGCGCGGCGCCTGCGCATGAGCCGCGCCAACGTGAGCCACCGGCTGGGCCAGTTCGAGCGCAGCCTGGGGCAGGAGCTGCTGCGGCGCACCACGCGCCGCATCGAGCCCACGGAGATCGGCCTGCGGCTGTACGAGCACGGCCTGGCCATCCGCAACGAGCTGCTGGCCGCGCAGGAATCGGTCTCGTCGCTCGGCCACAGCCTGCAGGGCCGCGTGCGCCTGTCGGTGCCTTCGGGCTATGGGCAGCTGGTGATGTCCGACTGGCTGATCGCCTTCAAGCGGCAGCACCCCGGCATCGTGCTGGACGTGATGTTCGAGAACCGCGTGGAAGACCTGATGCGCGAGGAAGTGGACATTGCGGTGCGCGTGATGTCCGAGCCGCCGCAGAACCTGGTGGCGCGCGACATGGGCCCCGTGCACTACGTGGCCTGCGCCAGCAGCGCGTGGGTGCGCGAGCACGGGCTGCCGGCGCAGCTGGAAGACCTCAAGCACGCGCCGCTGATCACCTCGGCCGTGCACGGGCGGCAGCTGCGCGTGTCGGCCTACCTGGGCAAGGAGCGGCACGAGGTGCTGCTGGAGCCCACCATCATCTCGGAGAACTTCCTCTTCCTGCGCCAGTCGGTGCTGGCCAGCCTGGGCGTGGGCATCGTGCCCGACTACGTGTTCGACCGCGAGCTGCGCGAGGGCGAGGTGGTGGCGGCGCTGACCGAATGGCGCCTGTCGATCTTCGGCACGCACATGTACATGCTCTACATGCCGGGGCGCCACCGCACCAAGGCCATCACGACCTTCATCGACTTCATGCTGGAGAAGGCCAGGCAGGCGGGGCGGCGCGAGCAGCGCTAGCGGTGTGCCCGGCGCGCGCACGCGGCTGCCGGACCGGCGTGTCAGTCCTGATCCAGCGCGCTGAACTGCTCATGCAGGTGGTCCACCAGCGCCCGCACCGCCGGCAGCAGGCCGCGGCGCGAAGGGAACACGGCATGCACCACCTCCCGGCGCGGCGCCCAGTCGGGCAGCAGGCGGACCAGCCGGCCACTGTGCAATTCGTCGGCCACCAGCATGGCGGGGAGCTGCACGACGCCCACGCCCGCCACCGCCGCGGTGCGCAGCGCGCTCATGCTGCGCGTGACCAGCCGGGGTCGGGCTCGGACTGGGTGAGGGCCACCGCCTCTTCCGCGGCGTTGGCTTCCACCAGCATGGCGCGGCAGTGGGCGTAGTAGGTCTGCCCCACATCGGTCACGGCGAAGCGGCGGCTGGAGCGCTGGCCCACCACCTGGGCATAGAAGAAAAGGTCGTTGAGGTCTTTCATCGTTCTGCCTGCGGAACGCTGCGGGCGGATTTTGCAGTCTTTTGCGCGGATCGTTCCGCCCATATTCTTTCTCCATGGCTGCGGCCGTTGCGGCCTTCACTTCACACACACACGCAAGGAGATCGAGATGAAGAAAGTCCTGGGCATCTACAGCGCGCCCCGCCCGCACTGGGTGGGCGACGGCTTTCCGGTGCGCTCGCTCTTCGGCTACGACGGGCTGGGCAAGCACCTGAGCCCCTTCCTGCTGCTGGACCATGCGGCGCCGGCCACCTTCGAGCCCGGCACGCACCGGCGCGGCGTGGGCGTGCATCCGCACCGCGGCTTCGAGACCGTGACCATCGTCTACCACGGCGAGGTGGACCATCGCGACTCCACCGGTGCCGGCGGCCACATCGGCCCGGGCGACGTGCAATGGATGACGGCCGGCGCGGGCATCCTGCATGAGGAGTTCCATTCGGAGGCCTTCACCCGCCAGGGCGGCCTGCTGGAGATGGTGCAGCTGTGGGTGAACCTGCCGGCGCGCGACAAGATGACCGCGCCGGGCTACCAGACGCTGCTGGACAAGGACATTCCGGTGGTGGAGCTGCCGCAGGGCGCGGGCCGCGTGCGGGTGATTGCGGGCGAGTTCGAGGGCAGGCAGGGCCCGGCGCGCACCTTCACGCCGATCGACGTGCGCGACATCCGGCTCGTGCAGGGCTCGTCCACGCAGTTCGAGACGCGCGAAGGCCACACGCTGGCGCTGGTCGTGCTGCGCGGCAGCGTGCGCAGCAACGGCGGCAGCGAGGTGGCACGCGAAGGGCAGCTGGTGCACCTGGCGCGCGATGGCAGCGGCGTGCAGATCGAGGCCGAGAGCGACGCCACGCTGCTGTGGCTGGCGGGCGAGCCCATCGACGAGCCGGTGGTGGGCTACGGGCCTTTCGTGATGAACACCGAAGCCGAGATCCGCCAGGCCGTGAACGACTTCAACAGCGGGCGCTTCGGGCGCATGGCGGCCTGACGTGAAGCGAGGCAGGCCATTGCCCGGGTGGTGAAGGCCACTGGCAGTGGACTCGCAGCGCGCGCGCCTGAGTCCTACAGCGCGGCCCGTGGCGCGCTGGTAGAACGGCCGGAGGCCGGCGTACCATGCCGCCCGGTCCGCACCGCCTTGCGGGCGACGGCCAACCGCGTCGCCTGCAAGGCGGATCGTTTTTTTCTGATGAACTGGAGACCCCAAGTGACCAGTAAGAACACGATCTGCCTCTGGTACGACAACGCCGCGCTCGATGCCGCGCAGTTCTACGCCAAGACCTTTGCAGACAGCGCGGTGGGGCGCGTCACCCGCGCGCCCGGCGACTTCCCCGACGGCAAGGAGGGCGACATCCTGACGGTGGAGTTCACCGTCCTGGGCATTCCGTGTGTCGGCCTGAACGGCGGCCCGATGTTCAAGCACAACGAGGCTTTCTCGTTCCAGGTGGTCACCGAAGACCAGGCCGAGACCGACCGCCTGTGGAACGCCATCATCGGCAACGGCGGCCAGGCCAGCCAGTGCGGCTGGTGCAAAGACAAGTGGGGCCTGTCGTGGCAGATCTCGCCGCGCATCCTCATCGAGGCAGTCTCGGGCCCGGACCGCGCCGCGGCCAAGCGCGCCTTCGAGGCCATGATGCCGATGAAGAAGATCGACATCGCGACCATCGAGGCGGCGATCAAGGGTTGAGGCGCCTCAGGTCGGCACGGCTGCCACCGAACCGGCTCAGCGGGCAGGCCGGCCTGTCTCCCGCGCCCGGAACACCTGCACCACCTGTTCCCTGAACTGCTTCATGAGGCTGGAGAAATAGGCGCTGCGCCGCCAGAAAAGCCCCAGCTGAAGCGTCCACACCGGCGCGGGTGCGGGCAGCGCGGCCAGACCCGCGCCCTGCAGGCCCGACAGCGAATCGGCCGTCATGACGGTCAGCAGGTTGCTGGCGCGCACCAGCGGTGCAAAGGCCGCGGGCGAAGCGTCGGACTGCAGGAACGCGCGCGGTGCCTCCATGCCATGCTCGCGGAACAGCGCCTCGACCCAGGCCCGCAGGGCGATGTTCGAGGGCGGCAGCACCCAGGGCTGCGCGGCCATGTCGGCCACCGTGAATCGGCCGCGCAGCAGCGGATGGCCCTTGCGAACGACCACGTAGGAGTTCTGCTTGCCCAGCACGGTGCAACTGAACGCGGCCGGAACCTGCGCCGGCACGGCGGCAATGGCGAAGTCCAGTTCGCCGTTCTCCAGTTGCTGCATCAGCACCCCGGTGAGCTGCACGCTGGTCTGGAAGCGCACCGCCGGACCTTGTGCCAGGAAGTGCGACAGCACGGGCGTCATCACCGATTCGACGATGGCCGGCACGGTGCCCACGCGCAGTTCGCCGGACTGGCCCGTCTTCAGGTCCTGGATCTGATGGCGCGTGTCGTCCACCCACTGTCCGAGCAGCAACGCGCGTGCGTGCAGCGCCTGGCCGATGGCCGTGGGCGCCACGCCGCGCGGCGTGCGCTCCAGCAGCCGCACGCCCAGGGCACGCTCCAGCCTCTGCACTGCCTTCGACAGCGCCGGCTGCGTGATGCCCAGCGCGTCGGCGGCGCTGTGCAGGTTGCCGGCCTCCACGGCCTGGCGGAACCAGTACATGTCCTTCAGTTGCATGGCGATGTCGAATGCCTCAGGGGCTCGATTCCAATTGGTTATCGCGAAACCCCATGATAGGGGTGGGCGGCGCGGGGGCGCGTTTCCATAATCGTTGCAGCACCGGGCGCGGCAGGGCCGCACGGCAAGCACCACAACGACAGGAGACAAGCCATGAACACATCCGCCGCGCGGCGGCGGCCTGCGCGACGCCGCGCACTCGCCTCGTCCGCCCTGCTGCTGGCCGCGCTGGTCCTCGGCCCCCAAGCGCGCACGGCGCAAGCGCAGGAGCCCTACCCCAGCCGGCCCATCCGCGTGGTCGTGCCCTACCCCGCCGGCGGCAACACGGACATCATTGCGCGCGACGTGATGAAGGAGCTGTCGGCCCGCCTGGGACAGCCGGTGGTCATCGACAACAAGCCCGGCGCCAACAGCATCCTGGGCACCGAGCTGGTGGCCAAGGCCGCGCCGGACGGCTACACGCTGCTGGTGGTGATCGGGGCGTATGCCAACAACGAGTCGCTGTATCGCAACCTGCCGTACAAGGCGTCGGACCTGGCGCCCGTGTCGCAGCTCACGCGCACGTCGCTGGTGCTGGTGAGTGCCCGGCCCGGCATCCGCACGCTGGACGACCTGGTGCGCTCCGGCCGCGACGCGGCCGCCCCGCAGAGCTTTGCCAGCAGCGGAGTCGGCTCCGCGGCGCACCTGCTCGGCGAACGGCTGGCCCGCTCCACCGGCATGAAGGGCGCCATGCATGTGCCGTACAAAGGCACGGCGGACGCGACGGCCGACCTGGTGAGCGGGCGGGTCGGCTTCATGTTCGACGCCATCTCCGCCATGGGCGCGCAGATCCGCCAGGGCAAGCTGGCAGCGCTGGCCGTCACCGGCGAGGCCCGTTCGCCGCAGCTGCCCGACGTGCCCAGCATGAGCGAGCTGGGCCACCCGGACCTGGTGAGCTATGCCTGGGCCGGCGTGATGGCGCCTGTACGCACGCCCGCACCCGTCGTGCAAAGGCTGTCGGCCGAGCTGGCCCAGGTGCTGCAGGGCGCGGAGCTTCGCGCCAAGCTGCAGTCGATCAGCACCGAAACCGTGGGCAGCACGCCGGCCGACTTCGGCCGCTTCATCGCCCAGGAATCCAGGATCAACGGCGAGTTGATCCGCCAACTCAAACTGACGCTGGACTGAAGCCGAAATCCGAATGAACCAAGACCCGACCTCCTCCCAACGCACGGTCCGCATCGGCGGCGCCTGCGCGTTCATCGGCGACAGCCTGACGGGCCCGCGCCAGCTGGCCCATGCCGAGGGCATGCAGTACCTGGTGTTCGACTACCTGGCCGAGATGACGCTGTCCAGCTTCGCCCAGGCGCGCAAGGCGGACCCGTCCCGCGGCTACGCGCAGGACTTCATCGACGTTGCATTGCGCGAGGTGCTGGCGGTGTGCATGGCACGCGGTATCCGGCTGGTGGCCAATGCGGGCGGGCTCAACCCGCGCGGCTGCGCGGCGGCCATCGAGTCGCTCGCACGGGAGCTGGGGTGCGCGCCGCGCGTCGCCTTCATCGAGGGCGACGACGCATTGGAGCTGATGCCGGCGCTGGCCGCGGAGGGTGTGCGCGACTTCTACGACGGCACGCCCATGCCCGCGGGCATCGACAGCGCCAACGTGTACCTCGGCGCGCTGCCGATCGCACGCGCGCTGGCACTGGGCGCCGATATCGTGGTCACCGGCCGCATCGTGGACAGCGCCACCACGCTGGGCATCCTCATGCATGAATTCGGCTGGCGCGCCGACCAGCACGACCTGCTGGCCGCCGGCTCGCTCGCGGGCCACATTCTCGAATGCGGCCCGCAGGCCACGGGCGGCATCTTCACCGACTGGGAGACGGTGCCGCAGTGGGAGCGCATCGGCTATCCCTTCGTCGACTGCGGGGCCGACGGCCGCTTCACGGTGGGCAAGCCCGAAGGCACCGGCGGCTGCGTGACGGTGGCCACGGTCAGCGAACAGATCCTGTACGAAGTGGGCGACCCCGGCTGCTATGTGCTGCCCGACGTGGTGTGCGACTTCCGCTCGGTACGGGTGAGCCAGGCGGGCATCGACCGGGTGCGCGTGGAAGGCGCCCGCGGCGTGCCGCCGCCGCCGACCTACAAGCTCTCCGCCAGCTGGCAGGACGGCTTTCGATGCATCGCCCAGCTGTCGGTGTTCGGCACGGATGCGGTGCCCAAGGCCCGCCGCACCGGCGAAGCCCTGCTGGCGCGCGTGCGGGGCCTGCTGGCGGACAAGGGGTGGAGCGATTTCGACAAGGTCGCAATCACCGTGCTCGGCGCCGAAGACGGCTATGGACCGCACGCGAAGACGCCGAGCCTGCGCGAGGCGATGGCACGCGTCGCCGTCACCCACGCCAGCCGCGAAGCGCTGGAACTCTTCTCGCGCGAGGCACGCGCACCGGGCGTGTCCTTCGCCCCGGGCACCACCAGCGGCAGCGCGCTCACGCTCAATGGCCGCGCGGCGGTGGAGCCGCGCTATCGCCTGTTCTCCTGCCTGGTGGACAAGCGCCGGCTGCCGGTGCCCCGCGTGATGATGGGCGGCACCTCGACCGAGGTGCCCGTGCCCGTCGGCGGCGAGCCGCCGCCCGCCAGCGATGGCGTGCGCGCCGGCCCATCGGCTGCGCCACCGGTTGCTGCACCGTCTCGGGCCGTGCCGCTGATCTCGCTGGCCCATGGCCGCTCGGGCGACAAGGGAGACAGCTCCAACATCGCCGTCATCGCACGCCGCCCCGAAGACCTGCCGCTGCTGCGCCGGGAGCTCACGCCCGAGCGGGTGCGCGCCTATCTCGCCCATCTGGTCCGGGGCGAGGTCATCCGCTACGAGGTGCCGGGCCTGAACGCGCTGAACTTCCTGCTCACCGGTGCGCTGGATGGCGGCGGCCCGACCTCGCTGCGCCCGGACCCGATGGGCAAGGGCATGGCGCAGATGCTGCTCGACATGCCCGTGCAGCTCGAATAGGCCTCGGGACCCGAAGGCGTCGGCAGCAGTCGACGCGCATCAGAACTCGTCGCGCCAGCCGCCGCGGATCGCCTCCACAAATCGCTTGAGCTTGGGCGGATACAGCCGCGCGTAGGGATAGATCAGGTAGCACGGCAGCGATGAGGCGTGCCACTCGGGCACGAGCTGCACCAGGCGCTTGGCCGCCAGGTCTTCAGTCAGGAGCCAGGTCGAGCCCACGCAGGCGCCGAGGCCCATCAGCGCTGCGCTGCGCAGCGCATACAGGCTGTCGGTGGACATGCGCGGGCTGATGGGAATGCGGCATTCCTCTCCGTCGCGGGTTCGCGTCAGACTCAGCTCGGTGCGGTAGTAGGTGCGCATGGCCAGCCAGGGCAGGCTCGCCAGCTCGGACGCATGGCGCGGCATTCGCTTGCCTTCGGGCAGCACCGACGGCGCCGCCACCACGATGCGCGGCACCTCGGCCAGCTTGATCGCGACGATGCCGGGGTCCTCGACCTCGCCGACGTGGATCGCGCAGTCCACGCCGTCGCCGATGAAGTCGGGGCGCCGGTCGTTGAGCAGCCAGTCGACGTTCACGCGCGGGTGCTGGCGCAGGTAGGCGGCCAGCGGCTTCACCAGCAGCTCCTGGCCGAAGGCGTGCGGCACCATGACGCGCAGCGTGCCCTCGGGCTCGCCGTCGCCGCGCAGCTCCGATTCAAAAGCGTCCCAGTCCTGCACCAGCTCCTTGGCACGCGCGAAGCAGCGCTCGCCGTCCTGCGTGAGCTTCAGTGCGTGGGTGGAGCGCCGGATCAGCCGCACGCCCAGCTGCTTTTCCAAGGCCTGCAGCCGGCGGCTCACCGTGGGCTGCGTGGTGTGCAGCAGCGCGGCCGCGGCCGACAGGCTGCCCGCCTCGACGATCTGCACGAAGGTGTTCATCAGCTCGATGCGGTCGGACGGCGGCACGGCGGCGGCCGATGGGCGGGCGGTTCTCATAGTGCGAATTTCAGCTCGTTTTATGCATCCATCGTATAGCCGTAGTTCGCCCCTTGCTACTACCACCTCTGGCGTCGATCCGTCAAACTCGCGGCCATTCGGAAAATTACAGGGTTAACGCTATGTCTTCCATTCAATTGACGCATGACAGCCGCCTCGCGGCTGCCGAGCGCGGCCGGCTGCCAACGTCGCTGGTGCTGCTGCTGGCCGCGAGTGCCGGGCTGTCGGTGGCTTCGCTCTACTACAGCCAGCCGATGCTGGGCGTGCTGGGCGCCGAGATCGGTGCCTCGGCCGGCGCCGTGGGCCTGCTGCCGACGCTCACCCAGCTGGGCTACGCGCTGGGCATCCTGCTGCTCGCGCCGCTGGGCGACCGGTTCGACCGCCGCCGCATCATCCTGATCAAGGCGGCGGTGCTGTGCGCGGCACTGCTGGCCGCAGGCGCGGCGCCGGGCATCGGGCTGCTGCTGGTGGCCAGCCTGGTGATCGGCCTGTCGGCGACCATGGCGCAGGACATCGTGCCGGCCGCGGCCACGCTGGCGCCCGATGCGCACCGCGGCAAGGTCGTGGGCACCGTCATGACGGGCCTGCTGCTGGGCATTCTCCTGTCGCGCGTGCTCAGCGGCTTCGTGGCCGAACACTACGGCTGGCGCGCAATGTTCATGCTGGCGGCGGCGAGCCTGGCGCTGACCGGCGTTGCGGCATGGCGCGGGCTGCCGCGCTTTCGGCCCAGCACGCAGATGCCGTATGGCGCGCTGCTGGCATCGCTGGCGGCCCTGTGGCACCAGCACGGCGCGCTGCGCCGCGCCACGCTGGCGCAAGGGCTGCTGGCCATCGGCTTCAGCGCGTTCTGGTCCACCCTCGCGCTGCTGCTGCACGGCGCGCCGTTTCACCTCGGCAGCGCGGCGG
>NZ_BCUU01000066.1 GCF_001591385.1 Variovorax soli NBRC 106424
GCTGGAGCGCAACAAGGTGATCGAGATCGCGCCCGCGCAAGGCGCCAAGTTCGATCCGCACCTGCACCAGGCCATCTCGATGGTGCCGGCACCGGGCCAGGAGCCCAACACCGTGGTGGGCCTGCTGCAAAAGGGCTACACCATCGCCGACCGCGTGCTGCGCCCGGCGCTGGTCACCGTCAGCGCGCCCAACTGAACAAAAGCCGCGCTACGCACAAGATATCCCCGCCTCGTCCCTTGAATCCGGCTGGGTTATCCACAAGTTCAACACAACAAATTCTTTAGAGATTCCAGGAGCAATCAACATGGCCAAAATCATCGGCATCGACCTCGGCACCACCAACTCGTGCGTCGCGATCATGGAGGGCAACAACACCCGCGTGATCGAAAACTCCGAAGGCGCGCGCACCACGCCTTCCATCGTCGCGTACCAGGAAGACGGCGAAGTGCTGGTCGGCGCCTCGGCCAAGCGCCAGGCCGTGACCAACCCCAAGAACACCATCTACGCCGTCAAGCGCCTGATCGGCCGCAAGTTCGACGAGAAGGAAGTGCAGAAGGACATCGACCTGATGCCCT
Organism: Variovorax soli NBRC 106424; assembly: GCF_001591385.1. Lineage (GTDB taxonomy): Bacteria > Pseudomonadota > Gammaproteobacteria > Burkholderiales > Burkholderiaceae_C > Variovorax > Variovorax soli. The sequence goes on from NZ_BCUU01000066.1 coordinate 577, forward strand.
ACAGCATCGTCAAGGCCGACAACGGCGACGCCTGGGTCGAAGTGCGCGGCAAGAAGCTGGCTGCCCAGCAGATCAGCGCCGAGATCCTGCGCAAGATGAAGAAGACCGCCGAGGACTACCTGGGCGAGCCCGTCACCGAGGCCGTCATCACCGTGCCGGCCTACTTCAACGACAGCCAGCGCCAGGCCACCAAGGACGCCGGCCGCATTGCAGGCCTGGACGTCAAGCGCATCATCAACGAGCCCACCGCCGCGGCCCTGGCCTTCGGCCTGGACAAGCAGGACAAGGCCGACCGCAAGATCGCCGTGTATGACCTGGGCGGCGGTACCTTCGACATCTCGATCATCGAGATCGCCGACGTGGACGGCGAGAAGCAGTTCGAAGTGCTGTCGACCAACGGCGACACCTTCCTGGGCGGCGAAGACTTCGACCAGCGCGTGATCGACTACATCATCAGCGAGTTCAAGAAGGAACAGGGCGTGGACCTGTCCAAGGACGTGCTCGCGCTGCAGCGCCTGAAGGAAGCGGCCGAGAAGGCCAAGATCGAGCTGTCCAACAGCGCCGCCACCGACATCAACCTGCCCTACATCACGGCCGATGCCTCGGGCCCGAAGCACCTGAACATCAAGCTCACCCGCGCCAAGCTGGAAAGCCTGGTCGAAGAGCTGATCGAGCGCACCATCGCCCCCTGCCGCACCGCCATCAAGGATGCCGGCGTGAGCGTCAACGACATCAGCGACGTGATCCTGGTGGGCGGCATGACCCGCATGCCCAAGGTGCAGGAAAAGGTGAAGGAGTTCTTCGGCAAGGAGCCGCGCAAGGACGTGAACCCCGACGAAGCCGTGGCCGTGGGCGCCGCCATCCAGGGCCAGGTGCTCTCGGGCGACCGCAAGGACGTGCTGCTGCTGGACGTGACGCCTCTGAGCCTGGGCATCGAGACCATGGGCGGCGTCATGACCAAGATGATCGCCAAGAACACGACCATCCCGACCAAGTTCGCGCAGACCTTCTCCACCGCCGACGACAACCAGCCGGCCGTGACCATCAAGGTGTTCCAGGGCGAGCGTGAAGTGGCCGCAGGCAACAAGCTCCTGGGCGAGTTCAACCTGGAAGGCATTCCGCCGGCACCGCGCGGCCTGCCCCAGATCGAGGTGAGCTTCGACATCGACGCCAACGGCATCCTGCACGTGGGCGCCAAGGACAAGGGCACCGGCAAGGAAAACAAGATCACCATCAAGGCCAACACGGGCCTGTCGGAAGAAGAAATCCAGAAGATGGTGAAGGACGCCGAGCTGAACGCCGCCGAGGACAAGAAGAAGGTCGAGCTGGCCCAGGCCCGCAACCAGGGCGAAGCCATGGTGCACAGCGTGAAGAAGTCGCTGGGCGAGCATGGCGACAAGCTGGACGCCGCCGAGAAGGAAAAGATCGAAGCGGCCATCAAGGAGCTGGAAGAGGTCGTCAAGGGCGACGACAAGTCCGCGATCGAATCCAAGACCGAAGCCCTGATGACGGCCAGCCAGAAGCTGGGCGAGAAGATGTACGCCGACCAGGCGGCGGCCGCCGGCGCTGCCGGCGCTGCGCCGGGCGGCGATGCAGGCGGTGCCCAGGGTGGCGCGAGCAACTCGCAAACGGCCGACGACAACGTGGTCGACGCCGAAGTCAAGGAAGTGAAGAAGGGCTGAACCTGAGGCCCGCACAAGGCTGGACGACCTGCTGAGGTGGTCCAGCCTTTTTCCGTTTTCAGACTGCTGCGCACACCATGGCCACCAAACGCGATTACTACGAGATCCTCGGCGTTCCCAAGAACGCGAGCGACGACGAACTGAAGAAGGCTTATCGCAAGCTTGCGATGAAGTACCACCCCGACCGCAACCATGGCGACACCGCCAAGGAGTCGGAAGCCAAGTTCAAGGAGGCCAAGGAGGCCTACGAGATGCTGTCCGATGGACAGAAACGCGCCGCCTACGACCAGTACGGCCACGCGGGCGTGGACCCCAACATGCGCGGCCCGGGCGCGGAAGGCTTCGGCGGCTTTGCCGAGGCCTTCGGCGACATCTTCGGCGACGTGTTCGGCGGCGGCCGTGGGCGCGGCGGTCGCCAGGTGTACCGCGGCAACGACCTGAGCTACGCCATGGAAGTCACGCTGGAAGAAGCGGCCGAGGGCAAGGACGCCCAGATCCGCATTCCCAGCTGGGACGAGTGCGGCACCTGCCACGGCTCGGGCGCCAAGCCCGGCACCAAGCCCATCACCTGCACCACCTGCCACGGCCAGGGCGCGGTGCAGATGCGCCAGGGCTTCTTCAGCGTGCAGCAGACCTGCCCGCAGTGCCGCGGCACCGGCAAGATCATTCCCGAGCCCTGCACCACCTGCCACGGCCAGGGCAAGATCAAGAACAACAAGACGCTGGAAGTGAAGATTCCGGCCGGCATCGACGACGGCATGCGCATCCGCAGCACCGGCAACGGCGAGCCCGGCACCAACGGCGGGCCGCCCGGCGACCTGTACATCGAGATCCGGCTGAAGAAGCACGACATCTTCGAGCGCGACGGCGACGACCTGCACTGCGTGGTACCCGTGAGCATCACCACTGCGGCGCTGGGCGGCGAGATCGAGGTGCCCACGCTCAAGGGCGCGGCGGCCATCGACATTCCCGACGGCACGCAAAGCGGCAAGCAGTTCCGCCTGCGCGGCAAGGGCATCAAGGGCGTGCGCTCGAGCTATCCGGGTGACCTGTACTGCCACGTGCGGGTGGAAACGCCGGTCAAGCTCACCGAGCACCAGCGCAAGCTCATGAAGGAGCTCGACGAGTCGCTCAAGAAGGGCGGCAACAAGCACAGCCCCACCGACAAGGGCTGGTTCGACAAGGCTAAGGAGTTCTTCAGCTGACGGCTTGCCCGCCCACGGTTGCGTCTTTCGCAATCGCTGGGGAAGAATCGGGCATATGCATTTCGAAAAATCCGAGACGCGCCGGGCCAGGGGGACGGCGCCTCGCTGGCGGCACGGCGCGCTGGCGCTGGCATGGGCAGCAGCCGCTGCAGCCCATGCGCAGCAGCCGCCGCCGGCGTCTTCATCCTCTCTTCGCAGCTACAGCTTCAACGCCGCCCAGGAACGCCTGGCGGCCACCTCCAGCGGCTTGACCGCGGCACGCGCCGGCGTCGATGCGTCGCGCAGTTCGGCCGAGGCGGTGAGCGGGCTGAATCTGCCGATCCTGTCGGTCGACGCCCAGGTCTTCCGCTATCAGAAGACCATCGAGATTTCCCTGGCGGCCGGCCGCAACCTGGTGGAGCAGGCCATCAACGGGTTCCTGGCCTCGTCGCCCGTGGGCCAGGCGGTGGCGCCGATCGTCAGCGGGCCGGTGAACAACGCGCTGGGGCGCATTCCCGATTCGGTGTCCGGCACCATCACCGACAACATCTGGCGCCCCACGCTCACCTTGCTGTGGCCGCTCTACACGGGCGGCATGTCCGACGCCACGCAGGATGCCGCCCAGGCGCAGACACGCCAGGCCGAAGCGGAGCTGGCCAGCTTCACCGACACGCTGGGCCTGCAGCTGGTGGGCGCCTATTTCGGGCAGCAGCTGGCCGCGCAGGTGGTGGCCACCAGCCGGCAGAACCTGGACCGCTTTGCCAAACACTACGACAACGCGCTGAAGATGGAGCGCCAGGGCGTGCTGGCCAAGGCGCAGCGCCTGCAGGTGGAGGTGGCGCGCAACGCCGCCGAACGCCAGCTGCTGCGCGCGCAGAACGAATACGAGACGGCCCAGGCCGTGTTGACGCGGCTGCTCAAGGAAAGCGGCACGGTGCAGCCGGTGACGCCGCTCTTCGCGCAATCGCAGCCGCTGGAGCCGGTGCAGGCCTTCATCGACTCGGGCCGCGGCAACTCGCCCACGCTGGCCCGGCTGGCGGCACTGCGCGACGTGAGCCGCAGCGGGGTGAAGGCGGCCCAGTCGCTGGCGCTGCCCAAGGTGTACGGCTTCGGCTCCTACAACTTCAACTCGAAGAACGCCGTGCTGCCCGACCCCGACTGGATCGTCGGCGTGGGCCTGCACTACACGCTGTTCTCCAATGTCGACCGCAAGAGCGCCGAAGGGGCGGCACGGGCGCGCGAGCAGCAGGCCGATGCCGCGATGGAGCAGGCCGGCAGCGACATCGAGACCCTGATCGTGCGCAGCTGGCAGGGCGTGGAAACCTCGCGCAAGCAGTTCATGCTGCTCGGCGCCAACATCGCGGCCGCCGAGGAAAACGTGCGGGTGCACGACCTGGGCTTTCGCGAAGGCCAGGCCACCGCCACCGAGCTGATCGATTCGCAGGTGGCCCTGAGCGTGGCGCAGACGCAGCGCGCCGCCGCCGCCTACGAATACGACCTGGCCCTGGCCCAGTTGCTGGCCGCCAGCGGACGGATGAACGACTACGCGCAGCACATCGCGCGGGCAGACCAACGGATGAGCGCACCATGAGCGAAGCCAGAGAACACCAACAAGCTGCGCGCAACCATGAAGACACGGCGCAACGCGCCGAGGAAGGCACGCGCTCCGGCGAAGAGCAGAAGAAGCCCGGCGCGCTTCGCTGGCTGCTGGCCGCCGCCGGCGTGGCGGTCGCCGCATTCATCGGCATCGGCCTGTGGCTGGCCTACAAGCCGGTGCCCGACCAGCTGCAAGGCATGGTCGATGCGGAGCAGTTCACCATCGCCACCAAGGTGCCGCTCTCGCGCGTGGAGAAGCTGCTGGTGGAATCCGGGCAGCGGGTGAAGGCCGGGCAGGAGCTGGTGCTGCTCACCAGCCCCGAGCTCGATGCGCGGCGCGACCAGGCCGCCGGCGTGCTGGCCGGCGCGCAGGCGGTGCAGGCCCGAACGCTGGCCGGCTCGCGGCCGGAGAACATCGAGACCCTGCGCGCCACCTCAGGCAGCGCGCAGGCCGCGCTCCTGCTCACCGAGAAGACCTACACGCGCATCCGCAACCTGTACGAGGAAGGCGTGGTGTCCACCCAGCGCCTGGACGAGGCACGCGCCGCGCGCGATGCGGCCGCGGGCCAGGCACGCGCGGCCGAGCAGCAATACCTGCGCGCCGTGCGCGGCGTTCCGCAGGAGGACAAGGACGCGGTGGCCGCGCAGGTGGAGGTGGCCAAGGCCGGCCTGCAGGCGGTGGAAGACCTGCAGCGCGAACAGACGCTGACCGCGCCCGTCGACGGCGAGGTGTCGCATGCCATGGTGCGCCCCGGCGAGGTGGTGGCGCTCGGCTTTCCCATCCTCACGCTGGTGGCGGTCGACCACCCGTGGATTGCGCTCAACGTGCGCGAGAACCAGTTGCACGGCATGGCGGCCGGCAAGGAGCTGACCGGCAGCGTGCCGGCGCTGGACAACCGCAAGCTGAAATTCAAGGTCCACACCATCAGTGCCCAGGGCGAGTTCGCGACCTGGCGCGCCACGCGCCAGTCCACCGGCTTCGACGTGCGCAGCTTCGAGGTCAAGCTGCATCCGGCCGAGCCGGTGAACGAGCTGCGCCCCGGCATGAGCGTGCTGTTCGACTGGCCGCAATGACGCGCTCCACCCCGGGCTTCGGCACGGCGCTGCGGCGCGAATTGAACTGGCTGGCGCGCAGCCGCTGGGACCTGGCGCTGGTCACGCTGGCGCCGCTGGTCACGCTGGTGGTGCTGGGCCTGATGTTCGTGCAGAGCACGGCGCGCCTGCTGCCCATTGCGGTGGTGGATGCCGACCACTCCCCGCTGTCGCGCCAGCTGGTGCGCAACCTGCGCGCCTCGGCGCAGGTCGAGGTGGTGGCCGAGCCGGTGCAGGAGAGCGAGGCCTGGACGCTGGCGCGCCGCACTGACGTGTGGGCGGTGGTGATCATCCCCGCGGGCTTGCAGCGCGATGCGCTGTCGGGCCAGCAGGCGTCGGTGCTGCTCTACCGCAACGCCGCCTTCTACTCGGTGGGTGCCCTGGCCAGCCGCGGCGTGAGCGACGCGGTGGCCGCGCTCAACGCCCAGCTGCGGCCCGAATTGATGCGGGCACACAACGTGCCGGCCGTGCGGCTGGAGGCGCCGCGCATCCAGGCCACGGTGCTGTTCAATCCGCAGCTGAGCTACGAGTGGTTCCTGGAGGCGCTGCTGCAGCCGGGCATCCTGCATGTGCTGCTCAGTTGCGCCGTGGTGGTGGCACTGGGTCGGGACTTGCAAGCGGGGACGTTGCAAGCGTGGCTCGATACGGGCGGCGGCGCCCTGCCTGCGCTGGCGGCCAAGCTGGCGCCCTACGTGCTCGTCTTCACCGCGTGGCAGCTGGCGGGCACGGCGTGGCTGTGCGGATGGCGCGGCTGGGGCGTGCACGGCAGCCTGGCACTGCTGGCCGCCGGCCAGCTGGCGCTGTACGCCTGCTATGCGGCCATTGCCGCCTTCGTCGCGCTGCTGGTGCGCGACACCTACACCGCGCTGTCGGCGGTGGCGCTGTATGGCGGACCCGCCCTCACCTTTTCCGATGCCACGCTGCCGGTCATCGGCGCGCCCGTGTTCACCCAGGTCTGGAGCCATGTCCTTCCCTTCTCGGCCTACGTGAAGCTGCAGATGGAGCAGATGTTCATGGGCTCGCCCGCGTCCGCATCGCTGCCCTGGCTGGCGCTGATGTCGGCCGTCGCCCTGGCGATGTTCCTGCTGGCCGGCCTGCTGCTGCGGCGCGCGACGCGGCACCAACTGCAGTCGAGCCCGGCATGAAGAAGCTGCTGCAAGGCCTGCGCGAAACGCTGCATGCCATCTTCACCACGCGGCCGGCCTTGATGATTTTGGTGATGGCCGGCTTTCTCTACGGCTTCTACTATCCCGCCGCCTACCAGCACCAGGTCGCCACGCAATTGCCCGTTGCCATGGTCGACCTCGACCAGAGCCCGGCCAGCCGCAAGATCACTGAGCGCCTGCTGGCCTCGCCGCAGTTGAGGCTGGTGGCGCAGCTCCAGGACTTCGAGGCGGCACGCGCCATGCTGGAGCGGCGCGAGGTCGATGGGCTGGTGCTCATCCCCGCCAACTTCGAGCGCGGCGTTCTGTCGGGCACCCGGCCCGACGCCGTCGCCTTCTACCTCAACGGCGCGTACCTGGTGCGCACCAGCGCCGTCGGCGAAGGCCTGCAGGCGGCGCTGGAAGACGCGGTGGAAAAGGCACTCGAAGGCCCGGCGCGCGCGCTGGGCATCCGCAACCTCACGCCGGTGAAGACGATTGCGCATCCGCTCTTCAACACCCGCGAGGGCTACGGCAGCTACGTCGTGCCGGGCGTGGCGGTGGTCATCGTGCACCAGACGCTGTTCATGGGCATCGTGCTGCTGATGGGCGAGCGCAGGCGCCTGGGCCGGCGCTTCGCAAGCGCGGCCGAGCTGCTCGGCAGCGGGCTGGCCTTCCTGCTGATCGGGCTGATGACGGCGCTGTTCTACTTCGGCTTCGTGTTCTGGTTCCAGGACTACCCGCGCGCGGGCAGCTTCGGCGCCATGCTGCTGGCCACGGTGCTGTTCGTCGCGTGCACGGTGGCGTTCGCGCTGTTCATCGGGAGCTTCTTCGACCGCGGCGAACGCTCGGCGCAATTCCTCGCGGCCTCATCGGCGCTGATCTTCTTCCTCAGCGGCGTGCCGTGGCCCTTTGCGGCCATGCCGGCACCGCTTGCCGCGCTGGCGCAGCTGCTGCCGTCCACGGCCGGGGTGCAGAGCCTGGTGAAGATCAACCAGATGGATGCGCAGATGGCCGACGTGCTGCCCGAGCTGGGCACGCTGGCGGCGCTGCTGGCGCTGTACGCCTCGCTGGCGCTCTGGCGCTACCTGAAGAAGCCCCAGCGGCGCGCGGCGCCCTCGCCTTGAGGCGGCCTGACATTGCCGCCGCCCAGATCGCTCGCCTGGATGCAGGCGCCGGCCGTGCTTTCCCCGGCCGGTACGGCCTCGAAGCCGACCTGCGTGCGCATGACGCGCGTGCGGGCGCCCGTCAGCAGGTCGATGAAGCGCTGCGCCTTTTCGGGCTGCGCGGCCCGCGCGCTGAGTGCGGCGCTGTAGACCATCGCCAACTCGAACTGCGGCGGCAGGCTGCCCGCCAGGTTGATGCCCTGTGCGTAGCGGATCTGCGTGGTCTGCGCGCAGCCGATGGCGCCTGGGCGGTTGTCCGCCGCCAGCTCCCGCATCGCGTCGCCCCCGTTGGGCAGGCAGCGCAGGCGCGGCTTCACCTGCTCGAAGATGCCGAGTTCGCGCAGCACCGCGCCGAAGTGCTTGCTGGAGGTGCAGCGCTGCATGTCGGCGCAGTACAGGGCCGGGGCGGCCAGCAGCGCCGCCTTCAGTGCCTCGGGGGTCGACACGTCCGGCCTGGACGCGTCGTCGCGCACGGCCAGCGCGGTGCGCACGCGGCCCAGGACGCCTTCGGAGTCCGCCAGGCGCCCGTCGGCCTGCAGCTCACCGACCACCGGCGCGGTGACGATGAGCACATCGCAGGCTGCGCCCGCCAGGAAGGAATCGCGCAACTGCCCGATGGAGCCGAAGCTGCCATGGATGCGCGCGCCGGTGAATTCGAGAAACACGCCCTGCAAGGCCCTGACCAAGCCTTGCGCCGCACTGGCGCACAGGACGTTCATGGAGCAACCCCGATCTTGTTCCGCCGCAACGCGCCAGTGGCTGGCAATGGGTCCAAGCGCAGGTCTCCGTCCATGGGCATCTCAGGCTCCAGGTCTTTATTGGTTCTATTTGGCATTCAAGGAAAACCAAATGCTGACCCAATATAGCCGCCCGACCGGGGCCGGGTCAACGGCGGCGTCCGAGCGCCGGCCGGCGCGGCCGTTCAGTAGCCCAGGAGGTTCTGGCGAACGTGGGTCAGATGCTCCAGGCACAGACGCGCGGCCCGGGCGCCGTCGCGGTCGCGCAGGGCCGCCACCAGCGCCCTGTGCTCTCGCTCGTAGGCCAGGCGCCGCTCAGGCGTGGCGGTGCGGCGCTTGAGCATGCCCCATTCGCTTTGCGCGCGCACTTCGCTCATGCGCTGGAACACGGTGGCGATGAAGGCGTTGTGCGCGGCATCGGCGATGACCTCGTGCAGCTTGCCGTCCCACAACTCGAACTCCTCGATGGTGCCGGCGCTCTCGCCCTTCTCGCAGCACTCGTCCATGCGCTCGAAATCCGCTGCGGTGGCATTGCCCACCACCATGGCAATGATGGCGGGCTCCAGCACCATGCGGGCACTCATCAGTTCGGCCGGGCTGGTGGCCAGCGGCGAGGCGCTGCTGGCGATCTGCGCCAGCGCCACGCCGACCTCCTCGCTGACGTAGGTCCCGCTGCCCACGGTCTGGGTGATCAGCCCCTTGCCCTTGAGCTCGGCCAGCACGCGCCGCACGGTGGAGCGGCTCAGGCCGTACTGCTCGCTCAGCTCCCGCTCGGTGGGCAGGCGGTGCCCGGCGCGCCAGCTGCGCGCCTGGAGGTTCTCGAGGATGTTCTGTTTCAGGGTGACGGCGCTGTGCACTTTCGATGGACTCCCTCAGATGCATCCGCGGGAAAACCGCGATGCCAAGTGGCTGCGATTTTATTGCCCCATTGGTACCCGATTGGTAGCATTTGTCCCAATCAGGAGACCCACTTTGCGCATTGCGACCTTCCAGTTCCAGGGCCGCCGCCATGTCGGCACCGTTTCCGATGACCTTCAAAGCGTCGCCCCGTTCCAGTGGACCGAAGCACGCGCCAGCCGTGGCGCCCAGGCGCTGATCGAGGACGACGCGATCGGACACCAGAACGTCGCGCTCACCAGCGCACCCGTGCCGATGGACCAGGTGAAGCTGGAGGCGCCACTGCCGCTGCCCAGGCGCAACATCTTCTGCGTCGGCCGCAACTACCACGCGCATGCCAGGGAGCTGGCCAGCTCCGTCTTCAAGGACAACACGCCCAAGGCCGATGCCTGGCCGATCGTGTTCACCAAGGTGCCCGAGTCCGTGACCGGCCCGCACGATCCGGTGCGGCTGCCCGGCGCGGCCGTGTCGACGCACATCGACTACGAGGCCGAACTGGCCGTGGTCATCGGCAAGGGCGGGCGCAACATCGCGCGGGCCGACGCCATGCAGCATGTGTTCGGCTACACCATCATCAACGACGTGACGGCGCGCGACGTGCAGATGCGCCACCAGCAGTGGGACCTGGGCAAGAGCTTCGACACCTTCTGTCCCATGGGCCCCTGGATCGTCACCGCCGACGCCCTGGACGGCAGCGACACGCGGGTGCGCTGCTGGGTCAACGGCGAGCTGCGCCAGGACGCGCAGACCACCGACCTGATCTTCGACATTCCCAGCCTGATCGAGACCTGCTCGCGCGGCATCACGCTGCACCCGGGCGACGTGATCGCCACCGGCACCGCCGCCGGCGTCGGCCAGGGCTTCACGCCGCCGCGCTACCTGAAGGCGGGCGATGAAGTGCGCATCGAGATCGACGGGCTGGGCACGATCGAGAACCGCTTCGTCGACTGAGTTGCTTCCTTCCCTTTCTGGAGGTTGATCCCATGACCAGCACTCGCCCCAGCCCGGTGCGCCGCGCCGCACTTGCCGCACTGGCCCTCGGCGCCCTCGGCACCATTTGGGCGCCGGGTGCATGGGCCCAGGGGGCCTGGCCCACGAAGCCGGTGGCCATGATCGTGCCCTTCCCGCCGGGCGGTGTGGCCGACACGGTGGCGCGCCCCGTGGCCGACTCGCTCTCGCGCGAGCTCAAGCAGCCGGTGGTGGTGGAAAACCGCGCCGGGGCGGGCGGCGCCGTGGGCATCGGCGCGGTGGCGCGGGCACCGGCGGACGGCTACACAGTGCTGCTGTCGCTGTCCTCCATTTCCATCCTGCCCGAGGCCGACCTGATCCTGGAGCGCAAGCCCGCCTACCAGATGAGCCAGTTCAAGCCCATTGCGCGCTTCACCGCCGACCCGACGGTGTTCGTGGTGCGGGCCGACGCACCATGGAAGAGCATGGCCGAGTTCATTGCCGATGCGAAGGCGAGGCCCGGCACCTACAACTACGGCAGCTCGGGCAACTACGGGACCATGCACGTGCCGATGGAAATGCTGAAGGGCCAGGCCGGCTTTCGCATGACCCACATCCCCTACACCGGCGCCGGCCCGGCCATCGTGGCCTTGCTGGCCGGGCAGGTGGATGCGCTGGCCACGGGCCCTTCGACCGTCGCGCAGCAGATCAAGGCCGGCAAGCTGCGCGCGCTGGCGCACTGGGGCGACCAGCCCCTTGCCTCGCTGCCGGAGGTTCCCAGCCTCACGCAGCTGGGTTATCCGGTGAGGTTCGCGCAATGGTCGGGCCTGTTCGTCCCGGCCGGCACACCCGACGAGGTGGTGCAGCGGCTGCGCACTGCGGCGGCCAGGGTGGCGGTCGACCCGGCGGTGGTCCAGATCATCGAAAAGGCCGGCAGTCCCATCGCCTACCTCGACGCCCCCGATTTCCAGGCCTATTGGGACCAGGACGCGCGCACCATGACAAGTGCAGTCAAGAGAATCGGCAAGGTCGAGTAATCGGCTGACAGACAACAAAAAAGGCAGCGTTTAGCTGCCTTTCTTATTTTCGGATGCATACCACGCGCATTCAGCGTGCAGTCCTCAACTTTAATTCTGAATGCAACATTGCCGGAAATAGTTTTCCTCTCAATCGAGTTTATTCCCTATAGATTATGAGCATCGCGCCGACCGCCTGACAGGCGTATCTTCCCTCTGGAACGGACGGCGTTTTCCCGAGGGGGCAGCATGGTTTTTCCGGCCCCGCCGCACAGCTCTTCACGTTTTATCGATATTCCTGTCATCTCGTGCAAATGTTGTTGCGTTCAGTGGGAACTTATGCGCTCAAACTGCGTTCTCAATTCGAAAAACAATTCCATGATTTGGCTTTGTTGATTAGGATGCACAGCAGGAATGGGCCTTAATGAGGGATTTTCCGAAGGGCATGCAAACGGCGCTGAGCACACTTCTTGCGGATGCATCGGCAGCGTGCGGCACGGAAGACCCGGGCAGCGCCCACCCTTGACCGTCGTTGGAGGTGTGAACATGGATGTCATCAGCAACTTCGCGGCCCGTTACGAGCGGACTCGAGAAGAGGTTCTTTCACTCCAGGAATACCTGGAAATCTGCAAGCGGGACCCCAGCGCCTACGCCACTGCAGCCGAGCGCATGCTGCAGGCTATCGGCGAGCCGGAGCTGGTCGACACGCGCAACGATCCTCGCCTGTCCCGCATCTTCTCGAACAAGGTCATCAAGCTCTATCCGGCCTTCAAGGAGTTCTATGGCATGGAAGACGCCATCGAGCAGGTGGTGTCCTACTTCCGACATGCGGCGCAAGGTTTGGAAGAGAAGAAGCAGATCCTCTACCTGCTGGGCCCGGTGGGCGGCGGCAAGAGTTCCATCGCCGAGCGGCTCAAGCAGCTCATGGAGCATGTGCCCTTCTACGCGCTGAAGGACTCGCCGGTGAACGAGTCGCCCCTGGGCCTGTTCAACTCCGATGAAGACGGCGAGATCCTCGAGAAGGAATACGGCATTCCGCGCCGCTACCTGCAGCGCGTTCTCTCGCCCTGGGCCGTCAAGCGCATGGAGGAATACGGCGGCGACATCCGCCAGTTCCAGATCGTCAAGCGCTACCCGTCGGTGCTGCGCCAGGTGGCGGTGGCCAAGACCGAGCCGGGCGACGAGAACAACCAGGATATTTCGTCGCTGGTCGGCAAGATCGACATCCGCAAGCTCGAGACCTATGCGCAGAGCGACCCCGACGCGTATGCCTACTCCGGCGGCCTGTGCCTGGCGAACCAGGGCCTGCTCGAGTTCGTGGAGATGTTCAAGGCGCCCATCAAGGTGCTGCACCCGCTGCTGACGGCCACGCAGGAAGGCAACTACAAGGGCACCGAGGGCTTCGGCGCCATTCCCTTCGACGGCATTGTGCTGGCCCACAGCAACGAGAGCGAATGGAAAGCCTTCCGCAACAACAAGAACAACGAAGCCTTCCTGGACCGCATCTACATCGTGAAGGTGCCTTACTGCCTGCGGGTGTCCGAAGAGATCAAGATCTACGACAAGCTGGTGCGCAACTCCTCGCTCGCGCACGCACCCTGCGCCCCCGGAACGCTGCGCATGATGTCGCAGTTCTCGGTGCTCACACGCCTGAAGGAGCCCGAGAACTCCAGCATCTTCAGCAAGATGCTGGTGTACGACGGGGAGAACCTCAAGGACACCGACCCGAAGGCCAAGTCGATCCAGGAGTACCGCGACTACGCCGGCGTGGACGAGGGCATGGCGGGCATTTCCACCCGCTTCGCCTTCAAGATCATCTCGAAGGTGTTCAACTTCGACAGCTCCGAGATCGCGGCCAACCCGGTGCATCTGATGTATGTGCTGGAGCAGCAGATCGAGCGCGAGCAGTTTCCGCCCGAGACCGAGCAGAAGTACCTCAGCTACATCAAGGAGCTGATCGCGCCGCGCTACGCCGAGTTCATCGGCAAGGAGATCCAGACGGCGTACCTGGAAAGCTACTCCGAGTACGGCCAGAACATCTTCGACCGCTACGTGACCTACGCCGACTACTGGATCCAGGACCAGGAGTACCGGGACCCGGACACCGGCGAGGTCTTCGACCGCGGCTCGCTCAACACCGAGCTCGAGAAGATCGAGAAGCCCGCAGGCATCAGCAATCCGAAGGACTTCCGCAACGAGATCGTCAACTTCGTGCTGCGCGCGCGGGCCGGCAACGCGGGAAAGAACCCGCTGTGGACCAGCTACGAAAAGCTGCGCACGGTGATCGAGAAGAAGATGTTCTCCAACACCGAAGAGCTGCTGCCGGTAATCAGCTTCAATGCCAAGAGCAGCGCCGACGAGATGAAGAAGCACGAAGACTTCGTCAACCGCATGGTCAAGAAGGGCTATACGGCCAAGCAGGTTCGCCTGCTGTGCGAATGGTATCTGCGCGTTCGCAAGAGTTCATGATGAAGAATGCAGGGTAGCGGCGCACGCGCAGGCGCTGCCCCTTGAGGAGAACGATCCTTGTCCGTGCTGCAGCAGATCATCGATCGCCGGTTGTCCGGAAAGAACAAGTCCATCGGCAACCGGGAGCGGTTCCTGCGCCGATACCGGGAACAGATCGGCGAAGCGGTGAAGCGCGCTGTCAGCGGACGCGGCATCCGCGACCTGGAGCAAGGCGAAGACGTCACACTCCCGCGCCACGACGTGTCCGAGCCGGTGTTCGGCCACGGTGAAGGCGGCAACCGCGAATACGTCCACCCGGGCAACCGCGAATACGTCAAGGGCGACCGCATCGAGCGGCCGCAAAGCGGCGGCGGCGGTGGCGGCGGCTCGCAGGCTTCCGACAGCGGCGAGGGCGAAGACGACTTCGTCTTCCGCCTGACCAAGGAAGAGTTCATGCGGGTCTTCTTCGAGGACCTGGCGCTGCCGCACCTCATTCGCACGCAGCTGGCCGAAGTGCCGGAATGGAAGAGCCACCGCGCCGGCTTCGTCACCGACGGCATGCCGAGCAACCTGCACGTGGTGCGCTCCATGCGCGGCGCCCTGTCCAGGCGCATTGCGCTGGGCGGGGAGCCCAGGCGCGAGCTGCGCGAGCTGGAAGAGCATCTTCTCAAGCTCAGGCGCAACCCGCGGGCCGAGGAAGACGCGCTGATCATCCGCGAGATCAAGGAGACCGAGCTCAAGATCGCGGAGCTGAAGAAGAACGCCAAGCGCATTCCCTTTCTGGACCCGATCGACCTGCGCTACCGCAATCGGGTGCGGGTGCCGGTGCCATCGGCCAAGGCGGTGATGTTCTGCCTGATGGACGTGTCGGGCTCCATGGACGAGGCGCGCAAGGACATGTCCAAGCGCTTCTTCATGCTGCTGTACCTGTTCCTCACGCGGCACTACGACAAGATCGAGCTGGTGTTCATCCGCCACCACACGCAGGCCACCGAGGTGACGGAGGACGAGTTCTTCCACACCACCGAGACCGGCGGCACCGTGGTGAGCAGCGCGCTCAAGCTCATGCACGACATCGTGCGTGCCCGCTACCCGAGCAACGAGTGGAACATCTACGGCGCCCAGGCCAGCGACGGCGACAACTGGCACCAGGACAGCGGCCAGTGCCGCAAGATCCTCGACGAGCAGCTGCTGCCGCTGGTGCGCTACTACGCCTACGTGCAGGTGGCGGACGCCGAGCAGAACCTGTGGGAAGAATATGCGCAGCTGGCGGAAGGACACCCCAACTTCGCCATGCGCAAGGTCTCGGACGCCGCGGACATCTACCCCGTGTTCCGCGACCTGTTCAAGAAAGAGGGAGCGCCGGCATGAGCAGTGACGTTCAATCGCCCAAGGAAGCGGCCAGCAAGGGCAAGGCGCGCGAACCGCTGCCCAGCCCCTCGGACTGGACCTTCGAGCTCATCGAGCAATACCACGGCGAGATCGCGCGGGTGGCGCGCGGCTACAAGCTCGACACCTACGCCAACCAGCTGGAGATCATCACCGCCGAGCAGATGATGGATGCCTACGCCTCGGTGGGCATGCCGGTCATCTACCGCCACTGGTCCTACGGCAAGCAGTTCATCGCCACCGAGAAGAACTACCGGCGCGGCCACATGGGCCTGGCGTACGAGATCGTCATCAACTCCGACCCGTGCATCGCCTACCTCATGGAGGAGAACACCATGGCCATGCAGGCCCTGGTGATTGCCCATGCTGCCTACGGCCACAACAGCTTCTTCAAGGGCAACTACCTCTTCAAGATGTGGACCGATGCCTCGTCCATCATCGATTACCTCGTGTATGCCCGCAACTACATCTCGGAGTGCGAGGAGAAGCACGGCCTGTCGGCGGTGGAAGACCTGCTCGACTCCTGCCATGCACTGATGAACCACGGCGTGGACCGCTACCGCCGGCCCCAGAAGCTCTCGCTGGCGCAGGAGCATGCGCGCCGCGAGGAACGCGAGCACTACCTGCAGCAGCAGGTGAACGATCTCTGGCGCACCTTGCCGCGCAAGGCCGGATCGGATGCCGCCGAAGAAGTCTCGCGCCGCTTTCCGGCCGAGCCGCAGGAAAACCTGCTGTACTTCATCGAGAAGAACGCCCCCTTGCTCGAGCCCTGGCAGCGCGAGGTGGTGCGCATCGTGCGCAAGGTGGCGCAGTACTTCTATCCGCAGCGCCAGACACAGGTGATGAACGAGGGCTGGGCCACCTTCTGGCACTACACGCTGCTCAACACCCTGTACGACGAAGGCCTGCTGGCCGACGGCTTCATGATGGAGTGGCTGCAGTCGCACACCAACGTCGTCTTCCAGCCGCCGGTGGGCCACCGCGCCTACAGCGGCATCAACCCCTATGCGCTGGGCTTTGCGATGTACACCGACCTGCGGCGCATCTGCGAAAAGCCCACCGATGAAGACAAGCGCTGGTTCCCCGACCTGGCCGGTAGCGACTGGCTGACGACGCTGGACTACGCCATGCGCAACTTCAAGGACGAGAGCTTCATCGGCCAGTTCCTCTCGCCCAAGCTGATGCGCGACTTCCGCTTCTTCGCGGTGGCCGACATCGAGGACGACCCGGAACTGGAGGTTTCAGCCATCCATGACGACAGCGGCTACCGGCAACTGCGCGAATCGCTCTCGCGCCAGTACGATCTGAATCACCGCGAGCCCAACATCCAGGTCTGGAGCGTGAACCTGCGCGGCGACCGCTCCCTCACGCTGCGCCATACGCAGCACAACGACCGGCCGCTCAACAAGGAAGCCAACGAGGTGATCAAGCACGTGGCGCGCCTGTGGGGCTTCGACGTCGTGCTGGAAAGCGTGGACAGCCGCGGCCACATCACCCGCTACAAGGCCGCCGCCCCGCAGGGCTGAGGCCCCTCCAAGTCCGCAGGGCTCAGCTGCTCACGCGCACCAGCGCCTCGATGGCCAGCGCGTAGCCCTTCACACCCAGGCCCACGATGATGCCGCGCGCGGCCGGCGAGATGTAGGAGTGGTGGCGGAACTCCTCGCGCGCATGCACGTTGGATATGTGCAGCTCGATGAGCGGGACGCTCGCACCCTTGATCGCGTCATGCAGCGCGATCGAAGTGTGGGTGTAGGCGCCCGGGTTCATCACCACGCCGATCATGCGGCCGGCCGCGATCTCCCGGCCCGCCTCGTGGATCCAGTCGATGAGCTGGCCTTCGTGATTCGACTGCCGGCAGTCCACTTCCACGCCCAGGCTCTTGCCGGTGTCCTTGCACAGCTGCTCCACGTCGGCCAGGGTTTCGTGGCCGTAGGTGGCGGGCTCGCGGGTGCCGAGCAGGTTGAGGTTGGGGCCGTTGAGGACGAGGATCTTTTTCATGATGCGGTTGCTTGGGTGCAGGAAGGATCGAACTCAATACTGTAGCTGCGCGGCGGGACAGCGAGGCCTGCCGCTGGGCCGGAAGCAGTGCGCGCCGTATAGTGCGCGCCAACCGCAATCAACGATAGACCCGACATGAAGACACGCGCCGCCGTCGCCTGGAAGTCCGCCAGCCCCCTGACCATCGAAACCGTCGACCTCGAG
The DNA here is from genome assembly GCF_001591385.1 of Variovorax soli NBRC 106424. Classification (GTDB taxonomy): domain Bacteria; phylum Pseudomonadota; class Gammaproteobacteria; order Burkholderiales; family Burkholderiaceae_C; genus Variovorax; species Variovorax soli. The sequence goes on from NZ_BCUU01000066.1 coordinate 18,076, forward strand.
GGTCCGCGCGAGGGCGAAGTGCTGGTGGAGATCAAGGCCACCGGCATCTGCCACACCGACTACTACACCCTCTCGGGCGCCGACCCCGAAGGCATCTTCCCCGCCATCCTGGGGCACGAAGGCGCCGGCATCGTGGTGGACGTGGGCCCGGGCGTGACCACGCTGAAAAAAGGCGACCACGTCATTCCGCTGTACACGCCCGAGTGCCGCCAGTGCAAGTTCTGCCTGTCGCGCAAGACCAACCTGTGCCAGAAGATCCGCGCCACCCAGGGCAAGGGCCTGATGCCCGACGGCAGCAGCCGCTTCAGCATCGACGGCAAGCCCATCTTCCACTACATGGGCACCAGCACCTTCAGCAACTACACCGTGGCGCCCGAGATCTCGCTGGCCAAGATCCGCGAGGACGCGCCCTTCGACAAGGTCTGCTACATCGGCTGCGGCGTCACCACCGGCATCGGTGCGGTGATCTTCACCGCCAAGGTGGAAGCGGGCGCCAATGTGGTGGTGTTCGGCCTGGGTGGCATCGGGCTGAACGTGATCCAGGGCGCCAAGATGGTGGGCGCCGACAAGATCATCGGCGTGGACATCAACCCCGCGCGCCAGGAGATGGCCCGCAAGTTCGGCATGACGCACTTCATCAACCCCAAGGAAGTGCCCAATGTGGTGGACGCCATCGTCCAGCTCACCGACGGCGGGGCCGACTACAGCTTCGAGTGCATCGGCAACACGCAGGTGATGCGCCAGGCGCTGGAATGCACGCACAAGGGCTGGGGCCGCAGCATCATCATCGGCGTGGCCGAGGCGGGTGCGGAGATCAGCACCCGCCCCTTCCAGCTGGTGACCGGCCGCAAATGGGAAGGCTCGGCCTTCGGCGGCGCGCGCGGGCGCACCGACGTGCCGAAGATCGTCGACTGGTACATGGAGAACAAGATCAACATCGACGACCTGATCACCCACACCATGCCGCTGGAGAAGATCAACGAGGGGTTCGATCTGATGAAGCGCGGCGAGTCGATTCGCGGCGTGGTCATCTACTGAGAAGCCGATGATGCAAGCCACGCACAGCATCCGGGCCGGCGTGCTCGACGTGGCCTACCACGAGGCGGGCCCGGCCGACGGGCCGCCGGTGGTGCTGATGCATGGCTTTCCCTACGACATCCATGCGTACGCCGAGGTGGCGCCGCTGCTGGCGGCGCGCGGCTGCCGGGTCATCGTGCCGTACATGCGCGGCTACGGCGGCACGCGCTTTCTCGATGCGGCCACGCCGCGCTCGGGCGAACAGGCGGCCTTCGGCGCCGACCTGCTGGCCCTGCTCGATGCGCTGGCCATCCCACGCGCCGTGCTGGCCGGCTACGACTGGGGCGGGCGCGCCTGCTGCGTGGTGGCCGCGCTGTGGCCGCAGCGTTGCGCCGGGCTGGTGTCCCTCAACAGCTACAACATCCAGAACATCGCGCGGGCCATGGAGCCTGACACGCCCGAGAACGAGCGCAGCCTCTGGTACCAGTACTACTTCCACAGCGAGCGCGGCCGCGCGGGCCTGGAACAAGACCGGCGCGGCATCGCCAGGCTGCTGTGGCGCACCTGGTCGCCCACCTGGCGCTTCGACGACGCCACCTTCGAGCGCAGCGCCCCCGCCTTCGACCACCCCGACTTCGTGGAGGTGGTGATCCACTCCTACCGCCACCGCTTCGGCCTGGTGGCTGGCGACGCGGCCTATGCCGACATCGAAGCCCGGCTGGCCCGCCGGCCCGCCATCGGCGTGCCCAGCATCACCTTCGACGGCGAAGACGACGGCGTACGCCCGCCCGCGGATGCCTCGCAGCACGCCGACCGATTCACCGGCCCGCGCTCGCACCGCATCGTGCCCGGCGCCGGCCACAACCTGCCGCAGGAAAAGCCGCAGCTCTTTGCCGACGCGGTCATGGAGTTGGTGGCGAACCGCATTCCATGAATCTTCAGAACCTCAAGACCCTGTCCTCGCACCGCTGCTTCGGCGGCACGGTGAGCTTCCTCGAACACGAATCGCGAGAAATCGGCCTGCCGATGCGCTTCTCGGTCTTCATGCCGCCGCAGGCCGAAGGCGGCACGCCGGTGCCGGCCCTGCTCTACCTCGCGGGGCTGACCTGCACCGAAGAGACCTTCATGATCAAGGCCGGCGCCCAGCGGCTGGCGGCCGAAGCGGGCCTGGCTCTCATCGCACCGGACACCAGCCCGCGCGGCCCCGCCGCCACGAGCGTGCCGGGCGCCGCGGCGAGCTGGGATTTCGGCATCGGCGCCGGCTTCTACCTGGACGCGACCCAGGCGCCCTGGTCCACCCACTGGCGCATGGAAAGCTGGCTCATGGCCGAGCTCCTGCCCGGCCTGCCCGCGCATTTCGCGCTGGACGCTTCACGCATCGGCATCTTCGGCCACTCCATGGGCGGCCACGGCGCGCTCACGCTGGCGCTGCGCCACCCGGGGCGCTTCCAATCGCTGTCGGCATTCGCGCCGATCTGCGCGCCCACCGAGTGTCCATGGGGCATCAAGGCATTCAGCGGCTACCTGGGCGAGGACCGCAGCACCTGGCTGGCGCACGATGCCTCGGCGCTGATGCACTCGCAGGCGGCAGCGCCCTACCCCGGCGGCATCCTGGTCGACCAGGGCCTGGCCGATTCATTCCTGGCCGAGCAGTTGCATCCGGAAAAGCTGGAGGCCGCCTGCCGCGCGGTGGGCCAGCCGCTGACCTTGCGCCGGCATGCGGGCTACGACCACGGCTACTACTTCATCCAGAGCATGATGGCCGACCACCTGGCCCACCACGCGCGCGCACTGGTCGAGCGGCGCAACTAGCCGGGCCGCCGGCCACTGCTAGAACAGGCTGCCCTGCCCCTGCGCCCCAGGTGGCCGGAATGCGCCAAGGTCCATCGCGATGCGCTCGCGGTTGAAGCCGATGCGGCGGGTCGCCTTCTCGAAGCGCTGTGCGATCAGCGCCGACCAGGGGCCCGTGCCCTTCATGCGCGTGGCGAAGTCCGAGTTGTAGTCCTTGCCGCCGCGCATGTCGTGGATGCGCGCCATGACCCGCTCGGCGCGCTGCGGGTAGTGCACCTGCAGCCACTCCTTGAACAGCGGCGCCACCTCCCAGGGCAGGCGCACCACGTTGTAGAAGGCGCTGCGCGCGCCGGCCTCCCACGCGGCCTCGAGCACGTGCTCCAGGTCCTCGTTGATGAAGGGAATCTGCGGCGATGCACTCACGCCCACCGGCACGCCCGCCTCGGCCAGCGTGCGGATGGTGCGCAGCCGCCGGTGCGGCGCGGCAGCGCGCGGCTCGAGCTTGCGGGCCAGCTCGTCGTCGAGCGTGGTGATGGTGACGTACACCGCCGCCAGCTGCTGTGCCGCCATGGGCGCGATCAGGTCGAGGTCGTGCTCCACCGCGCTGGACTTGGTGACCAGCGCGAAGGGATGGCGGCATTCGCGGAGCACCTCGATCACCGAACGCGTCAGCCGCAGCTCGCGCTCGATCGGCTGGTAGCAGTCGGTGGCGGTGCCGATGGCGATCTGGCTGGGCCGGTAGTTCCTGCGGCCCAGTTCCTCGCGCAGCACTTGCGCCACGTTGCGCTTGGCGATGAGTTTGGTCTCGAAGTCCAGGCCGGGCGACAGGTTGAGGTAGCTGTGGGTGGGGCGGGCAAAGCAATAGATGCAACCGTGCTCGCAACCGCGGTACGGGTTGAGCGAGCGGTCGAAGGGCACGTCGGGCGAGTCGTTGGCGCTGAGCACCGACTTCACATCCTCGAAGCGCACCTCGGTCTGCAGCGGCGGCGCCTCGGCCAGCTCGGCCTGCGATTCATCCAGCGTGCCCCAGCCATCGTCGTAACTGCTGCGCTGCTCGCTCTCGAAGCGGTGCGCCAGGCGCGAGGCGGCGCCGCGGCCCTTGATGGCGTGCAGGGGAATGAAGGCTTCGTCAGGCATCGCAATACTGTACTTATATACAGTAAGCACCGGTGGGCCGAGCTTTGCATGCCCCGCCGCCCAAGGCAGGTATTGCGGCCCCCGCGACAATCCCGCCCATGCCCCGCCGCCCAGAAAACATCTACCCGCGCTATCACGCGCATGTCTATTTCGGCCCCGCCACGGTGGAGCAGGCCCGCGCCCTGCGCGAGCTGGCCATGGTCGAGTTGGCGTCCGCGGCCAGCATCGGCCGCTTCCACGAAAAGCTCGTGGGGCCGCATCCGCACTGGAGCTTCCAGATGGCCTTTGGCGCCGAGAGCTTCGAGCAGGTCATCGGCTGGCTCGAAACGAAGCGGGCCGGGCTGGACGTGCTGGTGCACGGCGAAACCGGCGACGACTACGCCGATCACACGGCGCACGCCATGTGGCTGGGCAACGATGCGCCGCTCGACCTGAGCGGATTCACGCCCAAGAACGCGTAGAACGTTCGCCGCGTCAGCACGTAGCGCGCAGGGTGGTCAACTCTTGAAGATCGCCTCGAGGTCCACCGGTTCGTCGCCGCCATCGAGCTTCATGCTGCGCTCGATGTGGTCGAGGTGTTGCAGCATCAGCCTCTCCGCGCGCGAGGCATCGCGCTTGCCGATGGCGTCGATGATCTGCGAATGCTCGTCCGCCCGGCAGCTCGTGGCCGTTGGTGCGTCGTAGAGAAAGATCATCAGGCAGGTCAGCATCGACAGCTCGCGCATGCTGCGCGCCAGCGCGGTGTTGCCGGCCAGCTCCGCCGCGAGCGAATGAAACTCGCCTGACAGGCGAATGACCGCGCGCTTGTCGTCGCGCCTGCGTGCGTCCAGCTCCAGCTCCTGGTGCTGGCGCAGCTTCGCCAGCTTCTCGGGCGTGAGGGTGCCGATCAGCCGGCGCAGCACGGCAGGCTCGATCAGCCGGCGTGCCTCGAACACATCCAGCGTCTGCTCGACGGTGGGCCGTGCCACATAGGCGCCGCGCTGCGGGAATATCTCCACGATCTGCTCATGCGCCAGCCGGGCCAGCACTTCGCGAATGCGCGCCCGGCTCACGTTGAAGATCTCGGCCAGCCGCTCCTCCCCCAGCTTGGTGCCGGGGTGCAGCCGGTGCTCCAGGATGGCGACGTAAATCTTCTCGTAGATCTCGTCGTGCGTGTTCTCACGCTGCAGCCGCGCTTGCGAAGTGCCGCGGCGGGCGGTTCGGGTCGACGGCGGCGGCATGTGCGCGGCGCTTGTACGAACGCGCCCTCGGCTTTCGATGGCCGCGCGCAGCGGATCCTCTTCTTCGCTGCTCATCGCCGGCACATCTTCTCGTTCATGGAGCCATTCTGTGGCCGGTGTAATTTTTTGTCGACAGTAGTGTTAACACTTAAACCGAGACGAATATTGTTGACCATCATGTCGACATCGCGGTTGCCAACCTCGATGACATTGGCCCGAAGCTTGCGTCAGGCAGACCTCATAGGGGATTCCTGCCGAATTGCACCGCCGAGGGGCAAGGCCTCATGGACCCACACATTGTCAACAGTCATGTCGAACAAAATGCACAAAGCTGGTGCCAGCAGGAGTCTCGGATGAGGGGACTGGACCTGGTGCTTCGAAATGCCCGCGTGGCCACGGCGGCCGACACCTTCGAGGCCGACATCGGCATCGCGGGCGGCCGGATCGTCCAGATCGGACAGCAATTGCCCGCCGGCACGCGCGAGATCGACGCCGCCGGCCGCGTGGTCACGCCCGGCGGCGTGGATGCGCACTGCCACCTCGACCAGCCCATGGCTCCGCCCGTGCGCATGGCCGACGACTTCGACACCGGCACCCGCGCCGCCGCCTGCGGGGGCACCACCACGGTGATCCCTTTTGCTGCGCAGGAAAAAGGCCAGTCGCTGCGCGCCGCGGTGCAGGACTACCACCGCCGCGCCGAGGGCAAGGCGCACGTGGACTATGCCTTCCACCTGATCGTGAGCGACCCCACCCCGAAGGTGCTGAACGAGGAACTGCCGGCACTGATCCGCGAGGGCTACACGTCCTTCAAGATCTACATGACCTACGACGATCTGAAGCTGGACGACGGCCAGATCCTCGACGTGCTGGCCGTGGCGCGCCAGCACGGCGCCATGGCGATGGTCCATGCCGAGAACGCCGACTGCATCGAGTGGCTGACCAAGCGGCTGGAACTGGCCGGGCGCATCGCACCGCGCTTTCATGCGCACTCGCGTCCCATGCTGGTGGAGCGCGAGGCCACGCACCGCGCCATCTCGCTGGCCGAGCTGGTGGATGTGCCCATCCTGATCGTGCACGTCTCGGGCCGTGAGGCGGTGGAGCAGATCCGCTGGGCGCGCGCCCACGGCCTGAACGTGTTTGCCGAGACCTGCCCGCAGTACCTGTTCCTCACCGCCGAAGACTTGGGGCTGGACGACAGCTACCACGGCGCCAAGTGCGTGTGCAGCCCGCCGCCGCGCGACAAGTCCAACCAGGAAGTGATCTGGGCCGGCCTGAACGACGGCCTGTTCACCGTCTTCAGTTCCGACCACGCGCCCTTCAAGTACGACGCGCCCGAGGGCAAGAAGCCCGGCGGCGAGGAAGTGGCCTTCCGCCACATTCCCAACGGCATCCCCGGCATCGAGACCCGTCTGCCATTGCTCTATTCGGAAGGCGTGCTGGGCGGGCGCATGACGATCAACAAGTTCGTCGAGCTCACCGCCACCAACCCCGCCAAGGCCTACGGCCTGCACCCGCGCAAGGGCACCATCGCGGTGGGCAGCGACGCCGACCTGGTGGTGTGGGACGAGCGCGAGTTCGTGCTGTCCAACGACCACCTGCACCACGCGGTCGACTACACGCCCTACGCCGGCCAGCGCCTGCGCGCCTGGCCCGCTCTCACGCTCAGCGGCGGCGAGGTGGTGTGGGACGGCGCCTTCCATGCCCGCGCCGGGCGCGGACGCTTTCTTGCATGCGGCACGCCCAGCCTGATGCCGGCGCGCGCCGGAGCCCGCGCATGACAGCCCAATTTGATTTCCCTCCCTGCCTGTTCAACCCTTCCACCTCACGGAGTTGTTCCACCATGAAGAATAGATTCATCCGCCTGCTCCCGGCACTGGCAGTCGCTGCCGCCCTGGCCCTGCCCGCCCAGGCGCAGGAGCGCGTCAAGCTGAAGGTCATCGGCCAGCCTCTGGCCACCGGCCTGATCCAGAAGAACAAGGAACAGCCCTTTTTCGAGCACTTCGCCGAAAAGACCGGGTTGCCGATCGACGCCGACTACAAGCCCATCGATACGCTGGGCATCAAGGACACCGAGCAGTTGCGCGTGATGAAGGCCGGCCTGTTCGACATCGTGTCGCTGCGGGTTTCGCAAAACTCGCGGGACGAACCCACGCTGCTGGGCCTGGACCTGGTGGGCGCAAGCCCCGACTACGCCACCGGCCGCAAGGTTTCCAAGGCCTACTTCGACACGGTGGACGCGCGCCTGCAGCAGCAGTTCAATGTGAAGCTGCTGGGCGTGTGGCCCTTCGGCCCGCAGATCCTCTTTTGCAAGAAGCCGATCAGCAAGCTGGCGGACATCAAGGGCCTGAAAGTGCGTGTCTACGACCAGAACCTGGCCAAGTTCATCGAATTGGCTGGCGGCACCCCGGTGCCCGTTTCCTTTGCCGACACGCACCAGTCGCTGTCGCTGGGTGTGGTGGACTGCGCCATCACCGGCCCTTCCAGCGCCAATTCCGCGGGCTGGCCTGAAGTGACGACGCACCAGTTGCCGCTGGGCTTCCAGATGGCACTCAACGGCTACGGCATTTCGATGAAGGCCTGGAAGAGCCTGAAGCCTGACCAGCAAGCCAAGCTCCAGGCCGCCTTCAACGCGCTGAGCGACGACATCTGGAAATACTCCGAGGAGCTGTTCCAGGACGCGCTCAACTGCAATGCCGGCAAGGACCCCTGCACCACCGGCAAGAAGTTCAAGCTGACCGACGTGCCGGTGACGCAGGCCGATGGCGACCTGATCCGCAGCGCGGTGACCAAGGTCTCCTTCCCGGCCTGGGCCGAGGTGTGCGACAAGTCCAACCCGGGTTGCTCGCAGAAGTGGACCGCCACCGTCGCGCCGGTCATCGGCCTGAAGTAAGGCCCGCACCGACCTGAAGGAGACACCGAGATGAGCGCTGCACCTCCGCTGCACGCGCCGGACGCCGCCCCCGCGGCGGCCCGGGCGGCCCCGACCACGAAGAAGGGCTTCAACATGAAGGATCGGATCGAAACTCTGCTGGCCACCGTCTTCGGCGGCATCTTCCTTGCGCTGTCCGTGGTGGTCGCGGTCGAGACCATCAGCCGCAAGCTGTTCAATGTCTCGCTGCAAGGCGCGGACGAACTGGGAGGGTATGCGCTCGCGGTCGGCTCGACCATTGCCTTCAGCCTGGCGCTGATGGGCCGCAACCACATCCGCGTGGACGTGTTTCACGAGAAGTTCTCGCGCCGCACCCAGGCGCTGCTGAACTGGCTTTCGATCGTCACGATTGCGGCCCTCGGCGCCTTCATCGCCTGGATCGCCTTCCAGGTCATCGGCGACACGCTGCAGTACCGCAGCACGGCGCAGACGCCGTGGGCCACGCCGCTGATCTATCCGCAGGCCGTCTGGTACGCGGGCCTGGTGATCTTCGCGCTCGTGGCCGTCGGCTATGCCGCGCGCGCCACGGTGCTTCTGTTCACCAGTCGCATTGAAACCCTGAACCACGACTTCCATCCCAAGAGCGCCAAGGAAGAACTCAAGGAAGAGCTGGACGATCTCGCCTCGCGCCAGGGCGGCGAACAGCCACAAGAGGGAGCCAGGCCATGAACGTCGCCGTCATCGGATTCGCCTTTTTCGCCATGATCGGCCTGATGCTGGTGGGCATTCCCATCGCCGTCTCGATGGCACTGGTGGGCATCATCGGCGGCATCGCCGCCTACGGCACACCCTTCATGGACTCGATCGCGCCGGTGGTCTGGGGCGTGCAGAACGAGAACCTGCTGACCTCGATTCCGCTGTTCGTGCTGCTGGGCGAACTCCTGCTGCGCTCGGGCATTGCCGATCGCATGTACATCGCCCTGTCGGCCTGGCTGGGCCGGCTGCCGGGCGGCCTGCTGCACACCAACATCGGCAGTTGCGCCCTGTTCGCGGCCACCTCGGGCTCGTCCGTGGCAACCGCCGCTACCGTGGGTACCGTGGCGCTGCCTTCGCTGCGCAAGCGCGGCTATTCGATGCGCGCCTCGCTCGGCTCGCTGGCTGCCGGTGGCACGCTCGGCATCCTGATTCCGCCGAGCGTGAACATGATCGTCTACGGCTCGCTCACCAACAACTCGATCGGCAAGCTGTTCATCGCCGGCATCATTCCGGGCCTCCTGCTCACCGGCTGCTTCATGCTGTGGATCTGGATCTCGTCGGTGATGAGCGGCGACGTCAAGCGCGAAGAAAAGGTGCCGCTGCAAGAGCGCATTCGTGTGCTGCGCTACCTGGTGCCGCCGATGGTGGTGTTCGGCATCGTGATGGGCAGCCTGTACTTCGGCATTGCCACCACCACCGAAAGCGCGGCGCTGGGCGTGATCGCCGCCCTGTTCTTCGTGTGGCAATCGGGCAAGCTGAGCTGGGAAGTGCTGCGCACCTGCTTCATCTCGACCGCACGCGTCAGCGGCATGATCCTGCTGATCATCACCGCGGCTTTCATCCTCAACCTCACCATCAGCCTGACCGGCGTGGCGGAGGCGATGACCAAGTGGGTGGCCGGGCTGGGCCTTTCCGCCACCGGGCTGATCCTGGCGCTGATCGTGTTCTACCTGATCCTGGGCATGTTCATGGACGTGCTGTCGATGCAGGTGGCCACCATCCCGATCACCTACCCGATCGCGGTGGCGCTGGGCGTCGATCCGATCTGGTTCGGCATCTTCATCGTGCTGATGTGCGAGCTGGGCCTGATCACGCCGCCGGTGGGCATGAACCTGTTCGTGGTGCACGGCATCCGGCCCGACAAGGGCGGGCTGGAAGACGCGATCTGGGGCGCCCTGCCCTACGCGGCCATCATGATCCTGTTCACCATCCTGCTCCTGTTCGTGCCCGGCCTGGCCACGTGGCTGCCCGGGAAGATGTAAGGCCCGCGCGAATGAGCCAAGCTGAAGAACTCTGGGCCCTGCCCGCCACCACGCTCGCGCAGCGCTATCGCGAGGGCAGCCTCTCCCCGGTCGCGGTGGTGCAGGCGGTCCAGGCCCGCATCGATGCCGTCAACCCGCGGCTGAACGCCATCGTGTCGCGGCGCGACGCCGCGGCGCTGGCCGAGGCCCACGAGAGCGCCCGCCGCCTGGCCGAGGGACGCCCGCTGTCCATGCTCGACGGCATTCCGCTCACGGTGAAGGACAGCCTCTACCTGGACGGCCTGCCCACCACCTGCGGCACGCCGGCGCTGGCGGCGCACCAGCCCGGCCACGACGAACTGGCGGCAGCGCGTGCGCGCGAGGCCGGCGCGCTCATCCTCGGCAAGACCAACGTGCCGGAATTTGCCAACGACGGCTACACCGCCAACCCGGTGTTCGGCGTGACCGGCAACCCGTGGGCGCCCGAGCTCACGCCGGGCGGATCCAGCGGCGGCGCGGTGGCAGCGGTGGCCGCCGGCATGGGCCCGCTGGCCATTGCGCAGGACGGGGGCGGATCGATTCGCCGACCGGCTTCGCACACCGGCTTGGTCGGCCTCAAGCCTTCGCTGAGCGCCTGGCCGCGCATCCGGCAGCTGCCAGGGCTGCTGCTGGACTTGGACTGCATCGGCCCGGTGGGCCGCACCGTGGCCGACGTGCGCATGCTGTTCGAGCTGCTGCGCGGCCCCGACGCGGCCGACCGCTCGTCGCTGTCGGCGGCCTGGGCGGCGCAGCACCGCACGCGGCCCACCACGCAGCCGCTGCGCGTGCTCTATGTCGAGCACCTGAACGCCAATCCGCTGGACCGGCAGATCGCCGCCAGCTGCCGCGCCGCCGTGCAGCAGCTGGCAGCGCTGGGCCACCATGTGGAAGACGGCGAGCTGCCGGTGGACGTCGGCTACCTGATGCAGGCCTGGCCCGAGATCGGCCAGGTGGGCCTGGCGGCCATGTTCGAGCAGCATCCCGACTGGGAAGCCCAAGCCAGCGCCAAGTACCGCGAAGGCGCTGCCGCCGGGCGCCGCGTGTCGGGCGCGCGCGTGTGGCAGATCATGGAGCGCGTGCGCCAGCTGCGCCGCGAGTCGGTCGCCATGTTCGAGCGCTTCGACGTCATTGCCATGCCCGCGGCAGCGGCCCTGCCCTGGCCCGCGCACGAGGCCTACCCCACGCACATCGACGGCCAGGCAGTGGGCCCGCGCGGGCACGCCGCCTACACCGGCTGGGTCAATGCGGCGGGACTGCCGGGGTTGTCGGTGCCCGCGGCGCCGTCGCGCGAAGGGCTGCCGATCGGCCTGCAGCTCATCGGCCCCTATGGCGGCGATGATCTGCTGCTCGAACTGGGCGCGGCCTACGAAGCCGCCGCGCCCTGGGCCGACCGCTGGCCCGCGCTTTGACGACCGCAAGAGAAAAGAGAACCATCGAGACATGAGCATCATCGACGACACCGTCAACCGCCTGGTGGCCGCACGCCGCCATGGGCAGACCACCCCCGCCGGCGGCGCAGCGCTGCCCGACGCCGACGCCGCCTACGCGGTGCAGGCCGGCGTGGGCCGCGCGCTCGGCTGGTTCGCCGGCCTGCCGG
>NZ_BCUU01000067.1 GCF_001591385.1 Variovorax soli NBRC 106424
GTGCCGGGCGGCGGCGCGGCGCTGCTGCAGCGCTGGGGCGTTGCCGAGCGCGCCGGCTGATTGAAGAGAAAGAGAGAGACCCAACCATGCCCATCGATTTCCGGCGCTCCTGGAGCGACGAAGACCTTGAGCTGTACCGCGACAACGTGGTGCGCTTCATCGAGACGGAAGTGCTGCCGCACGACGAGGAAGCGCGCAAGCGCGGCCATGTCGGCCACGAGGTGTGGCGCAAGGCGGGCGCGCTGGGCCTGCTGTGCGCCGACATTCCCGAGGCCTATGGCGGCGCCGGCGGCGACTTCCGGCACGAAGCCGTGTTCTACGAGGAGATGGCGCGCCGCGCGCTCAGCGGCATGGCCACCTCCGTGCACACCATCGTGGCGCACTACTTTCTCAACCACGGCACCGAGGCGCAGAAGCAGCGCTACCTGCCGCGCATGGCGCGCGGCGAACTGGTCGGCGCCATCGCCATGACCGAGCCCGGCGCGGGCTCCGACCTGCAGGCCGTGCGCACTCGCGCCGTGCGTCAGCCCGACGGCAGCTACCGCATCGATGGCTCCAAGACCTTCATCACCAACGGCTTCCTGGCCGGCGTGGTGCTGGTGGTGTGCAAGACCGACCCGGCGCAAGGCGCCAAGGGCACCTCCATCCTCATCGTCGAAACCGGGAACTGCGCGGGCTACCGCGTGGGCCGCGTGCTGGACAAGATCGGCATGAAGGCGCAGGACACTTCCGAGCTCTTCTTCGACGACGTGCATGTGCCGGCCGATGCGCTGCTGGGCGGGCGCGAAGGGCAGGGATTCTTCCAGCTGATGGGCGACCTGCCCTACGAGCGACTGATCATCGGCGTGAGCGCGCTGGCCACCATGGAAGGCGCCTACCAGGCCACGCTCGACTACGTGCGCGAGCGCCGGGCCTTCGGGCAGGCCGTGGCAGATTTCCAGAACACGAAGTTCAAGCTGGCCGAGATCGCCACGCAGATCAAGGTGGGCCGCGCCTTCATCGACCGCTGCGTGGAAGAACTGGTGGCCGGCCGGCTGGACACCGCCACTGCCTCCATGGCCAAGCTGTGGGGCAGCGAGACCCAGGGCCGCGTGGTGGACGAATGCCTGCAGCTCTTCGGCGGCTATGGCTTCATGAGCGAGTACATGGTGGCGCGCATGTATGCCGACGGCCGGGTGCAGCGCATCTTCGGCGGCACCAACGAGATCATGAAGGAAGTGATTTCGCGGGCGATGTAGGCATCGCGTCCAGCGACCGGGCGGAACGTTGCAGCCCGGCCAGGATGCGGTCGGACACCACCGCAGGAAAGCCGGCCGGCAGCCGGGCCGAGATGCGCTCGATGACGCCCGGCGTGTCCTTCAACACTTCGGCGATCTGCGCCTCCGCATCTGCCGCCACATGGCAGGCCACGGCCATGGCGTTGAAATGGCGCCGCTGGATGTCCTTGAACCTGTAGTGCCGGTTCTTTCCGGAGACGGCCATTGCCATCTTGAGGTCGTGGCGGGAGAACTGGTTGGGCCCGTTGCCCTCTACGGGCCAGATCGACATCACGTCATAGATGGGCGTGAGCCGGAACCGGCTCCTGGCCAGCAGGAAGATGCTGAAGTTCTTGGCATGCCCGTCCGGCGCACCGAGCATCCAGAACAGGAGCTGTACTTTGAGCAGCGTTGCCAGGTCTTCCTGCGCGGCCATGGACTGGGCCAGGATCGTGGCCAGGTCGATCATTCCGGGTCCGCCGTCAGACTCGTACTTCAGGTGCGAAGGCCGGCCCAGCACCTGGCAGAAATCTTCCTGCGGCAGCCGCATGATCCACCGGCCCGACGAATGCACCCGGCGGTCGAAGCGCTCGACCGCCAGTGCCTTGTGCTGGCCGAAGCGAAGAATGGCGGTGCGGGGAACGGCGATGCCGAACTCTTGGAGAACGTTCAGGCACAGCCATTCGTTCTCGACGGAGGTGCTGAAGTCTGCCCTGCGGTGCCCCACCAGGCCCAGCGGCAGCTTCAGGATGTGTGTGGTCGGTGTAGCGCCCACCGGCCGCATCCACTGGTTGCCGTGCCACAGCAGCGCGGTCTTTTCCTGCGCGCCGGCGAGGGAAATCCGCAGTTCCTCGCCAGGCTCGCTTCCCTGCCCGCGCGGGCTGACCGTGTCGAGCAGCAGCCTTTGCACGCCGGCCTCGCCGAGCACCTCGCCGTCGATGCGCTCGATGCTTGCCGGGGCAGCGTCCTCGGGCAGGAGCTGAATGGCGCCCACGCAGTCGCGGCCAATGGCTTGCAGCAGGTCGAACGCACCCGTGGATGCGGTGCGAAAGCGCTGGGCGAGCCGGTCGCGGATCGGCCTGCTGTCGGGCAGCAGGTTGTCGAAATAGTTGCCCACGGCATCGCCGCGGTGCATGTCGGCTTGGAGCGGTAGGGACAGGGACAAGGGACGTGCGGCTTCCGATGCCAGCCACGCCTTGTCGTAGTGAAGCTCGTCCAGTCCCTGGCCCGAGACGCGCCAGGTTCCGACCCGCTCGCCGTTGGCCCAGATGGAAAGCGCACGAGACGTCGACCTGCGCCCCACGGCTACCACTCCAGCGTCTTCTTGCCACCTGCGCCGCGGCTCGGCTCCGCCACGTGATAAACCGAAGCGTTGGCGCTGGACGGCTTGTTGCCTATGGCCAGTTCGAGCCCCAGCACGCCTGCAATGGCCAGCAGCTGGTCCAGGCTGATGGCGCCGGGATGGAGTTCGAGCTCGGACATGCGGCTCTGGCTGATGCCGATGCGGGCAGCCAGCGCGCCTTGCGACAAGCGCGCGCGCTTGCGGGCCGCCTTCAGGACGAGGCCGAGCTGGCTGGAGGAGGCAAGCACATGTTCCATCGAATTCACCGGTTCAACAGGTAAATTGAAATTTACCGCAATAGCCGATAAAACTCAAACTACCGGGTATACGGGTAAATCTGAAAATACCGCAATAGCCGATATCGGTGCATCTCCGGCATTTCCACTGCGGCTGGTACTAGCGAATCACCCCCAGCCTGCGGGCAATCGCCACGGCTTGCGTGCGGCTCTTCGCATCCAGCTTCAGGTTGATGTTGCGCAGATGGGTGCGCACCGTGCTGTCGGACACGAACAGCTTCTCGGCCATGGCGCTGTTCGAGTAGCCCTCGGCCAGCAGCTGCAGCACGCGGATTTCCTTGCGGGTGAGCGGCTCCGCATCTGCATTGCCCTCATACGCCGCCTCGGCCTCGGCCGGCAGGGCCACCGGCCCGATGATCTGCAGCAGGCGCTGCAGGTAGTCGGCCAGTATCGGGTCGCTGCGCGGCGCACCGGCGGCGCTGCTGCCTTCGTGCGCTTGCGCAGCGCTCGCATAGCGATGCACCAGCGCACCCGCTGCCGGCCCTTCGTCGAGTATCAGCCGCACAAAGCCCTCCTGGCTCGCGGCCTGCAGCACGGTGCCGATCTCGTCCAGCGCGGCCTGCGCCTGCCCCGCGCGCTGCAGCGCCAGCGCGCGCAGCACGCGCAGCTTGAGCGCGCGGCGGTTGCGGTTGGAGGCCAGCGCTGCACGCAGCTCGGCATCGACGATGTCCAGGGCCGCCTTCGCATCGCCGAAGGCGATCTCCCAGCGCGCCTTGGCCAGCGCGAAGTAGTCCAGGTCGTGCGCGGGCAGCTGCTGTCGGCGCTCGCGCTCCCACAGCTGCGGGTCGTCGGCGCGCTGCAGCTCGTCGCGCGAGGCCGGGCCGTTGCCCTGCAGCAGCAGCATGCGCGAGCGCTCCAGCTTGGCGGCGGACACCACGCGCGGCAGCTGCCGCTGGTGGCCTACGTATTCGAGCTCGAGCAGCGCCTGGAAGGCAGCGTCGATGTCGCCCGCGTGGAAGGCGATGCGCGAGCGCATGACGTGGCTCTGGATCATGTGGTCGGGTAAGCCCACGTCGCGCGCCAGCGGCAGGTAGACGTTCAGCAGGTGCTCGGCCTGCGGCAGCTGGTGGGTCTCGTACACCGCGCCGGCATACAGCACGCCAGCCCAGGCGTTGCCATGGCTGTGGTTGTAGGTGACGGCGTGGGTGGAATCCACCGCCATGCGCAGCCGCGCCGTGGCCTGCCGCAGCCGGCCTTCGTGCAGGTCGAACAAACCCGCGAGCGACTCGGTGTACATGCGGTTGAAGGTGCTGTTGCCCTGCTCGCGCCGCGCCGCCTCCAGCAGGCGCTGCGCCTCGCACGGGTCGCCGCGCACCGCGAGGATGTGGGCCATCACGTTGAGCAGCACCACCTCGGCAAAGGCCAGGCCAGTGGGCAGTCGGGCCAGGCTCGCGCGGCCGGCCTCGTAAGCCTCGTCGTGCTTGTCCTGCATGGCCAGCAGCAGCGGGATCAATGTATGGGCGTTGCTCTGCACCTGCGGCACGGGGCTGTCAAGGCAGCCCGATTCCTGCAGCAGGCGCATGGCGTCCCAAGGGCCGTGCGTGAAGCAGACGGCCCACAGCGCGATGAGCTGCAGCACCGGGCGCTCGCGCAGCAGCGGTTGCGCAATGGCAGCGAACCAGCGCGCCAGCATGCGCATGCGGCCCTGTTCGAGGAACTGCTCCGCGTACCGTTCGAGCAGCGCCAACGCATGCGGATGGTCGCCGCCCTCGATGGCATGGTCGATGGCGGGCACCGGCCGGCCGTGCGATTCGTACCAGCCCGAGGCGGCCAGGTGCAGCCGCGCGAGCTCTTCCGGCTGCTCGCGTGCAAGCTGCGCTCGCAGGAAGTCGGCGAACAGGCTGTGGTAGCGCCAGGCGCCTTCTTGCTGGTTGCCCGTGTCGCCGCGCACCGGCGTGAGGAACAGGTTGGCGGCGGCCAGCCGCTCCAGGATGGCCGCGCTGTCGCCGCGCGGGTTCAGGGCCTGGCACACCGACGCGTCGAGCTGGCGCAGGATGCTGGTGCGCAGCAGGAAGTCGCGCACCTCCTTCGGCTGGTTCGCCAGCACGTCCTCGGCCAGGTAGTCGGCCACGGCGCGGTCCGACCCCGAGAAGCGCTCGATGAAGCCGGTGGCGGTGCCGTGGCGCTCCAGCGCGAGCGAGGCCAGCCACAGCGCGGCAGGCCACCCTTCGGTCTTGCGGTGCAGGCGCGACAGCAGGTCGGCATTCAGTGCTTGCTGCTGCGCAGGCTCCGAAGCTGCAGCGCCGGTGGCATGGGCCTGGCGCAGGTTGAAGAAGTCGCGCGTTTCCTCCAGCGAGAAGCGCAGCCGGTCGGTGTCGATCTCGATCAGCTGGCCGCGCGCACGCAAGCGCCCCAGGCCCAGGTCGGGCAGGCTGCGCGAGCCCAGGACGATCTGGCCGCCGCGCGGCAGGTAGTCGACCAGCTCGCGCACCAGGCCGAGCACGGCGGGTTCCTGCACCACCTCGAAATCGTCGAGGAACAGCGCGAAGGGCGAGTCGCAGGCCGCCAGGGCAGCCACCGCGTCGAAGGGCGCGGGCCCCGCCGGCGCCTCGATGCCCAGCCGCTGCACCGCCTCGGCCAGGCCACCCAGAAAGCGCGAGACGTCGTTGTCGGCCCGGTCGAGCGTGAGCCATGCGGTGGCCAGGCCCTGCGCATCCATGTGCTCGCGGATCTGCGCCATGGCGGTGGTCTTGCCGAAGCCGGCCGGGGCACGCACCAGCACCAGCTTGACGGCCGAGCCGCTCACCTTGTCCCGGATGGCGCCGCGAAGCACCTGGGTGGCCATGAACACCGGCGGGTTGAGCTTGGCTTCGGGAATGCGGGCGGGCGTGAGCACGGGGGCTGGAGCGGGCAACGGCGTGGTTCTTCTCTGGCTGGAAATCCCGTCGCTTCCGACGATTCCGGCGATGGATTCTGCTGCCTAAACTGCAGCTGCACAAATTAACGGCAACAGGAAGCACACGCGATGCAACTCGATTCCACCATTGCCGCCGTCGTCACCGGCGGCGCCTCGGGCCTGGGTGCCGCCACCGCGCGCCGCCTGGCCGGCCACGGCCTCAAGGTCGCGCTGTTCGACCTCAATGCGCAGCAGGGCGAGGCCCTGGCGCGCGAGCTGGGCGGCGTGTTCTGCCAGGTCGACGTCACCTCGGAAGAGCAGGTGGACGCGGCCTTTGCCAAGGCCCGCGCCGCGCACGGGCAGGAGCGCGTGCTGGTCAATTGCGCAGGCACCGGCAACGCGGTGAAGACGGCGGGGCGCGACAAGACCACCGGCGAGATCAAGCACTTTCCGCTGGCCAACTTCGACCGCATCATCCAGATCAACCTGGTGGGCACCTTCCGCTGCATTGCCAAGTCGGCCGCGGGCATGCTCACGCTCGACGCGCTGGAAGACGGCGAGCGCGGCGCCATCGTCAACACCGCCTCGGTGGCCGCGCAGGACGGGCAGATGGGGCAGGCCGCCTACAGCGCCAGCAAGGCCGGCGTGCTGGGCATGACGCTGCCCATTGCGCGCGACCTGATGAGCGAGGGCATCCGCGTCAACACCATCCTGCCGGGCATCTTCAACACGCCGCTGCTGCAGGCCGCGCCGGACAACGTCAAGGCCGCGCTGGCGGCCTCGGTGCCCTTTCCGAAGCGCCTGGGCAAACCCGATGAATACGCACAGCTGGCCGAGCTGATGATCACCAACGGCTACTTCAACGGCGAGAGCGTGCGCCTGGACGGTGCGATCCGCATGGCGCCCCGCTGAAACCCAACCATCCACCGGAGAACCCTCATGTCCGAAGCCTTTATCGTCGCCGCCGCCCGCACCGCCGGAGGCCGCCGCAACGGCCGCCTCGCGGGCTGGCACCCGGCCGACCTTGCCGCCCAGGTGCTCGACGCGCTGGTGCAGCGCACCGATGCCGACCCCGCGCTGGTGGAAGACGTGATCATGGGCTGCGTCGGCCAGGCCGGCGAGCAGGCGGCCAACGTGGCGCGCAACGCGGTGCTGGCCAGCAAGCTGCCCGAGTCGGTGCCGGCCACCTCGGTGGACCGGCAGTGCGGCTCCTCGCAGCAGGCGCTGCACTTCGCGGCGCAGGCGGTGATGTCGGGCACCATGGACATCGTCATCGCCGCCGGCGTCGAGAGCATGACCCGCGTGCCCATGGGCCTGCCCACCACGCTGCCGCTGAAGAACAACCTGGGCTTCTACGTGAGCCCGCAGATGGCGCGGCGCTACCCAGGCGTGGAGTTCAGCCAGTTCACCGGCGCCGAGATGATCGCGCGCAACTACGGGATCGAGAAGGACGCGCTGGACCGCTACGCGCTCGAAAGCCACCGCCGCGCCATCGAGGCGACCCGGGCCGGCCGCTTCGCCGGCGAGATCGTGCCGGTGGCGGTGCGCATGGCCGACGGCACCGAGACCGGCGAGCAGCACACGGTGGACGAAGGCATCCGCTTCGACGCCACGCTGGAGAGCATTGCCGCCGTCAAGCTCATTGCCGAGGGCGGCCGCTGCACCGCGGCCACCGCCAGCCAGATCTGCGACGGCGCCAGCGGCGTGATGGTGGTCAACGAGCGCGGCCTCAAGACCCTGGGCGTGAAGCCGCTCGCGCGCATCCACCACATGAGCGTGATGGGGCACGACCCGGTCATCATGCTGGAGGCACCGCTGCCGGCCACGCAGCGGGCCCTTCAGCGTGCCGGCATGAAGATCGAGGACATCGACCTGTACGAGGTGAACGAGGCCTTTGCGCCGGTGCCGATCGCCTGGCTGCAGACGCTGGGCGCCGATCCGGCGCGGCTGAACGTGAACGGCGGCGCCATTGCCCTGGGCCATCCGCTGGGGGCCTCGGGCACCAAGCTGATGACGACGCTGGTGAACGCGCTGCATCAGCGCGGCGCGCGCTACGGACTTCAGACGATGTGCGAAGGCGGGGGCATGGCCAACGTGACCATCGTCGAGAAGCTCTGATCCTTCTCTGATCCGTCAATGGCGGAAAGGCCGGCCGGTGCCGCACCGGCCGGCCTTTCGCCTTATTCGCTGATGCGCGTCAGCTTCAGCGCCGGATCGCCGGCGATCTCCGCTTCGGAGAACGGCACCTTGTGCCACTGTCCTTCGCTGTAGGCGCGGGTGTAGTCGGCGTTGTGCGCCGAGGCCGGATCGTCGGACAGCGAGAAGGTCAGGAAGGTGTGGGCTTCCACACCGCCCTCAGGAAAGCGCACCACCTGCATGTAGCTGTTGCCGTTGGGGTCGTTGTCCATGCTGTAGCCGCCCTGGCCGAGCTTCTTGTCCGAGCAGGCGATGGTGAAGTAGCCCGGGCCGCCGCAGCCGCCGTACAGCGGGATCTTCTGGCCGCTGCGGGTGGCGTACAGGGTCTCGCCGCGCTGCGCGTCCAGCGAATAGCCGCTGGCCTGCACCGCCAGCACCGCGGCGCCGAAGGCTTCGCGGACGGCGGTGGTGATGCTGCCGTCGGTCTTGAGATCGCGCGGGGTGTTGACCGGGTCGGCGGCGTCGAAGGGCACGGCGTAGAGGTTGGGCGTCTTGGTGGCGAGCGTCCAGAACTCGTCCCACAGGTGCGCGCCGCGCGCGCTGCGCACACCGGTGTTGTCCCAGGCGCGCAGGATGGCGCAGGCCGCCGCCGGATCGACCGACTGGCCAGACACCGCGATCGGGCCGGCGGTGCACACCATGTCCAGCACATCGTCCTTGAACAGCTCGGCCGTGAGCACGCGGCTGTTGAGCACCATCCTGCGCACCGCATCGCTGGTGGCGAACTTGCCGCCGTAGCCGTCGGTGCCGGCCAGCCGGCCCTGGGCCAGCAGGTTGCCCAGGCGGGTGCGGTAGCTCACCGCCTCTGTCCCGGCCGGACCCAGGATGGCCGGGAAGCCGGTGAGCGGTTGCGCGGGGTTGGACAGCCAGTAGCTGTCGTTCATGTTGGCCACGTAGTCGTCGCGCATGAGGCTGGGCAGGCGCGAGGGGCCGATGGCGCCCTTTTGCACCGAGTCGGCATCGCTTTGCCAGTCGCAGGCGCTCTTCGATCCGTCGAGCACCGGCACGCGCGGCAGCGCGGCGCCCAGCGCGGCGGCGTAGGGCGAGTTGCAGCTGCTGCCCGGCGCGTTGGGAATGGCACCGATGTCGGCATACCAGGCCTGCGTGCTGCCGCGGCCCACCGCCACGGTGTTGACCCACGGAATGGCCGCTTCCTGGCGCTGGATGGCAATGAATTCGTCCAGCGACTTGGCCTGGTTCCAGCGCTGCCAGTTGCGGAACAGGCGGAAGTTGTCGCCGTTGATGTCGCGGATGGCGAAGGCGGTGGTCTGGCTCCACGCCAGCGCGGGGTTGAGAAGCCCCAGGTTCACCATGGGCCCGTACTGCGATTCGTACAGCGTGCGCGTGACCGGTGAGAGGCCGCCGCCGGCCTGCTTCACCTGCACGGTGATGCTGCGCGGCTTCATCTTCACGGTCTGGCCGTCGACCATGTAGCTGGTCGGATCGCCCGAGGCCAGCGTGAGCTGGAAGAAGCCGAAGCGGCGCGCGGTCGACACCGTGTGGCTCCAGGCCACGTTGTCGTTGAAGCCGATGAGGATCACCGGAATGCCCAGGAACGAGGTGCCGCTGACGTTGAGCTGGCCCGGAATGGTCAGCTGCGCCTGGTAGAAGCGGTCGGGCCCGCGCCAGTACCAGTGCGGGTTCCCGAACAGCAGCGGGCTGCCGTCGCCGGTGGCGGCGGTGCCGAAGCCGAACATGTTGCTGCCCACGCCTTCATGGCCGCCCACCTGGAACTCAGGCAGCTGCAGCTGCGCGCTGGCCAGTTGCGTGTCGGCCTGCTGCGCGCGTTGGCGGCGCAGGCTGGCCACGCTGGGCGAGGCCGCGGCCGGCGCGGCGGCATTGGCGATGTTGGCCAGGAAGTTGCTGTAGCCGCCGGCGAAGTTGGCGGCGTACATGCGGCGGAAGATGTCGTCGCTGGTCACCGGCGCCACCCAGGCTTCGGTGCGGCAGGCCGCATGCGCGCCCGCGTCGCCGCCGGCCCTGATCTCGCGCACGTAGCGGTTGTAGCCGGCCGCGAAGCCGGCCACCAGTTCGCGCGTGGTGTCGGTCTGCGCCGCGATCATTTTCTTGACGACCTCGTCGTTGAGCACGTGGCGGTGGAAGAAGTCGGAGTCGATGTTCTTCGGGCGGCCGATGGTGCTGGAGAACGGAATCTGCGCATCGCCGCCGAAATGCAGCGAGCGCTCGCCCCGGTAGGTGAGGAAGGAGTTGGCCATGGTGCACAGGTCGTCCTGCGCCTGCGCATAGCCGTAGCCGTAGCCCGCGCCGCCCCAGTTGTCGGCCTTGATGTGCGGCACGCCCATGCCGGTGCGGCGGATGTCGGCCTTGTAGCTCAGCTGCGGATCGGGTGTGCCGGAACCGCCACCGCCTTGGCTGCCGTTGCCGCTGCTACCACCGCCGCAGGCTGTGACGAGAACCGCGGCGGCAAGCGCCAGCGCGGACAGCGGCACCGGGCCGCGAACGAGGGAAAGTCGCATGAAGTCTCCAATGGATTTGCACGAACGAACGGGCTGTCTTGGCGCAGCCGTGTGCAGCATAGGCAGCGCGCGCGGCGCTGGCTTGTACGCAGACGCTATGCGGCAACGGTTGCGTAGGTGCCCTGCGGGTCGGTGAGCACCGAGACCTGGCTGGCCAGGAAGGAGGGCGGCAGCCCGAAGTAGCTCTGGAAGGTGCGGCTCATGTGGGCCGCGTCGGCAAAGCCGCTGTCCAGCGCCGCGTCGGTCAGCCGGCGCCCGCTGCCGAACTGCTCGACCGATCGCCGCACCTTGGTCCACAGCGCATAGCGCTTGATCGACAGGCCCACCTGCTGCGCGAACAGGTGGCTCAGGCGGTCGGGCGAGAGGCAGGCCAGCGCCGAGAGCCGCGCCAGCGATTGCGGCTCGGCGCTGTCGCGGATCATGCGCAGCACCCGGGCGACCCGCGGGTCGAGGGCGGTGCCGCCCTGCTCGGGGCTGCCGGCCGCGGCCTCGATCAGCCCGGCGCTCAGGCTGCGCAGCTGGCGCGCGGTGAGGGCGCCGTCCAAGGCTGGCTCGAAGCTTTCGCGCAGCTTCCGGCCGAAGCAGCGCCCGTGCAGCACCTGGATGCCCTGGCCGCTGTCCCGCCGCGCCAGCATGCGGTAGGCGGCCGAGGCGGGATCGAGGTTGAGCGAGAGCAGGCCCCCGCCGTCGTCCACATCCAGGCGGCGCGGCACATGCGGCGCCACCAGCGCCGCCTCGCAGCGCACGCGGGTGCCGTCCAGCGCCTCGAGCCGGAAGGGGCGGCCGGGGGGCGAGACCAGCAGCGTCGCCGACGAGCGCGCCGTCAGGCCCGAATGGATCTCGGGGGTGAGATAGAGGAACCTGTCATCCCATAGATGCAGGTAGTTGTGCTGGCCCATGTCTCGCTCTTCTGCCCTTGTTCTCTCTCGTCCGCCAAGGGCGATTGTGGGCACGGGCCGTGCCGCGCGGCATTGGGGAGGACGCGGAGCGCGGCGTCTCGAATTCCGTGCCGACCAGACGGTCGGCTGCCGGTTGAGCCTTAATTGATTAAGGCTCGATTAAGGCAGCGCCAGCAAAGTTGGGTCTCGGCAGTTCCGCTCTTCTCCTCTCCCCCTCCATCCCCTAGGAACTGTCGTTGGACCCGCTTCGGCGGGTTTCTTTTTTTCCGCTACGGCAGCTCGGCGCAGGCCTGCAGGGCGGGCAAGTCGCGTAGGGGGTGCAACCTCAATATGCGAAACACATACAATTCGTATATGTGACATATAGAGGACGGAAATGGGCATCGTAAAGATTTCGGACCAGATGCATGAGAACCTGCGCGTGGCGGGCAATGCATTGAGCCGTTCCATCAACGCCCAGGCCGAGCACTGGATGCGGGTGGGCATGCTGACCGAGATGAACCCGGGCCTGGACCACCGCGAGATCTGCCAGATGCTGGTGCGGGCCGAACTCGCGGGCGGGCTGGACATCGCCGCCGCCGTGGCCGATCCACCGCCCGGCAAGCCCCGATCACGCCCGGCCGCCGGAAAGCCGCGCCCATGACGCGCCGCATCGTCATCAAGTCCGCCCAGGACATCGACATGGCGCGGCGTGCGGGCCAGCTGGCCGCGCAGGTGCTGGCCATGATCGAGCCGCATGTCGTACCCGGCGTGAGCACCGAAGAACTCGACCGCATCTGCCACGAGCACATCGTGAACGTGCAGGGCGCCACGCCGGCCAACGTGGGGTACCTGGGCTATCCCAAGACCATCCTCACCTCGGTCAACGAGGTGGTGTGCCACGGCATTCCGGCGCCGGGCAAGATCCTGAAGGAAGGCGACATCGTCAACATCGACGTGGCCGTCATCCATGGCGGCTGGCATGGCGACACCAGCCGCATGTACTTCGTCGGCGCCCCCGGCCCCCTGGCGCGGCGCCTGGTGGAGACGACCTACGAAGCGATGCTGGCCGGCATCCGCGAGGTGCGGCCCGGCGCGACGCTGGGCGACATCGGCCATGCCATCCAGTCGGTGGCGCACCGGGAGCATTTCAGCGTGGTGCGCGAATACTGCGGCCACGGCATCGGCCGGGCCTACCACGAGGCGCCCGACGTGCTGCACTACGGGCGGCGCGGAGAAGGCCTGCGGCTGGAGCCGGGCATGGTGTTCACCATCGAGCCCATGCTCAATGCGGGCAAGCGGGACACGCGGCAACTGGCCGACGGATGGACGGTGGTGACCAGGGACAGGTCGCTGTCCGCCCAGTGGGAACACATGGTGGCCGTGACGCCCGACGGCTACGAGGTGCTGACGCGCTGGCCGGGCGGCACCGGCAGCTACGCGCCGATCTGAGGGCAGCGCCCCGGGGCCGGGCCTCGGGAATCTACTGCTCGACCAGCGAAAGGAAGACGCGACCGCCCTCGATCTTCACCGGATAGGCGCGCACTGGCTCGATTGCCGGGTCGTAGGTGGCTCGGCCGCTGCGGACGTCGAACTTGCCCTGGTGCAGCGGGCATTCGATTTCGTGGCCTTCCAGAAAGCCCTCGCACAGCCGGCCGTCGCCGTGAGTGCAGATGTTGCTGGTGGCGAAGACTTCGCCGTCGACCTTGTACAGGGCGATGTCGTGGCCACCGACCATCATCCCGACGACGTCGTTGGCCGGTACTTCGTCGACCGACGCGGCATCGGTCCATTGCGCTGCTTCTTCGCTCATCAGGCGCTTTCTCAGATGGGATAGATGATGGAATTCGGGATCATTTCGCTGTCGAACACGCACAGGCGCGACGCGAACTTGAGCCCTTCGGACGTCGGCACGACCTGGTCGATGTAGCGGCCGACATTGAACACGGTCGACGGCCCGTCGAGCTTGGTGCGGAACACCGCATAGTTGGCTTCGCTGTGGATCGTGCCGCCCTCGTCGACACGGTGCACCAGCGGCAGGCCGACCACGTGGCGCTGGTAGTACGGGTCGTGGAACAGCGTTTCCTTGATACCGTAGACGCGGTCTTCCAGCATGCCGCGGCTCTCGAACGAGAGCGTGGCCAGCGGCAGGCCGCGCTCATGGTTCTCGCGCGGCTGCAGGCGGTAGCTGCACGCCTCGATGAAGAAGGTGGGCCACAGGTCCCAGTTGCCGGAATCGACGGCATGGGCATAGGCCGCGTACAGGCGCGACAGCGCCAGGTAGGCGGCGGGGTCGAGGGTGGTCATGCTTCCATCACCTCGCGCCAGTAGCGGTACATGCCGCGGATCAGGGTCTCGGTCACCATGTGGTCGGTGTTCTCCACCTCGCGCCCGCCGAGCTCGGCCAGCGTGCGGTGGAAGGGCTTCTGCTCGAAGCCTTCCTGCGAGAACTCGATCACCTCGCCGTCGTCGGCCGAGACGAAGCCGGCCGGGCCGAACAGGTTGGCCTGGCGCAGGCGGCGCTGCGTCATCTCCTCGGTGTCGTCCTCGAAGCCGAAGTGCGTCCAGACGAAGTCGAAGGCGTCGTGTCCCGCGGGCTGGATGTGGCGCGTGGACACGCTGTTGACCTGCTGCTGCAGGATGAGGCTGGGGAACAGCGTCATCATCACCGCCGTCGGCCCGCCCCACCAGGGCTCGGGCGCGATGTCGAGGAAGCGCGGGTCCTTCAGCTGCATGCTCTCCTTGAAGCTGGACACCTGCGTCACCTGCTCGGCCTTGCCGGCGCTGCCGCGCGTGGAGATCATGGCGGCGTGGCGCCCGCGCGCATCCATCTTCAGCTCCGACTTGTTGTCGGCGCGCCAGAGCCCGAAGGTGACGAACCAGGTGTGCAGCAGGCCGGGATGGTACGGGTCCTTGATGTTCTCCTGCATGAGCTTCCAGTTGCCCGGAATGCGCTGGCGGCTGTAGCCCAGGATGGTGAGCTTGCGGCCGTTGAAGAGCCGATCGAAGTAGCGAAGAATGTCGGGGCCCAGGAAGTCCTCGAAGGGCTCCACATCGTGGTCGAACGACGCGAACACCACGCCGCCGCGCGTGGCCACCTTCAGCTGCGTGAGGCCGTGCTCCGCCGGCTTGAAGTCCGCCGGCATGCCGCCGTTGACCTTGCCGTCCTGCTTGACGCCGCGCCGGAAGGGCACGCCCTGCAGTTCGCCCTTGAGGGTGTAGTTCCACTGGTGATAGGGGCAGGTGAAGCCGCCATCCTTCCTGTTGCCGTGGCGTTCACGGCAGAACTGCATGCCGCGGTGCGCGCACACGTTCTCCACCACGCGGATCTCGCCTTCGGCGTCGCGCACCATGATGACGGAGCGCTCGCCGACCACGGTGCGCTTGAAGTCGCCAGGGTGGGGCACTTCGGCCTCCAGGCCGACGTAGCACCAGTGGCCTTTGTAGAAAAAGCGCTCCAGCTCTCGCTTGTGCTGCTCGGCCTCGGTGTAGGCCATGAAGGGAATGCGGCTGGTGCCCTGGCTTTCCCAGCGGATGGCTTGGGGAAAGACCGCTCTCGGGTCGTTCATGTTTGTTGTCTCCTGCGCCGGCGTGGGAGCGGCGCGCATGTCGCTGCCGCGATCATGGGCGCCCGGCCGTTATCGATCAATAGAATGTGTGCAATACGTAATATTGATTTGAGCAATGTGGGGCGCGCATGGAACTCAAGGACATCGACCTAAACCTGCTGGTGGTCTTCCAGCAACTGCTGGTCGACCGGCGCGTCTCCACCGTGGCGGCCAACCTGGGCCTGTCGCAGCCGGGCGTGAGCAACGCGCTGGCGCGGCTGCGCAAGCTCACCGACGACGCGCTGTTCCTGCGCACGCCCACCGGCATGCAGCCCACGCCTTTTGCGCAGCAACTGGCCGAGCCCACGGCGCGGGCGCTGCAGGTGATTCATGAGGCGCTCAACCAGAAGGCGAGCTTCGATCCCGCCACGTCCAGGCGCGCCTTCACCGTGGGCATGACCGACATCGGCGAGATCTATTTCCTGCCCGGGCTGATGAAGGAGCTGGCGAAGGTGGCGCCCGGCGTGTCGCTCAGCACCGTGCGCAACGCGGCGGTGAACCTGCAGGACGAGATGGCGGCGGGGCATGTCGACCTGGCGCTGGGCCTGCTGCCGCAGCTCAAGGCCGGCTACTTCCAGCGGCAGCTCTTCAAGCAGCACTACGTGTGCATGTTCAGGCGCGGCCATCCGCTGGACCGCAGGAAGAAGGAGATGACGCTGCGCGAGTTCTCCGCCGCCGAGCACGTGGTCGTGGTGGCCGAGGGCACCGGCCACGGCCGGGCCGACGAGATGCTGCGCCGCCGCAAGGTCGTGCGCAAGGTGGTGCTGACGGTGCCGCACTACGTGGCGGTGGGCCATATCCTGAGCGGTTCGGACCTGGTTGCCACCGTGCCGGAGCGTCTTGCGCAGGCGCTGGAGAAGCCCTTCGGCCTCACCTTCGTGCGGCATCCGGCGCGCCTGCCGGAGATCGCCATCAGCCTGTTCTGGCACAGCCGCTACCACCGCGACCCGGGCATCGAGTGGCTGCGCTCGCTCATCATGAAGCTGCACGGCGAAGTGTCCTCGGGCTAGGGGCGGGCACGCCGTTTGCCGCGCTCGCCGCGGGGGCGCGCGCGGGCGCGGAATTGCGCGTGCGCGTCAGCATCCTGCTGCGGCTCGTTTCCTACAGGCAGTGCTGAGCACGCCTGACGCATCGGGCACAGCTCGCATCCCATCATGTGCCTGTGCCCCGGGGCCGCAGCTCTAGCGTCCTCGGAGGCTCCGTTTCCCATCACAGCCCACCTGGAGAAACCACGATGCCCACCACCAAGCGCTCCGAAGCCGATGCCTGCACCCTGCTCGATTCCGATCACCGCAAGGTCAAGAAGCTGTTCAACCAGTACGCGGAACTGGCAGGTTCGCGAAGTACCCAGGACCGGCGCGAACTCGCGATGGAAATCTGCATGGAGCTGACCGTGCATGCGCAGCTGGAGGAAGAGATCTTCTATCCGGCCCTGCGCGCCGCATTCAAGGAAAGCGACCTGCTGGACGAAGCGGAGGTGGAGCATGCCACCGCCAAGGACCTGATCGCGCAGATCCAGGAGGCCGGCGAAGTCGACGAGAAGTTCGACGCGCTGGTCACGGTGCTGGGCGAATACATCGACCACCACGTCAAGGAAGAGCGCGGCGAAATCTTCCCCAAGGCCCGCGCCTCGAAGGTGGACCTGATGGAGATGCGCGAGCAACTGCTGACCCGCAAGGAAGAACTGATGGCCGAGCATTCCGGCGCCATGGCCGGCTGAGCGCCGGTTCGTTCCTCGCCCGCCAACGGACCTGACCATGGCAAAGAAGAAGGACAAGGCGTCCGCCGCGCCGACGCTGAACGCCGCCGCCGCGCGCGCGGCGGCCCGCAACACCGACAGCGGCCCCACGCATCCGGCACCGCCTGTGGCGGCGGCCGGTGACCTACCGGCCCAGAAAGCGGCCGACACGCAGGCGACGGCCGCAGGCATGCCGCACAACCCGACCAAGGCGGCCGAATACGGCCAGGCCAATGCGGACCGCACGCCGCCTGGCGCCACCGTGCAGCCGCCCTCGCGACTGCCCACCGGCAGCACGCCTTCGGAAGCGAACGGTTCGGACAAGACCGGATCGCTCGCCGACGAGGGCGTGAACGCCAGCATCGGCACGCTCGACCGTGTGCGGGTGGACTCGGGCGGCCAGCGCCTGACCACCAACCAGGGCGTGCCCCTGGCGGACAACCAGCACTCGCTGAAGGCCGGCGCACGCGGGCCGGCGCTGCTGGAAGACTTCATCCTGCGCGAGAAGATCACGCACTTCGACCACGAGCGCATCCCGGAGCGCATCGTGCATGCCCGGGGTTCGGGCGCGCACGGCTTCTTCGAGTGCTACGAGCCGCTCACGCAGTACACCAAGGCGGCGCCGTTTCGCGAAGCGGGCAAGGTCACGCCGGTGTTCGTGCGCTTTTCCACCGTGGCCGGCGAGCGCGGCTCCAAGGACACGGCGCGCGACGTGCGCGGCTTTGCCGTCAAGTTCTACACCGACGAGGGCAACTGGGACCTGGTGGGCAACAACATGCCGGTGTTCTTCATCCAGGACGCGATGAAGTTTCCCGACCTGGTCCATGCCGTCAAGCCCGAGCCGCACCATGCCATGCCGCAGGCCGCTTCGGCGCACGACACCTTCTGGGACTTCGTGAGCCTCATGCCCGAATCCACCCACATGCTGATGTGGCTGATGAGCGACCGCGCCATTCCGCGCAGCTTCCGCATGATGCAGGGCTTTGGCGTGCACACCTTCCGGCTGGTGAACGAGGCCGGCGAGGACTGCCTGGTGAAATTCCACTGGTCGCCCCGGCTGGGCACCCATTCGCTGGTGTGGGACGAGGCGGTGAAGATCGCCGGGCCCGACCCGGACTTCCACCGCCGCGACCTGTGGGAGGCCATCGACGCGGGCGAGTACCCCGAATGGGAGCTGGGCGTGCAGATCTTCACGCGCGAGCAGGCCGAGGGTTTCAGCTTCGACGTGCTGGATTCGACCAAGATCGTGCCCGAAGAACTGGTGCCGCTGCGCCCGGTGGGCCGCTTGGTGCTCAACCGCAACCCCGACAACTTCTTCGCCGAAACGGAGCAGGTGGCCTTCTGCGCGGCCCACATCATCCCGGGCATCGACTTCACCAACGACCCGCTCCTGGCCGGGCGCATCCACTCC
The DNA here is from genome assembly GCF_001591385.1 of Variovorax soli NBRC 106424. GTDB lineage: Bacteria > Pseudomonadota > Gammaproteobacteria > Burkholderiales > Burkholderiaceae_C > Variovorax > Variovorax soli. The sequence goes on from NZ_BCUU01000067.1 coordinate 18,039, forward strand.
TACGTCGACACCCAGATCAGCCGCCTGGGCGGGCCCAACTTCCACGAGATACCCATCAACTCGCCGGTGGCCCAGGTGCACAACAACCAGCGCGACGGCATGCACCGCCAGGCCATCGCACGCGGCCGCGTGTCGTACGAGCCCAACTCGCTGGGCGGCGGCTGCCCCTTCCAGGCCGGCGCCGCGCAGGGCTTCACCAGCGTGCGTGCGCGGCTGGATGCCGAGGAGGGCAGCGACAAGGTGCGCATCAAGCCCGAGAAGTTTGCCGACCACTACACGCAGGCGCGCCTCTTCTATGAAAGCCAGACCGCGGTGGAGCAGGCGCACATTGCCGCGGCCTACCGCTTCGAGCTGTCCAAAGTGACGGTGCCGGCGGTGCGCCAGCGCATGGTGGCCGGCCTGCGCAATGCCTCCGAGCAGCTGGCGCAGCAGGTGGCAGACGGGCTGGGCATGGAACAGCTGCCCGAGGCGCTGCCGCTCGCCATGGCCTCGCCGGTCGAGGCCGAGGTGCGGCATTCGCCGGCGCTGTCGCTTGCCGCGCGCCCGGGCGACGGCAGCATCCGCACGCGCAAGGTGGCCGTGCTGGTGGCGGACGGCGCTGAAGGCGAGAGCCTGGCCGCCGTGGTGACCACGCTGGTGGAGCAGGGCGCGGTGCCACGCCTGGTCGGCGTGCGGCTGGGAACCTGCGTGGCGGCTGGCGGGCAGAAGCTCGAAGCAGACGCGACGCTGGAAAACACGCCCGGCTTTTTGTTCGACGCGCTGGTCTTGCCGGATGGCGTGGATGCGGTCGAGGCCCTGGCCGCCGACGGCCACACGATGGACTTCATCAAGGATTGCTACAGGCATTGCAAGACCATCCTGGCCCTGGGCGCTGCCGGCAGCCTGCTGACGCAAGCCGGAATTCCGGACACCCTGGCCGACGGCAGTGCGGACCCGGGCCTGATCAGGGCTGGCGCGGGCGACCCGGCTGGCGCCGCCACCGCCACGGCCGACTTCATCGCTGCGCTGGGCAAGCACCGCCACTACGCGCGCGAAACCGACCCACCCGCAGTCTGAGGAGACACACCATGCCCGACGACCTGAAGCAAGCCGGTGCGCAGGACCGCACCCGGATCAACCTCGACGAACCCTATGAAGTGCGCTACTGGGCGCAGCGCTTCGACGTGTCGGAAGAAGCCCTGCGCCAGGCTGTGGCGCAGGTGGGCGTCTCGGCGCAGGCGGTCGCCGAGCACCTGGGCAAGAAGTAGCCCCACTGCGGCGGCCAGGCCATGTCATCGGGGCATTCGCATTCCATCTGGAAGAAGTACGGCTACGGCTGGGTCACGCTGTGCTTCTTCCTGGTGACACTGGCGGGCCACTGGGTCTTCGGCTGGTTCAGCTACGTGAACGAGCAGTTGCAGCATGGCGCGCCGGTGGAGGTTTCGGGCTACCTGGTCCAGATGACGCGCGACACGCTGGAGAACTGGCAGTCTGAGTTCCTGCAGCTGCTGTGGCAGGTGGGGGGCATGGCGTTCCTGCTCTACGTGGGCTCGCCCCAGTCCAAGGAGGGCGACGACCGGATCGAGGCCAAGATCGATGCGATCCTGACCGCGGTGGAGCCGGACAAGGCGCAGAAGATCCTGGACGAGATCGATGCAGAGTACGAAGGCCGGCACACCGATCCGCGCTGGACGCGAATGGCCGCCGGTGGCGGGCGATAAGGGCGATAAGGGCCGTTCAGCCCAGCGCGAGGATGTTGGTGAGCTTCTGGAGGTCGACCGGCTTGACAAAGTAGTGGTCGACCAGCTCGAAGGTCGACTGCACCGACGGACTGTCCGGCGGCGCGCCCGTGACGGCAATGAGCACGATGTCGTCGCCGTATTCGGTGCGCAGCCGCTGCGTGAGTTCGAAGCCGTCCATGCCTTTCATGGCGATGTCGAGCAGCACGCAATCGGGCTTGTCGCGTCGGGTCAGCTCCAGCAGCGTACTGGCGTCGTAGCAGCCGGTGGCCCGATGGCCCATTCGGGTGAGCAGGTCTGCCAGGGAGTTTGCCGAATCCCGGTCGTCGTCAACGATGTAGATCTGCAGGCTCTGGGCGTCCACGTGGGCCTCCTCGATGGTTGGGGAAGATGATTCTGTTTCAGATCGAGATCGCCGTGGGCTGCCCGGGAAATGCCGGCGAGGTCAGCACCGAGCGCAGCGCGGGCAGCTCCACCGGCTTTTGGAGCCGCGCGTCGAAGCCGGAGAAGTTGGCGCGCCCCGCCTTCTCGTCTTCCAGGCCGTAGCCGGAGACGGCCGTGACGTGCGCCGCCTGGCAGGCCGGCATCTCGCGCAGCGCAGCCAGCACGTCGCGGCCGGACGTGCCGGGCATGTTCAGGTCGAGGAACACCGCCAGCGGCGGCTCGCGCATGGCCAGGGCCAGGGCCGTCTCGCCGTCATAGGCGGCGCTCACCCGGTAGCCCAGCAGGCGCAGCAGTTCCGACAGGCTGTCGGCGGCGTCGCGGTTGTCGTCCACCACCAGCACCAGCGCAGGCCCCGGGGCATGGGCCGGACGCTGCACGACATCGGCACCGGGCAGCTCGAAGGAGAAGACGCTGCCCTTGCCCACGCCCTCGCTGCGCGCCGTCATCGAGCCGCCGTGCATCTCCACCAGCGAGCGCGCCAGGGAAAGGCCGATGCCCAGCCCGCCTTCACGGATCGGACGCGCGCCGTCGCCTTGCGTGAAGAGCTCGAACAGCCGCTGCGCCGCCTGCGGCTCGAAGCCCTCGCCGTTGTCGCGCACCTCGACCTTCAGGCGCTTGCCCTCCAGCCAGGCGGCCAGCGCGATGCTGCCGCGATCGGGCGTGAACTTGGCGGCATTGCCCAGCAGGTTCTGTATCACCTGCGCCAGCCGCGTGGCATCGGCATGGACCCACAGCTCCTCGGAGGGCAGCTCGAGCGAGAACTTGTGCAAGCGCGCCTCCATCAGCGGGCGGCAGGCTTCCGCCGCCTGCGCGGCGACGGCGTTGAAGGACACGCGCTGCGGCCGGATGCGGATCTTGCCGCTGGTGAGCCGGCCGGCATCCAGCAGGTCGTCGATCAGCCGCGTCAGGTGCGACAGCTGCCTGTCGATCATCTCGCGGCACGAGCGCAGCGTGGGGCTGGGCGCCGGCTCCATCTGCAGGATCGAGACGGCGTTGCGGATGGGCGCGAGCGGGTTGCGCAGCTCGTGGGCCAGCATGGCAATGAACTCGTTCATCCGCTGCCAGGAGTTCTCCAGTTCCTTCAGGCGGCGCCGCTCGGTCATGTCCCGTGTCACCTTGGTGAAGCCGCGCAGGTCGCCCTCGGGGCCGTAGATGGGCGTGACGACGATGTTGGCCCAGAAGGTGGTGCCGTCCTTGCGCACGCGCCAGCCCTCTTCCTCGGTGCGGCCGTGCGCCAGTGCATCTGCCAGCTCCTTGGCAGGAAGGCCTGCCGCGACATCTTCCGCACGGAAGAACATGCCGAAATGCTTGCCGAGGACTTCGTCGGCCTGGTAGCCCTTGATGAGCTGGGCGCCCGAATTCCAGCTGCGCACGATGCCGTGCGTGTCCAGCATGTAGATGGCGTAGTCCTGCACGGCTTCCACCAGCATGCGGAAGCGGTCGGTGCCTTCACTTGAGTCGATGCCATTCACCATAGGACAAACCCGGAGTTCATGAAGAGGAAATGGGCAATCACCATACCCGCCGCTTGCCGGATGCGCCAGCGGACAGGGCCGCTTTCGATGGAGTTATGGGGCCGGGCACACGTCCCGGCCAGGCGGTCATCGCCTTCCGGCCGTGCGCGGTGCAGGCTTGCGCGCCATCGCCTTTTCATAGGCGGCCTGGAGTTCGCCGAACACCGAGCGCGCCGGGCGCCGCTTGCCCAGGTGCAGGTGGCGCAGCTCGGCCATGAAGGCGTCCCAGAGTTCGGGGCCGCCTTTTTCGAGCAGCTCCGCGCGCACCGACAGCTCGCGGCTCGGCTGGGTGTGCCGCCGGCCCCAGGCGGCCATGTGCGAGAGCAGGGGCACGAGCTGGATCGCCGGCTCGGTGAGGCTGTAGATGCCTTTCTGACGGTGGTTCGGATCGGGCGTGCGCGTCAGCAGGCCCGATGCCGTCAGGCGCTTGAGCCGGTCGGCCAGGATGTTCGAGGCGATGCCTTCCTCGCTCTGGGCCAGCAGCTCGCCGTAGCTGCGCCGGTTGCCGAACATCACGTCGCGAATCACGATCAGGCTCCAGCGGTCGCCGAACTGCTCGAGCGCGAGGTTGATGGGGCAGCCCGATCGTTCCGTGTGTGAAATGGTCGCCTCCGGTTCTTGATGCTTGCGATTTGCAAGTGGTAGGAGTATGGTCCAACCAATTGCAACTCACAAGTGGTATGGACAAAAGCATGGCACTCGCGCTTTACGGTCATCCCTTTTCTTCGTACACCCAGAAGGCGCTCATCGCGCTGTACGAGAACGGTACCGCCTTCGACTACCGCGTCATCGGGCCCGACACGCCCGAACATGCGGCCGAGTGGCTGAGGCGCTGGCCCATGGCGCGCTTCCCGATGCTGCTGGATGGCGAGCGCACCATCCTCGAGACCAGCCTCATCGTCGAGTACCTGCAGATCGCCCACCCCGGCCCGGTGCGCCTGCTGCCCCAGGACCCGCTGGCCGCACTGGACGTGCGCTTCCTGGACCGCTTCTTCGATCTGTACGTGATGTCGGCCGTGCAGTACGCAGTCGACAGTGCGCTTGGCCGGCATCCGCATTCGAAGGAGGCGGGGCGCGCCGTGGCCGAGCAAAGGCTGGAGCAGGCCTACGCCTGGCTCGAGGGGCGGCTGGACGACGGCCGCACGTGGGCCGCCGGCGAAGCCTTCACGCTTGCGGATTGCGGCGCAGCACCAGCGCTGTTCTATGCGGACTGGACGCACCGGATCGCAGACAAGTACCCGCGGGTGCAGGCCTACCGCACCCGCCTGCTGGCGAGGCCGTCCTTCGCCCGCGCGGTGGAGGAGGGGCGGCCCTATCGTCCGCTCTTTCCGCTGGGCGCCCCAGACCGGGACTGAAGGCCGCCCGCCTGCGCCATGGGTGCTGGGCAATCCCCGGCCGCTCCGTGGGGGGTGGCCGGACGAGCCGGTGCACGACCGATTGCCGCCGTGGGGTATTGCCGGCCATGCATGGCGCTTCGCATGGCCGGTGCCAGAATTGCCGCATGCACTCAGAACACGCCAAGTCCATCGTCGAGCGCTCGGTCGGCGACATGCTGAACCTGATCCGCGAGACGCTGGAACTCGAAGTCGTGTTCGTCGGCGAGTTTGTGAACGACCAGCGCGTGTTCCGGCATGTGTCCCAGAGCGAAGGCATGACGCTCATCGAGGTCGGCGGCGGGCACCCGCTGGATGCGAGCCTGTGCTGGCACATTGCCAACGGCCGCTTTCCGCCGGTGGTCTGCAATGTGCGCGAAGTGGTCGACGCGTACGAATTGCCGCCCATGTATGAACAGCTTGGCGGCCATGTGGGCGTGCCGGTGCGCCTGGCCGACGGCCGGCTCTACGGCAGCCTGTGCGGCTTCAGCACCAAGGCCTGCCCGCACCTGCAGGCGCAGGACGTCAAGCGCATGGAGATCGCGGCCCAGGCCATCGCGCGCTTGCTCGCGCAGGCCGAGGGGCGCGACGTGATCGCGCTGGACGATTGAGCGCAGGGCCTGAGGCGGCTGCGCCCTAGAAGGGCGCGTCCGCCTCGGCGTCGGCCGGGGCAGGCGGTGCATCGGCGGCGGGCTTGTCCAGCAGGTTCAGCACCTGCTTGCGCAGCACCGCGATCTCGGCGTTGAGCTTGGTGTTCTCCGCCTTCAGCTCGGCCACGCGCTTGCGCAGGGTGACGAGTTCTTCGCTGTCGGCCGCGCTGGCCGGCGAAGGATCGCTTTGCGCTTCGGCGGCCTGTGCGCCTGCGTCCACGTCCTTCTCCCGCGGCGGCTTGCGGCGCGCCTCGCGCACGCGCTTGGCGGCCTGCTTGAGTTCGTCCTTGCCGCCGGCCGCGGCAGCAGCCTGCTCCTCGGCCGGCAGGCTGGCCACGGCAGCCGCGGCGTTGAGAGAAAGTTCGCCCGACTTCACCGCAGCCACCACCTCGGGCGCGGCACTCTGATGGATCTTCTCGATCATCGCCACCTGCGTGCTGCGCAGGCGCGCCGCTCGGGCCAGCGACTCGCGCGTGTTCAGTGCGTCATCTGCCGGGGCGGGGTCCGCCGCCGCGGGTGCGGCTTCCGGCGGTGCACCGGATTCGGCCGGCGCCGCCGTTTCGGCCATGCGCTGTGCGCGCCGGGCGGCGATGATCTCCCGCTTGCGCAAGGCCAGCACGCCGCGCTGGAAGTCGGAGATGCTGCGGCGGCCCAGGTGCTGGTCGATCATCCACAGGTGCACGTCCTCCATCGACTGGAAGCGCGTGTTCTGCACCGTCTGGAACGGCAGCCCGTGCTTCTTGCAGATGGAGTATCGGTTGTGGCCGTCCACCAGCACGTCGCCCCACAGCACCAATGCATCGCGGCAGCCTTCGGCCAGCAGGCTGCGTTCGAGCGCCTCGTATTCCTCGGACGTCAGGGGATCGATATAGGCCTTAAGTTCTTCGTTGACGACGACGTCCATGGGAAATTGATAGCGAAAAAGGGGAGAGATTCTAGGCGGGGGCGCGTTACCGGCGTTTCCTTCGATTTCAGCGGGCCCTGTTGACGCGAGGGTCTGCTACCCTCCGGCTGGCCCGGCGCTGCCTTGGCACCGGCAAACAACAAAAGAAGGGGAAACTGATGAGATTGCACTGGAAGCGTCTATTACTCGCGCCTGCGCTCGCGCTGGCAGCATTGGGCCTCGTGTCCCAGGCGTCCGCGCAGAACAACAAGGCTGCACCTGCAGCCGCACCCGCCAAGACCGCAGCGCCTGCGGCCGGCAACGGCAAGAAGCCCAACATCCTGGTCATCTGGGGTGACGATATCGGCACCTGGAACATCAGCCACAACAACCGCGGCATGATGGGCTACAGCACGCCCAACATCGACCGCATCGCCCGTGAAGGCCTGTCCTTCACCGACTACTACGGCCAGCAGTCGTGCACGGCTGGGCGCGCTGCCTTCATCGGCGGCAACGTGCCGGTGCGCACCGGCATGACCAAGGTGGGCCTGCCCAGCGCCAAGGAAGGCTGGCAGAAGACCGACGTGACCATGGCGACGGTGATGAAGAGCCTGGGCTACGCCACCGGCCAATTCGGCAAGAACCACCAGGGCGACCGCGACGAGCACCTGCCCACGGCCAACGGCTTCGACGAGTTCGTCGGCAACCTCTATCACCTCAACGCCGAGGAAGAGCCCGAGAACGAGGACTACCCGGCCGACATGGTCATGCCCAACGGCAAGAAGTTCAAGGAAGTCTACGGTCCGCGTGGCGTGCTCAAGTGCAAGTCCGACGGCAAGTGCCAGGACACCGGCCCGCTGACCAAGAAGCGCATGGAAACCATCGACGAGGAGACCCTGGCCGCGGCCAAGGACTTCATCGAGCGCCAGAAGAAGGCCGACAAGCCCTTCTTCGTGTGGTGGAACGCCACGCGCATGCATTTCCGCACGCACGTGAAGCAGGCCAACCGCCACAAGGGCAACGACGAGTACACCGACGGCATGATCGAGCACGACGCCATGGTGGGCCAGCTGCTCAAGCAGCTGGACGACTTGGGGCTCGCCAAGGACACCATCGTGATGTACTCCACCGACAACGGACCGCACTACAACACCTGGCCCGACGCCGGCACCACGCCCTTCCGAAGCGAGAAGAACTCCAACTGGGAAGGCGCCTACCGCGTGCCCGCCTTCGTGCGCTGGCCCGACCACTTCCCGGCGGGCAAGACGCTCAATGGCATCGTCGCGCACGAGGACTGGCTGCCCACCTTTGCCGCCATCGCCGGCGACCCGCAGATCAAGAACAAGCTCGCCAAGGGCGTGTCGCTCAACGGGCGCAGCTACAAGAACTACATCGACGGCCACAACCAGCTGGACTACCTCACCGGCAAGGCCAAGGAATCGCCGCGCCACGAGTTCATGTACGTGAACGACGACGGCCAGGTGGTGGCCATCCGCTACGACGACTGGAAGGCCGTGTTCCTGGAAAACCGGGGCGTGGGCTTCGGCGTGTGGCGCGAGCCCTTCACCGAGCTGCGGGTGCCGCTGCTGTTCAACCTGCGGCGAGACCCGTTCGAGAAATCGCAGCACGCCTCCAACACGTACAACGACTGGTTCCTGTCGCGTGTCTACCTGATCGCGCCCATGCAGGCCTATGCCGCCCAGTTCCTCAAGACCATGAAGGACTATCCGCCCAGCCAGACGCCGGGCTCCTTCAACCTCGAGAAGGTGCAAAAGCAGATCGAGGCGTCGATGGGCGGCAGGTAGGTCGCACATTCACGTCCCCCGCACCCACGGGTGCGGCAGCGCGCGATGCCCGGGCGGCGTCGCGCGCTTTTTCTTTTTGGGGGCCGGCAAGCCAGGGGTAGGATGCCGCCATGAAGAAAAGTCTCAGCCTGCGCACTGTTTCGCTCGTCCTGTCATCCACCGCACTGCTTGCCATGACCGCATGCACCACCCCGGCGTCATCGCCCGCGGCCGAAAAAGGCGCGCCGTCCGTGCCGCTGGAAGGCACGAACTGGCGCCTGGCCAGCCTCGGCGGCCAGGCGGTTCCGATGCCGGCGGGCGTGCGTGAAGTGAACCTGGTGCTGGACGCTGCGCAGCGCCGCGCCTCGGGCTTTGCGGGTTGCAACCAGTTCACCTCGGGCTACACCCAAAGCGGCACCAGCCTGCGCTTCGATCATCCCGCCGCAACGATGATGGCCTGCCCGTCGATGGCGCAGGAGCAGGCGTACCTGAAGGCGCTGAACGCCACCACGGGCTGGCGCGTGTCCGGCGATCGCCTGCAGCTGGTGGATGCGCAGGGCAAGCCGCAAGCCGAGTTCGTGGCGCGGCCGGGGCGCTGAACTCACCCTGCGCGGCTCGCTACCGCCGCGCGCCTGTGAACGCCTCCGCCACCACGCCGGCCGCCTGCGCATGCGTGGCATCCAGAACCGATGAGGGCCGGCTCGATCCGCTGAGATAGACCGCCATCACGATCGGTGCGCGGCCCGCAGGCCAGGTGATGGCCACGTCGTTGGCGGCGCCGTTGGCGCCGGTGCCGGTCTTGTCGCCGGTGCGCCAATCCTTCGGCAGGCCGGCCCGCAGCCGGGCCATGCCGGTCGTCGCGCCCACCAGCCACCCAATCAGCTGCTCGCGGGAGGCGGGTGCCAGCACCGGGCCGGTGAGCAGGCGGCGCATGGTCTGCGCCATCGCGGCGGGCGTGGTGGTGTCGCGCGGATCGCCTGGCAGGTTGGTGTTCAGCGTGGGCTCCGTTCGGTCCAGCCGGGTGACGGCGTCTCCACAGTGTTCACGCAGGAACGCCGTGAGCCCGGCCGGCCCGTTCACCAGGGGCAGCAACAGGTTGGCCGCGGCGTTGTCGCTGACCTGCACCGTGGCTTCGCAGGCCTGGCGGGCGGTGATGAAGCCGTTGGCCAGATGCGAGGCGGTGACGGGCGAGTGGGCGATGAGGTCCGATTGGCGAACCGGCAGGCGCTGCTCGAGCACGCCCGCCGGCGTGCGCTCATGCAGGTGCAGCACCGCGGCCGCCAGCAGCATCTTGAAAGTCGAGGCCATGGCAAAGCGCTCTTCGCTGCGCCAGCCCAGCGCGCGGCCGGTGGCGGTGTCGATGGCATGCAGGCCAAGGCGGCCGCCGCTGCGCTTTTCAATATCGGCCAGCCGGGCCTGAACATCGGCGCCGGCCTGGGCCTGGGCCTGGGCCGCGCCGGCGAGGGCGCCTTGGCCCAGCGCCAGGCCGGCGCAGGCACTGCCGAGCAGCAGCGTGCGGCGCGAAAGGCGGACAGGTGTGCCGATGAATGGTGTTTCGCAACTCATGGGAAGAAATCTTTCTGGTCGAGTGGGTTGAAGCAGGGCAGGACTGGCACTATCGGCCTGCCGCACCGGCACGCCAAGTGCCTGGGACGTCATCTTCATCACCGTCATCACAAACATCACATGAGCGAATCGGGCCCTGTCATCGACGTGCAGATCCAGCGGCCCTTCTCGGTGGGCGGCAAGCCGGCCGGGCGCCTGGCGGTCTGGCTGCTGGCCGCCCTGGCTGTGCGCGCTGGGGCGCAGGGAGAAGCCCGGGCGGTCGCCGCGCCGGAGGTGGCGGCCCAGCTTGATTCGGCAGCGGCGCTGCCGATGGCGCTCACGCGAGTGTTCGCCATGTACCGCGACGCGTCCGTCGAGGTGGGGTGGGGCAGTGACCTCAGCCTGGCGCCCGACACGCTCTCGCTGCGCGGGCGCTCGCGCGGGCCCTTCTGGCTGGCGCCGGGCTCGCTCGCGCGCCTGCGTTTCCGCATGGGCGAGCGCGCCGCCACGCCGGAAGACCTCGCCCGCTTCGCCGGGCCGCGCATCATCGAAGGCGCGGCTGCGCGCACGGCCGTTTCGCCGGCCATGGCGTCGCCCTTAATGGCAGACGACCTGGACCGCTGGTATGCGCTGCTCGATGCAAGGCAGCGCAGCGAAGAGGAAGGGCAGGCCCGCCGCGGCGGACCGCTGCAGGCCTTGTCCGAGTTGCGGCTGGCACCGCACGAGCGGCTGGCGCGGGCCTGGCGTCAGTTCTTCGTGGCCCGGCATGCCCGCCGCGCCGGCGAGGTGGATGCCGCCCGGCGCGCCTTGCGTGCCCTGGTGCGCGAGCTGGCCGGCAGCCTGGATGCGCGCGAGCAGGTGGCATTGGCGCTGGCGCGCATCGGCCTGGTGTGGTGCGACCACCAGGCGCGCCGCCTGTCGCGCGCGCAGGCCGGTTTGCGCCAGCTGAGCGTGGAAGCGCAGCAGCCCGCGGGCGCGGTGTGGCGCGTCAATTCGCGCATTGCCTGCGAGTTCCACAACCTGCGCGCCCTGGTGATGCGGGCGCAGCTGGTGGAAGGGCGCATCGCCGCGGCCGAGCGGCCCGCCGCCGTGCGCGGCGTGCTGGCCGACCTTCGCGAAGCGCTGATCTGCGCCGTCGAAAGCGATGCGTTCACCTTGCTGGAAAGCGTGGCCGGCAACCTGGGCTACACGCTGTGGCTGCTCGAGCCGTGGCTGCCGCCGGACGTGGCCCGCCAAGGCACGCGGCTGGAGGCCATCCGCTGGATTCTTCTGGGCGAATGGCTTTGCCAGCGCCATGGCCTGGCCGCCGGCTCGCCCTGGAACCTGATCAACGTCTGCCGCGTGGCGCGCGGCGCCGGGCAGGCCGCGGGCGCCCC
>NZ_BCUU01000068.1 GCF_001591385.1 Variovorax soli NBRC 106424
GGCCGCCGACGGCGCGGCGCCAGGGTGCGGGTGCCGGGCCGGCTGTTCCAGGCGTGGATCGACCGGTCCGAATCCGACCTCGCACTGCTGACCACCGACCTGCCCACCGGCCCCTACCCCTACGCCGGAATCCCCTGGTTCTCGACGCCCTTCGGCCGTGATGCGGTGATCACGGCGCTGCAGACGCTGTGGGTCGACCCGAGCCTGGCGCGCGGCGTGCTGAAGTTCCTCGCCATCCACCAGGCCGTGGAGATCTCCGCCTTTCGCGATGCGGAGCCCGGAAAGATCATGCACGAGACCCGCAAGGGCGAGATGGCAGCCGTCAACGAACTGCCCTTCGGCCAGTACTACGGGGGCGTCGACACCACCCCCTTGTTCCTCATGCTGGCCGGCGCTTTTGAAGAACGCACGGCCGACCGTGCTTTCATCGACGGCATCTGGCCCCAGCTGGTTGCGGCCGCCGCGTGGATCGAGGCGAACATCGCGCGCCATGACGGCCTGCTCAGCTACGCCCGCGCGCAGGCCACCGGCCTGGCCAACCAGGGCTGGAAGGACAGCCACGACTCGGTGTTCCATGCCGACGGAAGTTCCCCCCAAGGGCCGATCGCCCTGATCGAGGTGCAGGGCTACGCCTACGCGGCCTTGCGCGGCATGGCGCAACTGGCCCACGAGCGGGGTGACCAGGCGGCGGCAACGCGCTGGGAGCAACTGGCTCAGCGAATTGCGCAGCGCGTGGAAGAAGCCTTCTGGCTCGACGACCTGCAGTTCTATGCACTGGCTCTCGACGGTGCAGGCCGCCCCTGCCGCGTGCGCTCATCCAACGCGGGCCACCTGTTGTTCACCGGGCTGCCCATGCCGCAGCGGGGGCGCATGGTTGCGCAGCAGTTGCTGTCGAGCGCCTTCGATTCGGGCTGGGGCATCCGGACCTTGCCGATGGGCACGGCGCGCTTCAATCCCATGTCCTACCACAACGGATCGGTCTGGCCGCACGACGTGGCCCTGTGCGCCGCGGGCATCGCGCGCTACGGCGAACGCGAGGGCGTGCTGAAGCTTCTGGACCAGTTGTTCGAAGCCGCTTCCGAGTTCGGCATGCGCTTGCCGGAGCTGTTCTGCGGATTCGAGCGCGCCGCCGGCGAGGCGCCGGTGGCCTACCCGGTGGCGTGCCTGCCCCAGGCGTGGGCAGCGGGCTCGGTCTTCCTGCTGCTGCAGGAGTGCCTGGGCCTGCGCGTGGATGCCCGCCGCGACGCGGTGGTGGTCGATCGTCCGCTGCTGCCCAACGGCATGGAGTCCCTGGCCATTCAATCCATCGCCCTGCGGCAAGGCCGGCTGGACCTGCGCTTTCGCAGGGCGGGCGGGCGCGTGGTCGTCTATGCGGAGCACCGGCAAAGCACCGCGCCGGTGCACATCGACTTGCGCAGCTGACGCCTCCTTCGGCCCTGCCGATTCCAGCGCATTCTCCGGCGTGAGGATGTTGTCCACGGTCACCGTGGACATGGCTGTGGACAACCATCTGCAAAACTCTGCGAAGCGGCGCCGGCCGTGGCTTCCGACACGATGCCTTCCAAAGAGGCACTCCGGTCATCGGGCTTGCCGGCGGCATGCAAGACCGCCTCCCACAGAAGTTCAGCCAGGTGCAGGGCCCGCGTGCCGACGCCGTAGGCGATCTGTTCGCGGCAGCTGAACCCGTTGGTCACGATGAATGTCTCCGCGGGGAGCGCGCGCAGCGCCGGAAACAGCACCTGCTCGCCGATCGATCGGGAAAGCGCATCGTGTTCGCGATGAAAACCGAACGACCCGGCCATCCCGCAGCAGCCGCTTTCCAGCAGGCGCCACCTGGCGCCCATGCGTGTCAGAAGCGCTTCTTCGCCCTTGACGCCGAACAGCGCACGTTGATGGCAATGCGCATGAACCGCCACATCGACGGCATAGGAAGGCGGCCTGTAGTCGATCTCGGACAGAAAATCGCCGAACATCTTCGTGCGCGTGGACAGCGCGATGGCGCGCGGGTCGTCCGGAAAGAACTTCAGCAGCTCGTCCTTGAACACCGACAGGCAACCGGGCTCGAGCCCCACCAGGGCGATGGGCGCGTCGGGCCCCTCGAAGAGAGGCGCCACGCGGTCGAGAATGTCCGAAAGCCTTCTTCGGGCTTGCTCGAGGAACCCGAAGTCATAGAGGGGGCGGCCGCAGCACAGGTCCTTGGGAGGCAGCACGACCTGCATTCCTGCGTGGCCCAGAACGCTCCATGCCGCCGACGCGATCTCTGGGTGAAAGTGCTCGCAGAACGTATCGACCCACAGCAGCACGCGAGGTCTACCGTCGATGGGGCGCGCACCCTCCACGGTCTGCCTGAAGCTTTGTCCCGCGAGTCGAGGAAGGCTGCGCCCGGCAGGAACCCCGGCAACGCGCTTTGCGAGCCATGCCAGGCCGGGGGCTTGCGTCATGGCGTTGAAGAGCCTGGGTACGCTCGACGCCCAGGGCGCCCAGTCGCCGATGCGCCCCATGAGCCATGCCTGAAGCGGCCGGCGATTCGACTCGTAGTAATGCGACAGGAATTCGGCCTTGTAGGAGGCCATGTCGGTATGCGTCGGGCATTCGCTGCGGCAGCTCTTGCAGGACAGGCAGGTGTCCAGCGCCTGCTTCACCTCGCGGCTCTTCCATCCGTCCTTGATCAGCTTGCCCTGCAGCATCTCCCAGAGCAGGCGCGATCGCCCGCGCGTCGAAAAGCGCTCCTCGCGTGTCGCGCGGTAGCTCGGGCACATGGCCCCGCCCTGCATCGAGCGGCACTTTCCCATCCCGACGCATCGTTCCACGGCGCGCTGGAATCCATCGCCCTCCGCGCTGCGAAACTGGAATCGCGTGGCGATCGAGATGGTCTTGTAGCCGGGGCCGGCGCGCAGGTTGTGGTCGATGCGATAGACCTCGCCGCGCGCGCTCACCAGCTTTCCGGGGTTGAGACGGTCCTGCGGATCCCAGATGCGCTTGAATTCGCGCATGGCACCCATGAGCTCCTCGCCGAACATCAGGGGAAGAAATTCGGCCTTGGCCTGTCCGTCGCCATGCTCGCCGGACAACGATCCGCCGAAGTCGACGACCAGCTGCGCCGCTTCGCGCGTGAATTCCCGCCAGGTCTGCACGCCCTCCACGCTGCGCAGGTCGAAGGTGATGCGTGAATGGACGCATCCGTCGCCAAAGTGGCCGAACAGGTTGGTCTGGTACCCGTAGCGGTCGACCAGTGCCTGGAAGGCGCGCAGGTAGTCCCCGAGCCGATGCGGATCCACCGCCGCGTCCTCCCAGCCGACCTGGGGATCCGGCCTGCCGGGGTCCAGGGACAGCTGCGTTGCGGATGCCCCGGTTTCCCGGATCGACCAGATGCGCCGCTGCTGCGCGGGGTCCTCGATCAATCGGGCGGAAGGCACGGGGCGCGCCGAACCTGCATGCGGACGCTGCGCAAAATAGTCCGATGCGCGCTGCGCCTTTCCCGTGGCGCCCTCCAGATCGTCGCCGCCGAATTCCAGCATCACCCAGCCATCGCCAGCGGGCAGCATGGCGATCTCGTCGGCGCAAAGATCGCGCGCCTGCAGGCCGCGGATGAGATGCCGATCCAGGCCTTCGATCGCGATCGGACCGAACGCCTCGTACTCCGCCACCGCGTCTGCCGCGGTATAGATGTCTGGAAAGCCCAGCACCAGCATGACCCTGAAGGCGGGGCTCGGCACGAGGCGAACCTCGGCCTGCAGCGTGATGGCGCAGGTGCCCTCCGAGCCGACCAGCGCACGGGCGACATTGAAGCCGTTTTCGGGCAGCAACTGGTCCAGGTTGTAGCCGGAGACCCGGCGCTTGATCTTCGGATACTTTGCGCGAATCAGGTCGGCGTAGCGGTCTCGGAGATTCCGCAGGGCCTGGTAGATCTCGCCTTGGCGGCCCCCCGCACGAATGATCTCTTCCAACTCGGCTTCGCTGGTCCGGCCCGCCCAGAAGCGGCAGCCGTCATAGGTGACGACCTCGATCGCCTCGACGTTCTCCAACGTCTTGCCGGCCATGACCGAATGCGCGCCGCAGGAGTTGTTGGCGATCATGCCGCCGAGCGTGCAGCGGCTGTGGGTGGAAGGATCGGGTGCGAAGGTGAGCCCGTGAGACTGGGCGGCAGCGATCAGTTGATCGCAGACCACCCCGGGCTCGACGACCGCCGTTGCCTTGCCGGGGTCGAGCGCGATGATCCGGCGGCAGTGCGCCGAGAAGTCGAACACCACCGCCTCATTGACGGTTTGCCCGCACATCGAGGTGCCTCCCCCGCGCGCCAGCACGGGGGCGCCGTGCGTCCGGCACACCTCCAGTGCGGCCAGGGCGCTGTCGAGCGTGCGCGGAACCACCACGCTGATCGGCGTCTGCCGGTAGTTGGAGGCATCGCTCGCATAGGCGGCGCGGTGGGCGAGGTCGTGGCGAACCTCATCATTGCCAAGTTTGCGTTGCAGTGCTGTGCCCAGCGCTTCTTCTCGGATATCGGTCACTTGATGTCAATCGATGGCTCAGGTTGAATCGGATGCTCACTCTTTCAGGCTGATGTTTCGCGTGGCCACCAGCTTCTTCATCGCGGCCAGTTCGGCACTCAACTGAGTCCTGTACTCCGCGGCCGTGTTGCCCACCGGCGTTGCACCCGCCTTCTCGAGCCTGCCGCGCACGTCCGGACGAGCCAGCACCTGGCGCATCGCGTTTTCCAGCCTGGCAAGCACGCTGGCGGGCACTTTCTCGGGGGCGATCAACCCATACCAGGCCTGGTCCGTGAACCCCTTCAGCCCCAGCTCCTCGAAGGTGGGAACATCGGGATAGGCCGGCACACGCCGAGGCGCGATCACGCCCATCAGGCGCAACTTCCCGTCGTCGATGAACGCTTTCGACGACGGCAGCTGGTCGACAAGAATCGGAACCTGCCCGGCGATGACATCGGTGATCGCACTGGCCGAGCCACGGTAAGGCACATGGATCAGGCTCGTGCCCGACAGCGCCTGGAACGACTCGCCCATCATGTGGTTGATGGACGCCAGGCCCGAACTTGCAAAGCTGTACTTGCCTGGATGGGCCTTGAGTTCCGCAATGAAATCCGTGCCGTTCTTGGCCGGAAAGGAGGCCGTGACAGCAATGATGTTGGGGGTCGCCGCGATGTTGGTGATGGGAGCGAAGTCGGCCTGCGTGTAGGTCGGGCGAGGCGTGACGGCAGGAATGATCACCAAGGTGCTGACGGTGCCGATCCCCAGCGTGTAGCCGTCCGGCGCAGACCGCGCGAGCTCCGCGGTGCCCACGGCGCCACCGGCGCCGGCCTTGTTGTCGACGACAACCGGTTGGCCCAGTATTTTCCCCAGCGGTTCCGAGATCACGCGGGCCACAATATCGGTGGTCCCACCGGGCGCGTAAGGGACGATGATCCGAAGCGGTCTCTGGGGATAGTCTTGCGCCATCGCGCTGGCCATGCAGCCTGCTGCAAGAACAATGTGTGCGATTTTTTTGAGCATCGTGTCTCCTGGAACGACCAGCTGAAGGCCGCAGTTGGTGGAGCGAAAAATGTATTCATTCGACTCACAATCCAACAACTTCAAATGCTGTCGTTTCAGCATGCAGTGCATGCATGAACGTGCGACGCCCCGGCCGCGCTGCAGCAGCACGAAGAACAAGGGGAATGCGTGAATCCGCGTCGCCTCACGCCGTCGATGTCATTGCTGATGGCCTTCGACGCGTCCGCGCGGCATCTGAGCTTTACACGCGCGGCTTCCGAACTGTGCTTGAGCCAGAGCGTGGTCAGCCGCCAGGTTCAAGCCCTGGAAGACTTGCTGGAGGTGCCGCTGTTCAGGAGGCAGGGCCGACAGATCGAGCTGACCGATCTGGGCAAGGCCTACCACGCGGAGGTTGGCTCGGCACTGCAGCGGATTCGCAGTGCGTCGCTGCAGGCGATCTCGTTTCGCGCTGGTGGAGGCTCCTTTCATCTGGCAGCGCTGCCGACGTTCGCGGCCAAGTGGCTCATCCCTCGCATCCGCGCCTTCTATGCAGAGAACCCGAACGTCTACGTCCATGTGCATTCGCGCATCGGCCGCTTCGACGCGGCGTCGGCCGGCATCGATGCTGTGATTGGCGTGGGCGATGCGAACTGGCCAGGCATGCGGGCGTATCACCTGATGGACGAGACGGTGATCCCCGTCGTGACGCCGGACGTTCATGAACGGCTCAGGGCGCCCGAAGACCTGCAGGACCACCTGCTGCTGCAAGTGGCATCCCGCCCGGACCTGTGGTCACGCTGGTTCGCGCATCAGGGAATCGAAGCGGGCCGCATGCGCCTGGGGCCGCAGTTCGAGTTGACGTCCCATCTGGTCCAGGCCATCGTGGCTCGCATCGGTGTCGGCCTCCTGCCGGACTTCCTCGTTGCCGACGAACTTCGAACCGGCATCCTGAAGCGCACCTTCGGGCTTCCCTTTGTCACCGGCTACGCCTACTACCTCTATGTGCCCGAGGACAAGGTGGGTCTGCCACCCATCGCTGCATTCATCGACTGGGTATCGGCAGCCATCCAGTCCGCCGAATGCGGCCCCGCGCCGGCGCTGGATGACAAGAAGAAAAAGAAGGCCAGTGCCAAATGAAAAAGGCCGCTAGCTGTATTGGCTAGCGGCCTTTGTCTTTACTGTTGGTCGGTGTGAAAGGATTCGAACCTTCGACCCCTTGCACCCCATGCAAGTGCGCTACCAGGCTGCGCCACACACCGAAGCCTTGAATTATAGCCTGAGGATTTCAGCGATTCACGGTCAGGAGCTCACGAATTTCAAACAGTTCGCGGCGCAGCTGTTGCAGTTGCGACAGGCCGGCCGTGCGCAGGGGCGCACGAACCGCACCGGCGGTGACGGGGGGCACGTCCGGCTGGGCTTCTTCTTCCTCGTCCTCTTCGTGCAGCGCCGCGTCGAACTCCTCCTGGTCGATCTCGAAGGCTTCGACACCTTCGACCTCGGCCACGCCGTTGGACTTGCGCCGCTCGCGCTCGGCAGCCACCAGTTCCTGCAGCTTGTTGCGCGCACCGCTGATGGTGAAGCCCTGGTCGTAGAGCAGGTCGCGGATGCGGCGGATCATCAGCACCTCGTGGTGCTGGTAGTAGCGGCGGTTGCCACGCCGCTTCATGGGGCGAAGCTGCGTGAACTCCTGCTCCCAATAGCGCAGCACGTGCGGCTTGACGCCGCACAGCTCGGCCACCTCACCAATGGTGAAGTAGCGTTTGACCGGGATCGGCGGGAGTGTTTTCTCCATTGAAATCAAGGGCGTTGCGAGGGAAAGCTCAGAGGTTACTCCACGCGCTCAGGGCGCGCAAAGAGAACTTACTCGCCGCCCAGGCTCCACTCGACTTCTTCGGCCACGCTGCCGCTGATCTGCTCCTTGAGCTTGGCGCTGGCATGGAAGGTGGCGACACGGCGCGCACCGATCGGAATGGCTTCGCCGGTGCGCGGATTGCGCCCGGGTCGCGGTGCCTTGGTGCGGATCTGGAAGTTGCCGAAGCCCGAGATCTTCACGTCCTGCCCCTCGATGAGGCTGTTGGCGATGAGCTCGAAGAAGGCCTCGACCATGTCCTTGGACTCGCGCTTGTTCAGGCCGATCTGCTCGAACAGCAGGTCGGCCAGATGCGCCTTGGTCAGTGCCGGCGTTTCGATGGCTTCGATGGTGATTTCCATGATGGCGCTGCCTCCCTTGTTTCGTTTTCCCGCCGCCTCGTCAGCGCATGCGCGCGCCGAGCTGTTGCGCCAGCGCATCGACCACGGCACGCACGGCCGGCTCGACCTGCTCGTCGGTGAGCGTGGCGCTGGGGCTCTGGAAGCTCAGGCGCACCGCCATGCTCTTCTCGCCCTGCGCCAGCGCACCGCCGGCCGCGCCGGGCTGCGGACGGTAGATGTCGAACAGGGCCGCATGCTGCAGCAAGCCCTGCGTCGGCGCGGAATGGATGGCCTTCATCAGCGCCGCATGCGTGACCGATTCGGCCACCACCACGGCAATGTCGCGCTCCACCGCCTGATGCTTGGGCACGGGCTGACCCACCGGCACCACGCGCTCTTCCACCGCGTCCAGGTCCAGCTCGAACAGCACGGGCGCCGAAGGCAGGTCCCAGCTCTGGCGCCAGCGCGGATGCAGCTCGCCCACCACGCCGATCTCGCGGCCTTCGAGCAGAACGCGCGCGGCGCGCCCCGGGTGCAGGGCCGGATGGTTCACCGGCTCGAAGGCGGCCACGCGCGGCGCGAGCAGTGCCTCCACATCGCCCTTCACCTCGAAGAAATCGGCGCGGTGCGCCTTGCCGTCCCAGCGGGCTTCTTCCGAATCGCCCCAGGCGAGGCCCGCCAGGCGCATCGGCTGGCGAATGCCCTTGACGCTGCCGTCGGTGGTCTGGACCTTGTCGTCGCGCATGAACACGCGGCCCGCCTCGAACACGCGCACGCGCGCGGCCTTGCGGTCGATGTTGAACTTGAGCACCTGCAGCAGCGAACCCAGCAGCGAAGAGCGCATCACGCTCATCTGGCTGGCGATCGGGTTGAGCAGCTTGATCGGGTCGGCGTTGCCGGCCAGCTCGGCCTCCCAATGGGCCTCGACGAAGCTGAAGTTGATGGTTTCCTGGTAGCCCAGGTCGGCCACGCGGCGGCGCAGCGCGAATCGGCCCCGGCGCGACTCGGGGCGCACCCGCGCGGTGATGGGCGCCATGGGCGGGGTACCCGGCAGGTTGTTGTAGCCCACCAGGCGTGCGACCTCCTCGATCAGGTCTTCCTCGAGCGTGAGGTCGAAGCGGTGCGGCGGCGGCGTGACGGTGATGGTGCCCTCGCCTTCCTTCAGCGCGAAGCGCAGGCGGCGCAGCACGTCGGCGCACTGCGTCTGCGTGAGCGGCATGCCGATCACGCGTGCCGCGCGCGCCACGCGCAGCGTGACGGGCCTGGCCTCGGGCAGCTTGAGGGTCTGGTCGTCGATCGGGCCGGCCTCGCCGCCGCAGATCTGCTGGATCAGGCGCGTGATGTGCTCGATGACGTCCACCGTGCGGCTCGGGTCCACGCCGCGCTCGAAGCGGTGGCCCGCGTCGGTCGAGAAGTTGAAGCGGCGTGAACGGCCCTGGATGGCGGCGGGCCACCAGAAGGCGGCCTCGACATAGATGTTGCGGGTGTCGTCGGAGACGGCCGTGGCGTCGCCGCCCATGATGCCGGCCAGCGACTCGACTTCGCGCTCGTCGGCGATGACGCCCACCTGGTCGTCGACCGTGACCGTGTTGCCATTGAGCAGCTTGAGCTGTTCGCCCTGACCATCAATGACTTTGCCCCAGCGGACCGTGAGGCCGCCATGGATCTTGTCGGCATCGAAGATGTGCGAGGGCTGGCCGTACTCGAACATCACGTAGTTCGACACGTCCACCAGCGGCGACACGCTGCGCTGGCCGCAGCGGGCGAGCCGGTCGACCATCCAGGCCGGCGTCTTGACCTGGGTGTTGACACCGCGCACCAGGCGGCCCGAGAAGCGGCCGCACAGTTCCGGCGCTTCGACCTTCACGGGCAGCACCGACGCATGCGCCACTTCCACCGGGCGGATCGGCGGCACGGTCAGCGGCGTGCCCGTCAGGGCCGACAGCTCGCGTGCAATGCCGAACACGCTCAGGCCGTGCGCCAGGTTCGGCGTGAGCTTGAGGGTGAGCAGCATGTCGTCGAGCCCGAGCACTTCGCGGATGTCCGCGCCCACCGGCGCGTCGCCCGCCAGCTCGAGCAGGCCGCCGTGGTCGTCGCTGAGCTTGAGCTCGCGCGCCGAGCACAGCATGCCCTGGCTTTCCACGCCCCGCAGCTTGCCCAGCTTGATGCTGAAAGGCTTGCCGTCTTCGCCCGGCGGCAGCTCGGCGCCCACCAGGGCGCACGGCACCTTGATGCCGGCGCGCGCATTGGGCGCACCGCACACGATGTTGAGCAACTGCCCCTGCCCCGCATCGACCTGGCACACGCGCAGGCGATCGGCGTTGGGGTGCTGCACGGCTTCCTTGATCTCGCCGACCACGATCTTGGTGAAGGGCGGCGCGACGGGGCGGCGCTCTTCCACTTCGAAACCACCCATGGTGAGGGTTTCGGCCAGTTGCTCGCTCGACAGGGGCGGGTTGCAGAACTCGCGCAGCCAGGACTCGGGGAATTGCATGTTGTTTCTGGGACGACTGAATCGGTGGGGTGAGGACGTGGCTTACTGGAACTGCGACAGGAAGCGCAGGTCGCCGTCGAAGAACAGGCGCAGGTCGTTCACGCCGTAGCGCAGCATGGCCAGGCGGTCGATGCCCGAGCCGAAGGCAAAGCCGATGTAGCGCTCGGGGTCCAGCCCCATGTTGCGCACCACCTGCGGGTGCACCTGGCCGGAGCCCGACACTTCGAGCCAGCGGCCGGCCAGCGGGCCGTGCTCGAACATGATGTCGATCTCGGCGCTGGGCTCGGTGAAGGGGAAGTAGCTGGGACGGAAGCGCAGCTTGAGCGCATCGGTCTCGAAGAAGGCCCGGATGAAGTCCAGGTACATCACCTTCAGGTCCTTGAAGCTGACGTTCTCGCCGATCCACAGGCCCTCGACCTGGTGGAACATGGGCGAATGCGTGGCGTCGCTGTCCACGCGGTAGGTGCGGCCCGGCGCGATCACGCGGATGTCGGGCATGTGCGCCTGGCCGGCGTATTTTTTCGCATGCGCCTGGGCGTAGCGCACCTGCATGGGCGAGGTGTGCGGGCGCAGGTTCAGCAGCAGGCCCTCTTCGTCCTTCATGTCGACGTAGAAGGTGTCCTGCATGGAACGCGCCGGATGGTTCGGCGGGTTGTTCAGCGAGGTGAAGCTGTACCAGTCGGTCTCGATCTCGGGGCCGTCGGCCACGTCGAAGCCCATGCTCGAGAAGATGGCCTCGATGCGCTCCTGGGCGCGGGCCACCGGATGCAGGCCGCCACCCACGCGGCGACGGCCGGGCAGCGTCACGTCCAGCGCCTCGGCGCGCAGCTGCGCGTTGAGCTCTTCGTCGGCCAGCTGCTGACGGCGCGCGTTCAAGGCCGCCTCGATGGCCTGCTTGGCCACGTTGATGGCGGCGCCGCGCGACTTCTTTTCTTCCACCGACAGCTGGGCCATGCCCTTCATCAGCTCGGTGATGCGGCCGGACTTGCCGAGAAACTGCGCCTTGGCGTTTTCGAGGTCCGCAGGTGCGGAAGCTTGGGCAAACGCGGCTTTGGCGTTGTCGACCAGGGTGTCCAACTCGTTCATGGAAGATCTGCTTGTTCGGGAGGCGGCGGGAGAGAAAACAAAAAAGGGCTGGTGCTCTTGCAAGCGCCAGCCCTTGTACCGTGGGCGCGAACCGCCTGCCTGCGCGGGGCGAGGCATGCGGCCCGACGTGACAGCATCAAGCAGCCAGCTTGGCCTTGACCTGCTCCACGATGCCGGCAAATGCGGCCTTGTCGTGCACGGCGATATCGGCCAGGACCTTGCGGTCGATCTCGATACCGGCCTTGCGGATGCCGTTGGCGAACTGGCTGTAGGTCAGGCCCAGTTCACGCGAGGCAGCATTGATACGTGCGATCCACAGCTGGCGGAACACGCGCTTCTTCGTACGACGATCACGGTAGGCGTATTGGCCCGCCTTCATCACCGCCTGCTTGGCGATGCGGAAGACATTGCCGCGACGACCGCGGAAACCCTTGGCAAGGGCGAGAACCTTCTTATGGCGGGCGCGAGCCGTTACACCACGTTTGACGCGAGGCATGTGAGTACTCCTTGTTCGTCAGTTGATCAAATGCCCGTGCCGGGCAGCATGGCGGCCATCGAAACCATGTTGGTCTCGTGAACCGACACCGCACCACGCAGGTGACGCTTGTTCTTGGTGGTCTTCTTGGTCAGGATGTGACGCTTGAAGGCTTGACCGCGCTTGACGGTGCCACCGGGACGAACGCGGAAACGCTTTTTCGCGCTGCTCTTGGTCTTCATCTTGGGCATGTTCATGCTCCTTTAATTTGTGCTCGTGAGGCGCCGCGGAATGCTTCCACGGACTTGTTGGCCCCGAGACACTTCTTCATCCCGCCCCACCCTTGCGGCTGGGGCGAAATCCCTTCAAAACCTGTTCAAGCCGGCCAGGTCAGGCCGTGGTGGCCGCATTGGCCGCCGGCTGCTCGGAAGCCGGCTTGGCCGTGCCGCCGCCGGGCTTCTTTCGGCCCGGCGCGATCATCATGATCATCTGCCGGCCTTCGAGCTTCGGAAACTGCTCGACGATGATCGAATCGCCGAGGTCGTCCCGGATGCGCTGCAACAGCGCCAGCCCCAGTTCCTGGTGCGTGATCTCGCGGCCGCGGAAGCGCAGCGTGATCTTGCATTTGTCGCCGTCCTCAAGAAAGCGCCGGATGTTGCGCATCTTGATGTTGTAGTCGCCGTCGTCGGTGCCGGGCCGGAACTTGATTTCCTTGACCTCGATGACCTTTTGCTTGGCCTTCGCTTCCGCCGCCTTCTTCTGCTCGTGGTACTTGAATTTTCCGTACTCGATCAGCCGGCAGACCGGCGGCGTGGCATTGGCGACGACTTCCACCAGGTCCACGTCGGCGTCGCCCGCCATACGTAGCGCCTCAGCAAGGCTCACAACGCCCAGCTGTTCGTTATCCGGTCCGATCAGGCGGACTTCCGGGGCCATGATCTCCCGGTTCAGGCGGTGTTGCCGTTCCTCGCGGTGGCGGCGGTCGCGAAATGCAGTAGCGATGGTCAGGTCCTTCAATCAACTAGCCGTGGCTCCACGGCGAAAGCCGCCCCGGTGCGCACCCACAAACTTGATGCGAAAAAGCCATGGCGGCGGGCCGGCATGGCGATTCGATCAACGCTTGTGTTGTATGTCCTCGGCGATCTTTTGGGAGAACGCCTCGAGGGACATGGCACCGAGGTCAAGATTGCCCCGGGCGCGCACTGCGACGGCACCAGCCTCCTTCTCCTTGTCGCCCACGACGAGGATGTAAGGCAGCTTTTGCAACGAATGCTTGCGTATTTTATACGTAATCTTCTCGTTGTGCAGGTCAAGCTGGACTCTAAGCCCTTGATTCTGCAACGATTTTGTTACTTCAGCAGCGTAATCGGCCTGCCCTTCGCTGATATTGAGCACCGCCACCTGCACCGGCGCCAGCCAGGCGGGCAAGGCGCCGGCGTGGTGCTCGATGAGCATGCCGATGAAGCGCTCCAGGCTGCCGACGATGGCGCGGTGGAGCATCACGGGGTGGGCGCGGCCGCTGCTCTCCGTTACATACTCCGCGCCCAGGCGCTCGGCCATGTTGAAGTCGACCTGCATCGTGCCGCACTGCCACTGGCGGCCGATGGCGTCGCGCAGCGTGTACTCGATCTTGGGGCCGTAGAAGGCGCCGTCGCCCGGGGAAATGACGAATTCCACGCCCGAACGGCGCAGCGCCTCCATGAGGGCGCCTTCGGCCTTGTCCCAGAGATCGTCCGAGCCGATGCGGTGCTCCGGCCGCGTGGCGACCTTGTAGAGGATGTCCGTGAAGCCGAAGTCCGAGTAGACCTTGAGCAGCTGGGCCGTGTAGGCCACGCACTCGTCCAGGATCTGGTCTTCCGTGCAGAACACGTGGCCGTCGTCCTGCGTGAAGCCGCGCACGCGCATGATGCCGTGCAGCCCGCCCGAGGGTTCGTTGCGGTGGCACTGGCCGAATTCGCCGTAGCGCAGCGGCAGGTCGCGGTAGCTGCGCAGGTCGCTCTTGAAGATCATCACGTGGCCGGGGCAGTTCATCGGCTTGAGCGCGTAATCGCGCTTTTCCGATTCCGTGACGAACATGTTCTCGCGGTAGTTCTGCCAGTGGCCCGTCTTCTCCCACAGGCTCTTGTCCAGGATCTGCGGGCCCTTCACTTCCTGGTAGCCCGTGTCGCGGTAGACCTTGCGCATGTACTGCTCGACCTGCTGCCAGACGGCCCAGCCCTTGGGATGCCAGAACACCAGGCCCGGCGCCACCTCGTCGATGTGGAACAGGTCCAGCTCCTTGCCCAGGCGCCGGTGGTCGCGCTTCTCGGCCTCCTCGATGCGCTGGATGTACTGGTCCAGCTGCTTCTTGTCGGCCCAGGCCGTGCCGTAGATGCGCTGCAGCTGCTCGTTCTTGGCGTCGCCGCGCCAGTAGGCACCGGCCAGCTTCGTGAGCTTGAACACCTTCAGGAAGCGCGTGTTGGGCACGTGCGGGCCGCGGCACATGTCCACGTATTCCTGGTGGTAGTACAGGCCCATGGCCTGCTCGTCGGGCATGTCCTCGACCAGGCGCAGCTTGTAGTCCTCGCCGCGGCTCTTGAAGACGTCGATCACCTCGGCGCGCGGCGTCATCTTCTTGACGACGTCGTAGTCCTGGTTGATCAGCTCGCGCATGCGCGCCTCGATGGCGGCCATGTCCTCGGGCGTGAAGGGGCGCTCGTAGGCGATGTCGTAGTAGAAGCCCTCGTCGATCACCGGGCCGATCACCATCTTGGCCGTGGGGTACAGCTGCTTGACGGCATGGCCCACCAGGTGCGCCGTGGAGTGGCGGATGATTTCCAGGCCTTCTTCGTCCTTGGGCGTGATGATCTGCAGCCTGGCGTCGTGGTCGATCATGTCGCTGGCATCCACCAGGCGGCCGTCGACCTTGCCGGCCAGCGTCATCTTGGCCAGGCCCGGGCCGATGGACTTGGCAACGTCGGCCACCGAAACCGGGCCGGGAAACTCGCGGCGCGAGTTGTCGGGAAGCGTGATCTGGATCATTGGAAAACCTCGGGGCGAGAAACAAAAAAGCGCGGATGAGACCGCGCTTTGTGTGGTTGAGACTGCTGGCGAAACCAGCGCGCGCGGCAACTACCGGCCGAGTCCCTTCTGGACCTGGCGGCTGAACGTGCCTGCCGTAGTTCGCGGTGTCATAACCAGATTGCCTTTCTCGCCCTTGTTAGACGTTGAAGCCCGCCATTCTAGCGGTTTGGCCCGAAATCGTCGTTGCACGAACAAAGGGGTGTTTCATGCGCCCCACGCCCCATCGAGCCGAGCCGCATCGCCAGAACGAAAAAAGCCCGGCGCTTGGCCGGGCTGAAAATGTGACAGCGGAATCAGTCGTCGATCAGTGGAACTGCTCTTCCTCGGTCGAGCCGGTGAGGGCCTTGACCGAAGACGAACCACCCTGGATCACGGTCGTGACGTCGTCGAAGTAGCCGGCGCCGACTTCCTGCTGGTGCGACACGAAGGTGTAGCCCTGCTCGCGCGCTGCAAATTCGGGCTCCTGCACCATTTCCACGTAGTGCTTCATGCCTTCGCCGCGTGCATACGCATGCGAGAACTTGAAGGTGTTGTACCAGTTGCTGTGGATGCCGGCCAGCGTGATGAACTGGTACTTGTAGCCCATGGCCGACAGCTCGTCCTGGAAGGCGGCGATGGTCTTGTCGTCCAGGTGCTTCTTCCAGTTGAACGAGGGCGAGCAGTTGTAGGAGAGCAGCTTGCCCGGGAACTTGGCATGCATGGCCTGGGCGAACTCGCGGGCAAAGCCCAGGTCGGGCGTGCCGGTTTCGCACCACACCAGATCGGCCACTTCGGCGTAGGCCAGGCCGCGGCTGATGGCTTGCTCCAGGCCGTTCTTGACGCGGAAGAAGCCTTCCTGCGTGCGCTCGCCCGTCAGGAAGGGCTTGTCGTTGGCGTCGTGATCGCTGGTGAGCAGGTTGGCGGCTTCTGCGTCGGTGCGGGCCAGCACGATGGTGGGCACGCCCATCACGTCGGCGGCAAAGCGCGCGGCGTGCAGCTTTTCAACCGCCTCGGTGGTGGGAACCAGCACCTTGCCGCCCATGTGGCCGCACTTCTTCACGGCGGCCAGCTGGTCTTCGAAGTGCACGCCCGCAGCGCCGGCGGCAATCATGTTCTTCATGAGTTCGAAGGCGTTGAGCACGCCGCCGAAGCCGGCTTCTGCGTCCGCCACGATCGGCAGGAAGAAGTCGATGAATTCCTTGTCGCCCGGGTTGATGCCGCGGCCCCACTGGATTTCGTCGGCGCGCTTGAAGGTGTTGTTGATGCGGCGGACCATGGCCGGCACCGAGTCGTAGGCGTAGAGCGACTGGTCGGGGTACATGGTTTCGGAGGTGTTGCCGTCGGCAGCCACCTGCCAGCCCGACAGGTACACGGCCTCGAGGCCGGCCTTGGCCTGCTGCAGCGCCTGGCCGCCCGAAATGGCGCCGAAGGAGTTGACGTAGCCCTTCTTCGCGCCGCCGTTGATCAGCTCCCACAGCTTTTCGGCACCGCGGCGGGCCAGCGTGTTCTCGATGGGGAACGAGCCGCGCAGGCGAACCACGTCCGCAGCGCTGTAGTTGCGCTTGATGCCCTTCCAGCGGGGGTTGGTGGCCCAGTCTTTTTCCAGGGCGGCGATCTGCTGTTCGCGGCTGAGTTGTTCGGTGAAGGATTGCGGCATGGTCAAGCTCCGAAGGGTTGATTGAAAGCGTGTGGCCGGTGTGGCCATGGCTCAAACTGTACCGCGATCTTCAACTCTTATGTCTTATAGAAGACTTATTTTTGGTCAATACAAATCAATGACTTACGAGTGTTTTTCTCAATGCGGAATTATTTTTCTTGTATTGAGAAATTTTCTTGCGCTGCAGCAAGGTGTTTTTTCGCGATGCAAAAAGCAGTTTGTCCGGATGAAACTCGAGCCTTTCAGCGCCGCCGAAACCAGTCACCGCTCGCGATGACGGGCCGCCCCGTCACAAGATCCGCCTGGATCTCGTAGACCAGGCAATCGAGCAGCCGCGCGCCGACCTGCACCTGCACTTGGCGCTTGAGGTACTCGCCCTGGTCGTCCGGCCGCACCTCTTCCAGCTGGTCGAGTTGCGCTTCCAGCGCGGGCTCGATGCGATAGACCTCGCCGTACAGCCGCGCGCTGCCGCCCAGCCTCGCACCCGGGTAGGCGCCCAGGTCGTGGAGCGTGCCGGCAATCTCGGCCGCGCCCACGAACTGCGGTGCGGGAAGGCAGCGCGCAATGTCGTTGCTGCCGCCCGAGCGCAAGGTTCCGTAGACGAAGACGTAGCGGTCGGCCGCAGGAGAAGCATGGAGGGCTTGAGGCATCATCCGCCGAGTTTCCCGCAACCCTTCGACGCCCGTTGAGCACGCACCACCCTCACCCACCGCGCATCGTCGCCTATGGCTGCCTCGCCCTCAGCATGTCGCTGGTGGGCTGCTACGTGGCCCTTTCCAAGCCGCTGGTCGCGGCATTTCCGGCGTTCCTGCTGGCCTGGCTGCGCTTCGGCATCGCGGCGCTGGCCATGCCGCATTGGCTGCGCCGTCCGGCCAGCGAGCCGCCGATGACGAGCCGCACGCGCTGGCTGGTGTTCCTCGAATCCTTTCTCGGCAACTTCCTGTTCTCGATCTGCATGCTCTTCGGCGTGAGCCTGACGAGTGCGGTTTCGGCCGGCGTGATCATGGCGGCCATCCCGGCGGCGGTGGCGCTCATCAGCTGGATCTTCCTGCGCGAGCGCATCAGCGGCCGGGTCTTGGCGGCCATCGTGTGCGCCGCACTCGGCATCGGGCTGCTGGCGTTCGCGCCCGCCCACGGCAGCGCCCATGCGCCGGCGGCCGGCAACAGCGGCGGGTCGATGCCCTGGCTGGGCAACACGCTCGTGTTCTGCGCGGTGCTGTGCGAGGCCTCGTATGCGGTCATCGGCAAGTCGCTCACCGGCAAGCTGGGGCCGCGGCGCATCTCCTCGCTGATCAACCTGTGGGGCTTCGCGCTGTCGACGCCCCTGGGCATCTGGTTCGCCCTGCGCTTCGACTTCGGTGCGGTCAGCCTGCCCTTCTGGGGCTTCCTGGTGCTGTATGCGCTGGCGGCCAGCATCTGGACGGTGTGGCTGTGGATGACCGGCCTGCGCAGCGTGCCGGCCTCGCAGGCAGGCGTCTTCACGGTGATGCTGCCGGTGAGCGCGGCGCTGGTGGGCGTGCTCGTGCTGGGCGAAAAGCTCTCGGGCCTGCAGGTGGCGGCCTTCGCCTGCGCACTCCTGGGCGTGCTCCTGGCGACATGGCCCGGGCGGCGTGCCGCGGCGCCCTCCAGCGTCCCGGTGTTGCTTCCCTCTGAAAAAAACAACAGCTCCCAATGAAAAAGTGCTCCTTTCCCTTGGAAACGCGTTTTTTCTCCCTTAGCATCCGCAATGCCAGTGGAGCGACGTTTTCATTGGTGAATCTCTAATCCAAAAAAGGAAATCAACCATGGCAACTGCAAAGAAGGCTCCGGCCAAGAAAGCCCCGGCCAAGAAGGCCGCTCCGGCAAAGAAGGCTGCTCCCGCCAAGAAGGCTGCACCGGCGAAGAAGGCAGCTCCTGCCAAGAAGGCCGCTCCTGCGAAGAAGGCCCCCGCCAAGAAGGCCGCTCCCGCCAAGAAGCGCACCCCCAACGCTGCCTTCATGAAGGCGCTGGCCCCCAGCCCCGCACTGGCCGCCGTGGTCGGCTCGGCTCCCCTGCCGCGCACCGCCATCGTGAGCAAGCTGTGGGACTACATCAAGAAGAACGGCCTGCAGGACAAGGCCAACAAGCGCATGATCAATGCCGACGCCAAGCTGAAGGAAATCTTCGGCAAGGGCCAGGTCTCGATGTTCGAGCTGGCTGCCCTCATCGGCAAGCACGTCAAGTAAGCACTGCGCTTGGGGTGCGCCTGGCGCACCTTTCCAAAAAATAAGCCGGCAACTGCCGGCTTATTTTTTGCCCAAACGGCCCGCGCTACTTCGCCTGGCGCGCCTGGGCCGCCTGGGTGATCGAGCTGAGCGTGCCGCGCGTGGTGATCACCTCGGGGTCCAGCGGAATCTCGATCAGCGTGCCGGTGTCGGCCGCCAGCGCCCGCAAGAGCGCCGCCTCGAACTGCGCCGTCTCCGTGACCTTTTCCGCCGCGTAGCCGTAGGCCCGGGCCAGTGCGCAGAAGTCCGGATTGCGCAGCTGCGTGCCGCTGACCTGGGTCGGGAACTCGCGCTCCTGGTGCATGCGGATGGTGCCGAACATGCCGTTGTTGAGCAGCACGATGATGCTCTTGCCGCCATGCTGCACCGCGGTTGCGAGTTCCTGCCCGTTCATGAGGAAATCACCGTCGCCGGCAATGGTGAAGGCCACGCGGCCGCTCACCAGGTTGGCGGCAATGCCCGCGGGCACGCCGTAGCCCATGGCCCCGCCCGTAGGCGCCAGTTGCGTCTTGTGGCCCTTGGCCAGGCCGTGGTAGCGGAAGAACCGGTGCACCCAGCTGGCGAAGTTGCCTGCGCCGTTGGTGATGGCGGCGTCGGGCGGCAGGTGCTTCTGCAGCAGGGCCACGACTTCGGCCATGTCCACCTGACCGCGCGGCGGCGCACCTGCCGGCATGCCGGCCAAGGGCTGCGGCTCCAGGTTGGCCAGGTAGTCGGCATGCGCAGCCTCGCTCCAGGCCTCCCAGGGCACATCGGGCGGGGCCGTGAGCACTTCGAGGCTGCGCGCTGCGGCGCTCATCCCGGCATTGATGGCCAGGTCGGCCTGGTACACGCGGTTGAGTTCTTCCGCGCTGGCATGGATGTGCACCAGCTTCTGCCTGGAGCGCGGCGCCTCCAGCAGCGTGTAGCCGCTGGTGGTCATTTCACCCAGCCTGGCGCCGATGGCGATGACGAGGTCGGCATCCTTCACGCGCTGTGCGAGCTTGGGGTTGATGGCGATGCCGACGTCGCCGGCGTAGAGCGGATGGTGGTTGTCGAAAGTATCCTGAAAGCGGAAGGCATTGCCCACCGGCAGGCGCCAGTTCTCGGCAAAGCGCTGCAGGGCCTGGGCCGCCTGCGGCGTCCAGCCGCTGCCGCCGGCAATCACGAAGGGGCGCTTCGACGCCAGCAGCAATTCGCGCAGTTCGCGCAGCGAGCCCGGGTCGCTCCACGGCTGCACGGCCTCCACCCTGGGCAGGGGCTTGGCATCGACGCTTTGGGCCAGCATGTCTTCCGGCAGGACCAGCACCACCGGGCCGGGCCGGCCGTTCATGGCGGTGGCGAAGGCGCGCGACACGTATTCCGGAATGCGCTGCGGATCGTCGATGCGCTCGACCCGCTTGGCAAAGCCCTTGGTGCTCGGCCCCAGGAAGCTGCCGTAATCGACCTCCTGGAAGGCTTCGCGGTCGCGGAAGTCCCCGCCGACATCGCCGATGAAAAGCACCAGCGGCGTCGAATCCTGGAAGGCGTTGTGCACGCCGATGGAGGCATTGGTGGCGCCGGGCCCGCGCGTCACGAAGCACACGCCGGGCCGCCCGGTGATGCGCGCATGCGCATCGGCCATGAAGGCGGCGCCGCCCTCCTGCCGGTTGACGATGAAGCGGATGTGCTCCTGCTCGGCATGAAAGCCGTCGAGCACGGCCAGGAAGCTTTCGCCCGGCACGCCGAAGCAGGTATCGACGCCCTGGGCGATCAGGCACTGGACGAGGAGGCGGCCGGCGAGTGTTGCGCTCATGGAAAAACGAAAAGGAAGCAGGCGATTCGTCCATTATCGTGTCGCACTTCGCGCCCCGAGGCCGCACAATCCGTTCGACGAGAAAACAATTCACCCCTTGGTTACTAAGAAGATGCCCGCCACCTCGACCGCCCCCCGCCTGCGCGATGCCGACAAGTCGCAGCTGGTGATCCTTGCCGCCGCCATGGATGAGTTCGCGCAATATGGCTATGCCGGCGGCCGGGTGGACCGCATCGCCGAGCGCGCCGACATCAACAAGCGCCTGATCTACTACTACTTCGGCAACAAGGACGACCTGTTCCTGGCGGTGCTGGAGCGCACCTACGCCGACATCCGCTCGGCCGAGCAGGCGCTGCACCTGGACGAGATGGACCCGGTGCAGGCCATCCGCCAGCTGGTGTCCTTCACCTGGCACTACTACCTCGACCACCCCGAGTTCATCGCCCTGCTCAACAGCGAGAACCTGCACCAGGCCGTGCATCTGAAGCAGTCCACTCGCATCCAGGAAATGAACTCGCCGCTGGTGGCCATGCTGGCCGACGTGCTCGAGCGCGGCCGCAAGCAGGACCTGTTTCGCGACGGTGTCGACCCGATCCAGCTCTACATCTCGATCGCCTCGATCTGCTACTTCTACCTGTCGAACAACCCCACCCTGTCGACCATCTTCGGACGCGACCTGCGCACGCCCAAGGCGCTGGCGCAACGCCTGTCGCACATGACGGAAATGGTGCTGGGGTACGTGCTGAAATAGGCGCACCCGGCCTCCCTCTCCAACGCCCCGTGCTTTCCCTAGGGGCCGTTGACATCTTCCTGCAGCGGATCGAACAATTCACCGACTGGTGAACTTCGCGGCGTGCCTGGCCCGGGCGCGCGGGATCGGCTCGCCCTCAGGAGTTGTTTCCATGCTTCGCAAACTGCTGCTGCAGCCCGCGCTCCGCCCTTTCCTGCTCATCCTGGCGCTGCTCGTTCTGTGGGACCTTGCGATTCGCCTCTTCGGCATCCCCGCCTACCTGATTCCGCCGCCGCTGCAGGTAGTCAAGCAACTGGTGGCCGAATGGCCGCAGCTGGTTTCTCAGAGCTGGAAGACCACGCTGGCCACGCTGGGCGGCTTCGGCCTGACCATCGTCATCGGCATTCCGATCGCCATGTGCATCGCCTACTCGCGGCTGGTGGAGTCCTACGTCTATCCGCTGCTGGTGTTCTCGCAGAGCATTCCCAAGGTGGCGATCGCGCCGCTGTTCGTGGTGTGGTTCGGCTTCGGCATCTTCCCCAAGGTGGTGTCGGCCTTCCTGCTGGGCTTTTTTCCCGTGGTGGTCTCCACCGTGATGGGCTTCAAGTCGGTGGAGCCGGACATGCTCGACCTGGCCCGCTCCATGGGCGCCAGCCGCCTGCAGACCTTCTTCAAGATCAGCCTGCCGCAGGCGCTGCCGGCCATCTTCAGCGGCCTGAAGGTGGCGATCACGCTGGCGGTGGTGGGCGCGGTGGTGGGCGAATTTGTCGGCTCCAACTCGGGCATCGGCTACGTGCTGCAGGTGGCCAACGGCAACTTCGACCTGCCGCTGATGTTCGCGGCGCTGGTGGTGCTCTCGACCATCGGCGTGGTCCTGTTCGTCGCCATCGACATCGTCGAGCGGCTGATGATTCCCTGGCATGCCTCGCAGCGCCAGGTGTTCTGAGCTTCGTTCCAAAACCAACAGGAGACACACCATGAAGTTGCTTCCCGCCTTGCTGGCCGGCGCCGTCGGCGCGCTGGTCGCCCTTTCGCCGGCACAGGCCCAGACGAAGCCGGCCGACAAGGTCACGCTGATGCTCAACTGGTACCTCTACAGCGAGCATGCCCCCTTCTTCCTGGGCAAGGAACTGGGCTACTACAAGGACGAGGGCATCGAGCTGGAGATCCAGGAAGGCCGCGGCTCTGCCGTGACCGCGCAGGCGGTGGCGGCCAAGTCGGCCACCTTCGGCTACATCGACGTCACCACCATGATCAAGGCGGCCGCCAAGGGTGCGCCGCTGAAGTCCACCGGCGTGCTGTTCCAGGTGAGCCCGATGTCGGTGATGGGCTTCTCCGAAAAGAACATCAAGACGCCCAAGGACATCGTCGGCAAGACGGTGGCCGTGACGCCGGGCGACTCCATGTCGCAGATGTGGCCGGTGTTTCTCAAGGCCAACAACATCAGCGCCGATCAGGTCAAGATCGTTTCGGGCGATGCGCAGACCAAGCTGAACGCCGTGATGAACGGCCAGGCCGATCTGCTGCTGGGCTATGTGATGGACCAAGCCATCAAGCTGCAGGACGCCACCGGCAAGCCGGTGACACCGATCCGCTTTGCCGACTCGGGCGTGAACCAGATCAGCTCCGGCATCATCACCAACAAGAACCTGCTCACCGAGAACCCCGACCTGGTCAAGCGCTTCATGCGTGCCTCGACCCGGGCGGCCGAAGCCGCCGAGAAGGACCCGGCCGCGGCGGTGGACGCCATGCTCAAGGCCAACCCCAAGGCCGGCGTGCGCGACACGCTCATCGTCGGCATGAAGCAGAGCGTGGCGCTCTACCACACGCCCGAGACCCGGGGCCAGCCGCCCTTCCGCGTGGACATGAAGAACGTCGACAAGTCACTGGACCTGCTGGTGCAGTACGGCGGCATGGACGCCTCCACCCGCGGCAAGCCCGAAGACTATGTGACGCTGGACTTCCTGCCCGCGGCCAAATAACCCATGTCCTCTCCCCGTTCCGACGTCGTCCTGATCGAAGCCCGCGGTGTCAGCAAGACCTACCAGACCAAGGGTGGGCCGGTGCAGTCGCTGCAGCCGCTGGACTTCGGCATTCGCCAGGGCGAGTTCGTCTCGGTGGTGGGGCCCTCGGGCTGCGGCAAGAGCACGCTCTTGAAGATGGTGGCGGGGCTGCTGCCGATCAGCGGCGGCTCGCTCACGCTGGCGGGCCACCCGATCAAGGGCCCGCAGAAGGACGTGGGCATCGTGTTCCAAAGCGCGGTGCTGCTGGCCTGGCGCACGGTGCTCGATAACATCCTGCTGCAGGCCGAGATGCGCCACCTGCCCATGGGGCCGGCGCGCGCCCGCGCGGCCGAGCTCATCGCCATGGCGGGGCTGCAGGGCTTCGAGGGCAAGTACCCCTGGCAGCTCTCGGGCGGCATGCAGCAGCGCGCCTCCATCTGCCGGGCATTGCTGCACGACCCCTCGGTGCTGCTGATGGACGAGCCCTTCGGCGCGCTGGACGCCATGACGCGCGAGAAGATGAACCTGGAGTTGCGCCGCATCTGGGCCACCGGCGAGCGCAAGACCGTGATGCTGATCACGCACAGCATTCCCGAAGCCATCTTCCTGTCCGACCGCGTGATCGTGATGAGCGAGCGCCCCGGCAGCATTGCCGCCGAGTACGAGATCGACCTGCCGGCCGACCGCGGCCTGGACATCATGGGCTCGCCCGCATTCGCCGCCTATGCGAAGACCGTGCGTTCGCACTTCTTCGCACAAGGCAGCCTCGACCATTGAGAAGGCGGCTGGCCATGTCCGCGCCGGCGCCACGCTTTGCCATCGAGGAGATCCGCTTCTTCGAGCGCGATGTGGTGCTGCGCCTGCCCTTCCGCTTTGGCGCCGCCACCGTCACGTCGTGCCCGCAGGTGTACGTTCGCGCGCGCATCCGCCTGCCGGACGGACGCACCAGCGAAGGCTGCGCAGCGGAGATGATGATTCCCAAGTGGTTCGACAAGCACCCCGGGTTGTCGAACGAAGAGAACTTCGCGCAGCTTCGGCGGGCCCTGCAGCTGGCGCGCGCCGCGTATCTCTCCGACGCGCAGGCCCAGACCGCATGGCACCATTTCGCCAGCCACTATCAGGCCCTGCTGGATGCCGGCCAGACGGCGGGACTGAACCCGCTGGTGACCAGCTACGGCCCCGCGCTGGTGGACCGCGCCCTGCTGGACGCCCTGTGCCTGCACGCGTCCTGCAACTTTGCCCAGGCCATGTCGGCCAACCTGTGCGGCATGGCGCCTGCCGAACTCGCACCGGACCTGCAGGGATTCGACTTCGACGCCTTCGCCAAGGCGCAGCAGCCAGTCCGGAGAATCGCCGCCCGGCACACCGTCGGTCTGGCCGATGCCATCGAGGACAGGGAACTCGCCGCTCCCCCGCGCGACGGCCTGCCTGCCTCGCTGCAGGCGGCCATCGCGCGCTACGGCCACCGGCACTTCAAGCTCAAGCTGTGCGGCGACACGAGCACCGACGTGGAGCGCCTTAAGCGCATTGCCCGGCTCATCGACCCGGTGGCCGCGCTGGTGACGTTGGACGGCAACGAGCAGTACGCGGATGCAGCCGCCTTCGAGGATTTCCTGGACGCCTTCCTGGCCGAACCATCGCTTCGCGGCCTGGCGCAGCGGTGCGCCTTCATCGAACAACCCATCCAGCGCGCCACCGCGCTTCAGCACGACCTGAGCGCCGCGGCCGCCCGCATGCCGCTGCTGGTGGACGAATCCGACAGCCGCATCGCCAGCTTTCTCGAGGCCCGGCCGCTGGGCTACACCGGCGTCTCGAGCAAGAGCTGCAAGGGTTTCTACAAGTCCGTCATCAACGCGGCGCGTTGCGCGCAGGCCGGCCCACGGCGGCGGCTCTTTCTCTCCGGCGAAGACCTCACGATGCAGGCCGGCGTGGGCCTGCAGCAGGACCTGGCGCTGGTCGGCTGGCTCGGCCTGGCCCATGTGGAGCGCAACGGCCACCACTATGTGAACGGCATGGCGGCCCTGCCCGAGGCTGAGCAGGACCACTTCCTGCGCACGCACCCGGCGCTCTACGTCCGAAGCGAGGGCGCCGCCCGGCTTCGCATCGAACACGGCCAGATCGACCTGGGTTCGATCACCGATGCCGCCGGCTTCGGCGGCACGGGCGCGGAATGCGGCATCCAGTGGGATGCCATGCGAACCGACTGGTGAATTATTCGGACACTCGAGTCCGTGTAAACCCTGAAACCACAACCCTCTTTCGAGCGAGGAATGCTATTGACCCACGATAGAGCCCACCTCTAGAATTTCTTCTATTCACCATTCAGTGAATTAAAAAAGCCACAACGGAGACCTCAAGATGATTCGCCTTGCCCGCTTCGCCGCCGCCAGTTCCATCGTTGCCCTGGCCAGCCTTTGCGCTGCCACCGCCTTCGCGCAAAACGGCTATCCCAACAAGCCGATCCGGGTCATCGTGCCCTTTGCCGCCGGCAGCACCACCGACATCATTGCCCGCGCCATCACCGACAAGATGAGCACGAGCCTGGGCCAGCCCGTGGTCATCGACAACCGCGGCGGCGCCAGCGGCACCATCGGCCAGCAGATGGTGGCCACGGCCGCGCCGGACGGCTACACGATCATGATCCACTCGTCGTCGCACACGGTGAGCCCCTCGACCTTCGCCAAGCTGCCCTTCGACACGGTGCACGACTTCGCCGGCATCACGCCCATCTCCAGCCTGCCCAACGCGCTGGTCATCTCGCCTTCCAAGAACATCAAGACGCTGCAGGAGCTGCTCGCCGCCGCGCGCGCCAAGCCGGGCAGCATCAACTACGCATCGGCCGGCCAGGGCAGCGCCACCCACCTGAATGCCGAGAAGTTCCGCGTGGCCGCCAAGATCGAAGCCACCAACATTCCCTTCAAGGGCTCCGGCGAAGCGGTGACCGAAGTGATGGCCGGCCGCGTCGACTACTACTTCTCGCCCATCGCCCCGGTGATCGGGCAGATCAAGGACGGCCAGCTGCTCGCCCTCGCGGTGGGCTCGCCCCAGCGCGCGAGCGCCCTGCCCAACGTGCCGACCACCAGCGAGGCCGGCGTGCCGGGCTCGGAATTCAACTTCTGGATCGGCATGATGGCCCCGGCCAAGACGCCGCGCGACGTGGTGAACCGCCTGCACGACGAAGTGCAGAAGGCGCTGGCCAGCCCCGAGGTGAAGGAGCGCTTCGCCAAGCTGGGCGCCGACGCCTGGACGCTCAAGCCCGAGCAGTTCGACGCCTACATCCAGGAAGAAATCAAGAGCAACGCAGTGCTGGTCAAGGCAGCCGGCCTGACGCCGCAGTAAGCAAGCGGCACCCAACCTTTTTCCCATTCGGAGGACACACACATCATGGCAACCCAACGACTCGGCCTCATCATGCACGGCGTCACCGGACGCATGGGCATGAACCAGCACCTGATCCGCTCCATCTGCGCCATCCGCGCGCAGGGCGGCGTGACGCTTTCCAACGGCGACAAGGTCATGCCCGACCCGATCCTCGTCGGCCGCAATGCCGAGAAGATGGAAGCGCTGGCCAAGGCGCACGGCATTGCCCGCTGGGGCACCGACCTCGATGCGGCGCTGGCCAACCCGGACGACACCGTCTTCTTCGACGCCGGCACCACGCAGATGCGCCCGCAGCTGCTGGCCAAGGCCATTCGCGCCGGCAAGCATGTGTATTGCGAGAAGCCCATCGCCACCAACCTGAACGAAGCGGTGGAGATCGCGCGCCTGGCCGAAGAGGCGGGCCGCACCCGGGGCATCAAGCACGGCGCCGTGCAGGACAAGCTCTTCCTGCCCGGCCTGCGCAAGCTCGACATGCTGCGCCGCGCCGGCTTCTTCGGCCGCATGCTCAGCGTGCGCCTGGAGTTTGGCTACTGGGTGTTCGAAGGCGACCTGCAGCCCATCCAGCGCCCCAGCTGGAACTACCGCAAGGAAGACGGCGGCGGCATGATCCTGGACATGATGTGCCACTGGCGCTACGTGCTGGACAACCTGTTCGGCGAAGTGAAGTCCGTCAGCTGCCTGGGCACCACCCACATCCCCACGCGCTGGGACGAAGCCGGCAAGCCCTACACCGCCACTGCCGACGACGCCGCCTATGCCACTTGCGAGCTCACCGGCCACAACGGCGAGCCGGTGATCGCGCAGCTCAACATGAGCTGGGTGACGCGCGTGCGCCGCGACGACCTGGTCACCTTCCATGTCGACGGCACCGACGGCTCGGCCGTCGCCGGCCTGTCGAGCTGCCGCGCCCAGTCGCGCGTGGCCACGCCGCGCCCGGTGTGGAACCCCGACGAAAAGCAGACCATGAACTTCTTCGACCAGTGGCAGGAGATTCCGGACTCGCAGGTCTACGACAACGGCTTCAAGATCCAGTGGGAGCACTTCATCCGCCACGTGGTGGAAGACGCGCCCTACAAGTGGACGCTGCCCGAAGGCGCCAAGGGCGTGCAGCTGGTCGAGAAGGCCCTGGAGAGCTGGCAGGAGCGCCGCTGGATCGACGTGCCCGCACTGAAGATCTGAACGAGCGCGGAATCGAGCCATGGCCCTGACCCTCCACCTTCCCACCGCCGGCGGCGCGCTGGCGCCCTACACCCTGCAGGGCCGCGTGCTGGCACGCCCGCCCGCGGGCCTGAAGTTCAACCGCATCGCCTACTCGGCCGCGCACGTGGTGGCCGATCCGCTGGCCGCCGTCGATCCGTGGCTGCAAGCCGCCGTCGACTGGGACGCCACCATCGACTACCGCCGCCACCTGTGGTCGCTGGGCCTGGGCGTGGCCGAGGCCATGGACACCGCGCAGCGCGGCATGGGCCTGGACTGGGCCACCTCGCTGGAACTCATCCGCCGCTCCATCGACGCGGCCAAGGACATCCCCGGCGCCTTTCTCGCCAGCGGCTGCGGCACCGACCACCTCGACATCGATTCGGTGAAAAGCGTGGACGACGTGATCCGCGGCTACGAGGAGCAGATGGCAGCCATCGAGGCCCTGGGCGGCAAGCTGATCATCATGGCCAGCCGCGCCCTCGCCCGCGTGGCCAGGAGCCCGGCGGACTACGAGCGCGTATACGACCGCGTGCTGCGCCAGGCGAAACAGCCGGTGGTGCTGCACTGGCTGGGCGACATGTTCGACCCGGCGCTGGCCGGCTACTGGGGCAGCAGCAATATCGACGAGGCGATGAACACCGCACTGGCCGTGATTGCGGCCAACCCGTCGAAGGTCGACGGCATCAAGATTTCCTTGCTGGACAAGGACAAGGAAATCGCCATGCGCCGCCGCCTGCCCGCGGGTGTGCGTATGTACACGGGCGACGATTTCAACTACGCAGAGCTGATCGCCGGCGACGGCATCGGCAGCGAGCCCACGCATGGCAAGAGCGATGCGCTGC
Organism: Variovorax soli NBRC 106424; assembly: GCF_001591385.1. Classification (GTDB taxonomy): domain Bacteria; phylum Pseudomonadota; class Gammaproteobacteria; order Burkholderiales; family Burkholderiaceae_C; genus Variovorax; species Variovorax soli. The sequence goes on from NZ_BCUU01000068.1 coordinate 28,601, forward strand.
TTGGCATCTTCGACGCCATCGCGCCGGCGGCCAGCGCCGCGCTGGGCGAACTGGCCCAGGGCAACGAGCAGAAGTTCCACGACATACTCGGCCCCACGGTGCCGCTGTCGCGCCACATCTTTGCGGCGCCCACGCGCTTCTACAAGACGGGCGTGGTCTTCATGGCCTGGCTCAACGGCCACCAGAAGCACTTCACCATGGTGGGCGGCCAGCAGAGCACCCGCTCGCTGCAGCACCTGGCGGAGCTGTTCCGCCTGGCCGATGCGGCGCATGTGCTGGAAAAGCCGGAGCTGGCGGTGCAGCGCATGAAGACCTTACTGGCGTTGCATGGCGTCGAATGAAATGGAATGCGATTTGCTCCTTCCCCCGCTGGGGGAAGGCCGGGATGGGGGCTCGCCAAGCATCTCCATGAAAACGTCGCCA